>JANTFL010000005.1 GCA_024763455.1 Sediminispirochaeta sp. | reverse complement strand
AAAACCAGCCTGTCACCGCGATAACGGTGAGAACAACAGCCGGAAAAAGAATTCTGACCCGATTTCCCGTTTTGCGGTGGTTGTTTCGATCCAACTTTTTTCTTGATTTCAGCGTTTTATGCTCTGATCTCCTATCTGATAGGAGCTCAGTAAGCGTGAATTTTCTTAATTTAAGCTCAAAGCGTTCATCGGTTTCATCAGGCAGAGGAGATGAAAGGGGTGATTCAGAGGTTTTATGAAGAAAATCGTCTACTGTCTCTTCCTTTTTAGTTTTTCTGTTCTGATTCTTTCCTGCTTCATGAGTTTTTTCTATACTTTTTTTCTTTGTTTCATTCTCCGGTGAAGTTACTGCCTTTTCCAAAGCAGGATTGGAAATAGTTTTTGTATTTTGTTCCTGGACAGGTTCTTGGGCAGGTATTGCCGGAGACTCCGGGGCTGTATCTTGTAAAAAGCTTTCCCCATCACCATATTCGGTGGATTCTTTCGAAGGAGTATCAACACCTAGGACTGAAGCCTTTTTTTCTGCAGGATCATTTACAGCAATCCCCGCAACAGATGATTCCTCAAGAGTAAAAACCGGGTTCTCCGAATTCACAACCTGTTTTTCAACCCCGGGAGGAATCTGGAAATCATTCTCCCGGGATAAATCTTCATCTTTAAAGTCTGTATCAGTATCTTTGGTTTTAATCGAAATAAACCCGTGATCCCGTGACTCTCTCTCCATCTGTATTTTTACTTTTTCTACAACCTCTTGAACTTCGGGGCTATTTTCAGATGAAAATATTTCTTCAAGGATGTCTTTAATCGAGAGAAGATACGTCCGGACACTCGATGCCACTTCAGCTGGTATATCTGCATCAATACAGTAGAGGAGCAGGTTCAGCATCGCCCTGTTCTCATTGTTTAAATCAACACGGCAGAGGAGCATAGTCATATAAAAAATGGTTAATTCAGGGTCAGCTTCCGAAATAATAGATGTAACCGACAAAGCTTTTAGTAATGCAGTTTTTTTATTAAGAAAAACCCTCTCGGTAATGTTATAGAAAAGATCCTTTGAAAGAGGGGGTTTCCCTTTAAAGATATATAAACTCAAACTATTAAAATCTTCGTAAGTAAGTCTCCCTGAAAGAACCGTGTAGAGAAGCCTGATTAACTCTTTGTCTGAAGTATCAATGAGTTTTAAAAGAATAATAGCCAGAATTTGTGTTGCACTTTCAATATTTTTATGTTCAAGGGTCGCATATGCCCATTCCCGGACATACTTTTGATCATTTCCAGTCATTCTGTCCATAAAGGAGGCTATCTTCTGACTCATCTGGGTACACCATCCATGGACCCGGAAGTATTCATCAAGATCATTGAGCTGTTTTGTTGTTTCACTTCTCGTCATCTTTTTTACATTTCGGACGTATATCTATATATTCTTAGATTTTATTTCATATTAATTTAAACTGATAGCACTTCGTACCGATAAGGAATACAGAGGACTATAATGAGCGATATACTACTGACAAACGACTACGATGAAATAATTACAAAAAATCGTCATACAATACTTGATGGTATATTCGGTGCTCAAACACCTCAACAAGTTGAATCCAGTATCGGATTCAGCAATTATCTGAGCCATGTCGGTATTACGAGCAGTAATTACTATCTTTTTTTAAAACTTATCGAAACGAATAACCGATGGGTTGTGGATATGCTGATTAAAGACAGGGATCCACGGCTTCTCTTTTCCGTTATTAAACCGAATAATTATCTGTTGAGGAGAGCTTTCGAACTCCTCTCCTTCTGGCATCCAGGCCAAATATACAGAAAAGTCCTCCTCTCTGTTCTCGGCATTATTGAATACTGCTTTTATAAACCTGACGAAGGGTACTCTATCTATCCCCTGGATATTGTGGATCTCAACAATCTAGGAAAATTTCTGGATGTTGAAAAGGACCAATTCGATTACATCAATGAGTCCATTCTTGAAATTCTTAACAGAATCACCCAGCTTGGAGAACATAGCTCAGAACTGCGAAAGAGTGTTTTATCAAAACATGCCTTTAATATCAGAATAGCTTACTTCGATAACACTAAATCACTCACTGATATCATTCCTCATGTATTACTGGTTCGGCTGAAACCTGAAGAAAGAGAGGTAAAACCCTCAAGAGAATTTATTGCATATATGAAAAAAATAGTAGATACTGATACCAGTAAGGGCAAAAGAAGATAAGGGGAATACAAACCTATGGGTATATCAACCAATGATATCAGTAAAGTTATAAACATAATTGAAAACAACAAATACCGCCCAAAGGACAGACACGATAACCCCGGCGGGCTGCTTGATCTGTCTTCTGTAAAAAAAGAAGCGATCGTTATTGGAGACCTCCACGGAGCAATCGACAACTTGCGGACGATTATCGACCAGAATAAAAAGAACATTAAAACAGGGAAAAGCTTTGTTATTATTCTTGGTGACGGAGAACATAACGATCAGACCGGACAAATGAGAGAGATGCAATCCTCTCTGGAAGTGATGGAAGAAATCTTCAGTCTTGTTTTAAAGTATAAAGAAAATATCATCTATATTAGAGGCAACCATGACACCTTTGATGAACGTCTTGCCAAAAGCGGTATAAAACAGGGACTTGAGTTTAAAAACTATCTCCTGGAACACCGGGGAGAAAAATACGTCGAAGCTATGGAACAATTTTTTGAAGCATTGCCCTACTTTATTATTGGTGATAAATGGGTCATCACACATGCTGGCCCGATACGGGGCGGAGCGACAAGGGAAGAGCTTATCAATATCGCAGATAATGAAGATTACCGCTTTCAGCTTGTCTGGAATCGGCTTCATGAATTCCGCGGGAATCCAAGTCTGAAAGAGTATGGCGAATACGATATACGCAAAATGCTTAAACGTTTAAATCTGCCGGAGGATACACCGTTTATTGTCGGTCATAACCCCATGTGGGGAACAGGTAATCGTACAGGTATATGGCGTGATATTATCGGTATTAAGAATCATATTATCCTCTACTGCAGCATAGGAAGCCCTGCTCCTTATCTGACGATTAATAATGGGGTAATAAAGGAAAATTTGGGTGTAAAAGAAGAAAAGGAGAGTTCATATGTCTCAATACAGTCCTACCGCTGAAGAAATTAAAGATAAAGAGTTCGTAAGTTACTTGTATCTCGATTATTCCATAGATGACCTTATAGAGAAAATGAAGAACCTGACTTTTAATGAGTTCGGTGATGAAAAGCTAATACCCTTCTATGCCCAAATTCGCAGCTATACTGGAGCAGTTGATACCGACGGTCAGATCTGGCTGGTAAAAGAAATTGAAAACGACGAAGTGTATATGCATAAAGTTCAGGAAGTAGCGTACTACATGGACTTTATGATGCATACCCTTGCTGCACCGACTGTACTTATTCAGCACGAAGGTAAATACTACCGGGCGACTAAAAATATCAAAAATGCCATGCAGATCGGCAGCTATAATTACATGGAAGAACCATTTAAGTCAATTATAGCTAATGATCTTATCAATAGATGGCTCTTTTGTGATGAAGACCGAAATCCAAATAATTATCTCGTCCATCATGATACCGATTCATCACCCCTGATTGTTGCTATTGATTACAACAAAGCGGATCTGTGGACTGAGGGATTAAAAATAACCGGAAGGGATGATGATTTTGGCTGGGAACGGACCGGAAAGAATCGTTTTCTCACACTTCTCGCTCCGGAAAACTTTAAAAATCTTCCCATAGATGTTTTTGAGGAAAGGCTGAACCTCCTCATGGCCATTTCCGAAGAACAAATAAAAGGCGTCTGCATCAAGACTTTTGAAGGTGTGCTGGAAAATGTGCAAGGCTCAGCCGGGCTTATTACAAAAAACCTGCTGCAGCGGAGAACATACATCAACGACTATTTCCGAAAATGGTTTAAGCCGCGGAATACTGAAAAAGAGAAGGCCGAAAACGACAGGTATGCCGGAATGGGACAATCTTTCTTAAACTACTATAAAAAGAAGTTGTAAACCATGATGGATCTTGAAGGGAAATCCTTAAACAGGGTTTATTCAATCAAGGGGAAAAAAGGTGAGAGCCGCTTCTATGAGATATGGGAAGCAACTTCAATATATTCTGCCACCATTCTTGATCTTCATATTTATAAACATTCACTCACCTCACTTTCGGATAACGTTTTCGAGAACATTAAAGCTTCTTTTTTTAAACTTATGGATATTCAAACACCATATTTATATATGCCTTTTGAGATAGACAGCATTGATGATTCATTCTATCTCGCCTATCCGCAGATCAACAGTACGTCCTTAAAAGATCTTGTTGATAGCGGTGTGGTTTTTCCCTA
Source organism: Sediminispirochaeta sp. (assembly GCA_024763455.1). Lineage (GTDB taxonomy): Bacteria > Spirochaetota > Spirochaetia > B11-G9 > B11-G9 > B11-G9. Next base: position 43,003 of record JANTFL010000005.1, on the reverse strand, counting down.
TGAGATTGCCCTCAAAATCGTTATCAATATATTACGAGGTTTAGCTATTCTGGAAAAGAAAAACCTTCAGCATAATCTTCTCTCAGCTGAAACTGTTTGGCTTACTGAAAGCGGTCTTGAGATAACTAATATAAAGATTTCCGGTTTCCTTGATCAGTTTCTTCTTGATCCCCGGGATAAAACAGAACAGAGCCCAGCTCTTGATATAAAGAATCTTGGTCTGCTGCTCTTTCAACTCCTTACAGGAAAACGTTCGAGCAAACAAGATAATCTTTCCTTTGGAAAGAGCATCCCCTCCTGGGTTTCCGATACAACTGAAACAATGCTTAAAAACCCCGGGTCCTTTGATTCAATTCAGATCCTTCTGGATCTTTTCCTTTCGAAAGCTCCCGCCCACAGTATTCTTGAAGACTCAATTAAGGATAGAATTGCAAAGAGTGCACCACCTATAAGCACAACCGAAGATTCTGTGGACTCCGATCTGGAAGAACTCCGTAGTCCTCAGGAGGGACAAACTGCAGCTCCTTTTAAAAAAGAAAAAGTAAAAGAGTTCGTTGCTTTTATCCTTTCTTTTTTCAGAAGAAAGAAAAAAACGGATACTCCCGGGGAGAGTGCCTCTGAAATCATTGTCCAGGAAGAACAGGATAAGAATCTGTTAAACGAAGAGAATACTGTTTCAATAAAAAATAAAACCGATAGTGAGCCTTATATCCAGGATGCTGATTTTTCCAATCGTATCGAATCAGAACAGCAGCAGCTTGATCCATGGCAGGTAGAAGAAAACCGCTACAAAGACACTCGTAGTGAATCTCCATCTTCCTCAGCTATTCCCTTGTATCATAACAAACCTGACACTGAATCTCAGCTGAATGATCCTGACAGATACAAAACAGAGACACCAGTACAAGCTGATCCCTCCAAAATGGATACAACGCATAAAAGTCTACAGAGTGCGGAGCCCCCTGTTACTGCAGAAGAAAGGATAAAAATGCTTAAACAACATAGAGAATCAACATCTGAGGCAAATAAAACAGTACATGACTCTCCTGATCTTAATAAAAGGAAGGAAGAGAAAGTACTCACACAGCAGCAGAAACAGGAAGAAGACGAACAGGTTAACGAGCGGCAGCAACCTATTGAAATACCGGAAGGGGAAATCGCTGCTGATTCCGGTCAATCTTTTGAGCAGCCGGTATCCACTCTGCTGCAGCGAATCATCAGGTTTGTTAAAAATCTATTCCAAAGTGTGAAAAAAATACTTTAAAAAAAAGCTGTCCCTTCGGACAGCTTTATATTCTAACCTTTTTTTACAATTTACGATTGTGTCGGCGGAATCTCATCAGTCGAATAATCGCCCTTTTTAAGAAGCAGTTCTGGTAAAGCTTCGTTAAGGTGTTTTGTCATATCAAGGAACTTACCACGGATATTATTAGCCTGGGTAGCAACCTTCATTACTTCAATATCCTCATCCTCAAGCGTTCCCGGATCCATTAGTGAAGCTATTTTATCTAGAATCATAAGAATACTCCTGTTTAAGGGATCCATTTGATCTTTTTCTTCATCCAGGTGTTTTCCAAGATTATTGACATTCTCTGCACTGAGCGGAAACACACGGTAACCTTCCAAAGGATTCTTGTAAGTTACCTCCAGTATTCCGAGAAAGACCAGAAGGCTTTTAGGGTACATACCGCCTCGTTCAGATTCCTCAAAAGCTTTGAAACATTCTGCAAGAATAAAGTAATTCGGCTGTACATCCTTAAAAAAGGCCCGTGGATCAATATCTCCAATGAGGGCATCAACAACCCAGTGATTTCGTTTTCTAAATAGATCAAGGAATATCGGATAGTTATCAGGATTAACCCCGACCATATTCAAATACCTTGCAAAATAAACAGTTACATCTACACCTTGAGGCTCTTTACAGGCAAGCATGTTCATCAGAAATCCAAGTTTGAGCTTGTTTAAATCTTCTTCCTGCCAGCCATCCTGTTCCCATCGTGCCATGGTCAGTACTCCTTATTCTTTTTTCTCAGCAGGTTTATCAGTTTTTTCTTTTGCCGGAGCACTCCCTTTCCCTTCAGCCTGGGCAAGAGGAACATGATCCCGAGGATCTATTTCCGGATCCAAAAGAGGCTCACTTTTCAGTAATACATTTGGAATGATATCCACCAGTCTCTTGGAGGAATCAAAGAAGTTATTTCTGATATTATGTGCATGAACAGCAAGATCTTCCATCTCTTCATCAACATTCTGCCCCTCAAGCTCGCTAATCTTGTCCAATACATCCAGAATACTTCTATTTAAAAGGTCGTCCTGTCCTTTATCCTCAATCAAATGCTTACCAAGACTATTGATATCTGCAATTGTTGGAGGATAAATATTATATCCATCCAGGGGATTGTTGTAAGCTGCCTGAAACACACCAAGAATAATACCAAGGGTTTTTGTGTATATTTCAGCAGGATGATACTTCGCAAGAAAACTGAAACAGGTAGCCACTATAAAATAGTTGGGCTGAATGGAACTCATAAAAAGAAAAGGATCCCGTGTTCCTAAAAGTGCATCGATAACATGGCGGTTTCTTACTCCAAGTACCTTCAGAAATATTGGGTAATTACTGCTTGTAATACCAATACTGTTCAGATAGTGTGCATAGGTCAACGCAGCTTCTACTGACTCCACCGTCCTTACACCCATGAAACCTTTGAGGAGACTATATTCGATTTGGGCTATTTCTTCCTGTCCCCAGCTTTGTTTTTTTTCAAAAAGTTCTTTCATTATATCTTTCTCCTCTCTTGTTATTTAGTTACAAAAACCTTTTCAGGCGCTATTTCTTTTGCTATATAGTCTGATTTGACCAGCAGTACCTGCGGGATAATATCTTCCATCTTTTTCCTCTTGTCAAAGAAGAAGGTTCTTATATTATTTGCCTGCCGCGCCATCTGCTCTACAGCTGCGTCATCAGAAGTTCCAGCAAGAGCACCCAACCTGTCAAGAATATCCAAAATACATCTGTTGTTCAAATCGTCCTGTCCCAGCTCCTTATTAAGATGTTTTCCGAGGTTGTTCACATCATTAATACTTGCTGCATAAATCCTGAAACCGTCTTTCGGTGAACTGTACGCAGCTTGTAATACACCGAGAATAATGGCAAGAGTTTTCGGATAAATACCACCGGGGTGCCAGTTTGTTAAGAGTTTATATGCAGTGAGTATAAGGTAATTGTTAGGTTGAATCGAACTGAGTAACAGGAATGGGTCTTTGTTATCAATCAAAGCATCAATAACCCAGTGATTTTCCACCTCCAATAAGCGTAAAAACAACGGATAGTTGTCATTACTCAACCCTGACATTCTTAAGAAACGAGCATAACTGATTGCTGCTTCTACTGCTTCTACTGTCCGGCAGCCGATCATTCTTTCAATAATGTTTATTTCAACATTCATTATTGATTCTTTGCTCCAGGCTTCCTCAATCGATCGTTCTTGTTCTTTATCCATCAAAATCCTCCTAGATCTATTTGCAGTTGTCTTTCATAATTCACTGTAAATAATATCCTGTAACTTAACTATTATCAAGCTAATTTTTTTATCCATTTACTTATTTGGCGCTTAAAGAGTGAAAAATACACTTCAATATCCGTATTTTTATAGTGGAAACATATTTAAAGGCACTTTATACTTATTCTGTAGTAAAGTTGGGGAGGATGTTACTATGGATCAGGCAGTAGTTTTCGGCGCGGGAAATATAGGCCGCTCCTTTGTCGGTGCTATCTTTGCGAAAAACGGTCTGAAAGTTATGTTTGTAGATGCAGACGCCAACCTGGTAAATAACCTTACGAGCAGAAAAGGATACCGTATACTAATCAAAAGGAATAACCAGGCCGACGAGGTGGTACAGGTTTCAAACATTGATGCTATTCACAGTTCACAGACTGACAGAATTATTGAACTCCTTGGTGACTGCAGAATTTGTGCGACTTCTGTCGGGCAGGCAGCACTACCCAAAGTTGTTCCGGTAATTGCGGAGGGGATAAAGAGAAGGGAACTGCTCTCACACCGTCCCCTGGATGTTATTATTGCAGAGAACATCCGAAGCGGTGCAGACTATTTCAGGAAAATACTGGCAGAAAACGGATGTAACGGATACAGAACAGGACTTGTTGAAACAAGTATCGGGAAGATGGTTCCGATAATGACGAAAGAAGACCTTGCAGATGATCCCCTTGCCCTTCATGCTGAGGAATACAACACACTAATCCTTGACAAGCAGGGATTCAAGAACGATGTCCCGGACTTTCCCGAGATAAAGGCTGTACAGAACATTGCAGCCTGGGTAGACAGAAAGCTTTTTATCCACAATCTTGGACATGCGGCTTCGGCATACCTTGGTTTCCAGTTTTCACCGGATAAAAAATTGATTGCTGATATTCTGGAGAATGAGGGAATAAGACACAAGGTCCGAAGCACCATGAAGGAATCGGCTGCAGCTCTTGTAAGAGAATATCCCGAAGATTTTACCGTAAAAGATATGGATGACCATATAGATGATCTAATACTCAGATTCAGAAACAGAGCACTGGGAGATACGGTATTCAGGGTCGGACGGGACCTTCCAAGAAAACTTAACAGGGATGACCGTATTATAGGGGCGGCAGGACTGTGCATAAAACACGGTTTACCCTTTGAAGATATTCTGGATGTATTTGCAGCTGCAGTTACATTTACCGCTCCGGATCAAAATGGAAAACCCTTTGAGAGAGATGTAGAGTTTGTCCGGAAACTCAAAAGCGATGGACTTAAAAAGACATTAACAGAGATGTGCAGCCTTAATTCGGAAGAGGATAGCAAACTGCTTGAAGCGATAGAGAGAAGGATGAACCCCTCAAGGGACACGTGACCCTCTATTTTAAGTTTTTCCTATGTTCCGTACCTTTTACCGGAGACGAGACTTGAACTCGTACAGCTTATTCAGCCGGGGGATTTTAAGTCCCCTGTGTCTACCAATTCCACCACTCCGGCGATTTGTGTTAGTATAGTATAGTTGATTTTATTTTTGGTCAACAGGTTTTTGGATCTGTTTAGAGTGCACAAAACTATATGATTTTACAAGGAACTATTTTATGGATTTTCATATTTCTCAAGGAATGATTGACACCCATTTTCATGCTTCTGTCATGGAAGGAAAAGGGATGAATACGGTACTAGTTCTGCGGCAAGCGGTTAATTCAGGCCTTGCGGGGGGTATTGATATCGGGCTTACCCCTTCAGATTTCCTGGGAAGAAAGCGCCTGTTAAAAGATTTTCCATCCATACTGCTCTCCGCTGGCTGCTACCCTTCGGAAACGGAAAGAGCAGATACCGATTCACTATTGTCTGAGTTGGAAAAACTGTTGGAAGCTGAAAATCCCTCCGCACTAGGTGAGATTGGTCTTGACTGGCACTGGGATTATGGATCCAGGAAACAGCAGAAAGATCTTTTTGCAGGCCAGATTGCCCTTGCCAACAAATATAACCTCCCGGTTCTTATTCACAACAGAGAGGCGGATGCGGATATTATCGATATTCTGACAGCTGTACCGCCAAAAGCCGGAGGAATTCTCCACTGCTTCTCATCACCCTACGAAACAGCCCGGAAAATTGTTGACAGCGGTCTCTATATCTCGTTTGCAGGGAATCTTACGTATAAAAAAAATGATTCGCTACGTATAGCAGCATCAAAACTCCCTCTTGACAGGATCGTGCTGGAAACAGACAGCCCCTACCTGAGTCCCCAAAAAAGGCGCGGGAAACCTAATCATCCGGGGCACATCGGCTACACGTACGAAGTTTTGGCGGAAGTACTCAAAATAGAAATGGAAGATTTAATTATCAGGGTGGATAGAAACTTCCGGAAGCTGTTTAATTCCGGATTTTAGTACAGTATCGTAATCTCAACCCGCCTGTTCTTGGCCCGCCCCTCTTTTGTGTCGTTTGATGCTGCAGGCTCACGTCCCCCCTTTCCCTCGTACATGAACCTGTTGGCCGGGAATCCTCTTTTGACCAGCTCATTAACAATTGTCTTTGCTCTCTGAACTGAAAGTTCCTGCTGGCTCTCCTGACTCCCCACATCCGCCGTATGGCCGGTAACGAGAAACATCCTTCCCTCCGCTCCTTTAAGTACCGAGGCAATAGAGTCGAGCCTGCTTTTCTCTTCTGGAAGAATTACAGGGCTGTTGGGAAGGAAATGGATGTTCTGAATCTTTAAAACAAGGCCCTTTTCACTTTTCTCAACGGAAACATCGTTTAGAAGTGATGCAGAACCGGAAACACTCCCTGAACTCCCAGCATCACCACCCGCTGCTCCACCGGCCGTATTTTCAGAAGCACCTCTGTCAGTTCCACTGTTTGAATTTGCCACCGTACCGGTTCCGGACTGCATATCCGGGGAACCCTCCAGGCCCTTTAATTTATTCAAGTTCTCTACTATCAGATTATCCGAGGCTTCTATCCCCGATGCTGAAATCCCATTGTACCAGGTAAGGATAATTCCTTCAGTCTCCTCCGATTCCCCAGAGGAATACAGGACCTGCTGTTTAAGCTGGGAGTTAATGAAGATTCCTCCGGCAGCATCAGTATAGAGCATTATTACTGATTTTCTGCTGCCGCTTATCTTTTTTATGGTGCCCCGTTTGTAACCGTAGGCCCCCTCATCATATCTAAGGGCATACTGAGCATCTATAACAGCAACAGGGCGGTTCATATAGGTTTCCTCACCCCTGAAGACATAGCGGCACAGAAAAGGCACCCTTACCGAGTGCCCCTTGCTGTCAAAGACAAGATCGCTTCCTGATACATCCCAGGCTGTCCCTGCTTTTACAGGTTTTGTTGAAAATGCAGGGAAATCCCTGTGTATTGGTACAGGATTATCATCAAAAAGAAGCATTATTCCCCGTTCGTTGATACTAAAAGAAGCTTTGTACTCATTATCTACTGCCTTGGCAATGAGCGATGCATTCCGCTTCATATTCTCAAGAATATAGTACTCCCCTTGATATCTGCCTGCTGCAGAGTCGGACTTCCGTAAGAATGCTCTATACTCCCGGTAAAGGAATCCTCTGTATTCTCCGTTCTCCCGTACCCTGAGATTCTGTCTTTCAACAAGCCGGTAGTGATCTCCAAGATCCATGGTAAAAAGGGATCCATTCTCTTCAGAAAAAGTAAACTGCGGGCACAAGAGAAGAATAAAAATGATACTTGGGAGAATCCTTTGGATTGTCTGTACAGCGTTTATGCGGATATTAAAAAAGACCCTCTTTTTCGAGGGTCTTTTTGGTTTACTCACTATCCTACCAATTATCCATCATGTCATCGACATCTCTGCTCTCTTCAGAAAACAGGTCTGTAACAGCTCTTAAGTCATCAAAGTATGCAAAGTAGCTGCCATATGCCTCTGCAGGGTCGCAGTCTATCCTGAACCCCTCAATCTTTATCCCCTGCTTGTTCATATAGTGGTAATCCCTCTGTACTATAGTAGTGGGGACGGCAACAGTCATCTTTTTCCATCCGGTAAAATTAAGCTTACCCATAGTAATCTCAGCTTTGTGCCCGAATTGGTCTGAAAGAAGAACTACCAACACATGATTTGTATTTCTCCCTACAACCCACATCGATAGGGTCTTCGAAATTCCCTCTACCGGAAGCGGTCTCTCGGGTCTAATAAAGAAGCTGACATACCCTCTTCTAAAAAACTCAACCTTTACGCCGAGAACGTTTTTGTCATCCTGGGTTATACCGATCTTTTTCTCATCAGGGATAGGTTCTTTGTCCAAAGGTCCACCCTGGAGTCTCCTCAGTGAAATAATTCCCTGATCCCGGGGCATCTCAACCCTCCAGAATCCGGCATCTTCAAATTTTGAGATGGAAACTTCCTTCAACTTCTGCTGAGCGGTATCTACCCCTATTGCAGCGGGATCCGGATCTCCGGTATTCCCCTTTATCTGTGCATTACTCTGTCCAAAAACCCCAAAAGCTGTAAAAAGCAGAATAACCGTTATTATTAATACTCTTTCTCTATAATTCATCGATTACTTGCCCCCCCACACTTCCTGAACTTTTTTTGAATTTGCAAGATTGTCTCCGTCGAACCGGGTGATAAACAGATCAGTTAAAACCTTGACCTGATCCAGGTACACATAGAAATCACTTACACTTTCTTCAGGTTTTGTCCAGATCACAAACTTTACCAGTTCCAGGCTCTTTAAAAAAGGAACATGCAGCCCGGACTGTTTTATACTTCCGGGAAAAGCGACACTAAAATTCTTCCATCCAATTGAATTCAGATCTCCAAGCCTGAGAACATGGACAACTCCTGCAGAATCTCTAACATGGACATCCATATAATAGTTGAATCTTGAGCACCAGACCCAAAGATCAAGTTTCTTGACCATACCAGGAATAGGGATAGGATTTGGAACGACATTTCCCTCATCATCCTTCTTTACCGGTATTATTTCAATATTATTGTACCCTTTTCGGTCCCATTTCACATGGATTCCAAGAACTTCATAATCCTTGTTTTCAAGATTCGCACCGTACAGCGCCTCCGGCCAGGATTTTGTATATACCTGTTCCGGATATCCTTCGGAAGTAAACTTACTTCCTACAACCAGCCAGTCAGTTGTTTTTGTATCTGGATCGAAAGTTTCCAGAACTCTTGATTCAAGATTCTCTGTCTGCGTGTCCGCAAAAGTTGACAACGGCAGTAGTAAAGAAAGCAACAACAGAAGGCATATAAAAAGAATGCTGCCTTTTCTCATTCCACACTCCTTATTTAATTACTCAGTCACAATCAGCGTATGTATATTGAATTATATTTCTTACATAATTGTTTGTCAAATCTTTTTCTTTAATAAATATATACGCTCTTGACCATTATTTGGAGTGTGCGTATTCTATAATTACCAATAGAATAGGAGAAGAAAATGGTTTCTTACAAAGATTTAGGGCTGTCAAACACCAAAAAGATGTTTGAAAAGGCTATGGAAAAAGGATTTGCAGTTCCTGCATACAACTTCAATAACATGGAACAGCTACAAGCGATTATTCAGGCATGTGTAGAGACAAAATCACCTGTAATACTTCAGGTCTCATCAGGTGCACGGAAATATGCAAATGCTACGCTTTTAAGATATATGGCACAGGGTGCAGTTAATTATGCTAAAGAGCTGGGATACGAAATTCCAATTGCACTGCATCTTGATCATGGCGATACCTTTGAACTGTGCAAAGATTGTATTGACAGCGGATTTTCCTCTGTAATGATTGACGGTTCCCACCTCCCCTACGAAGAAAATGTAGCTCTCACTAGAAAGGTAGTGGAGTACGCTCATGCACAAAAAGACTATGTTACCGTAGAGGGAGAACTTGGCGTACTTGCCGGTATAGAGGATGATGTCGTTGCTGAAAAGTCAACATATACAAAATCAGAAGAGGTAGAAGACTTTCTTAAAAAAACCGGCGTAGACAGTTTGGCAATTTCCATTGGAACAAGTCATGGTGCCAATAAGTTCACTCCTGAACAGTGTACAAGGAACAAGGACGGAGTTCTTATTCCCCCTCCCCTGAGGTTTGATATTCTTGAAGAAATTGAACAGAAACTTCCGGGGTTCCCCATAGTTCTGCATGGTTCATCTTCTGTACCAATGGAATATGTAAACCTGATCAATAAGTATGGGGGGGATCTAAAGGATTCAGTCGGTATCCCCGAAGAACAGCTGAGAAAAGCTGCAAAACTCGCTGTATGCAAGATCAATATCGATTCCGACGGCAGGCTTGCCATGACTGCAGCTATACGCAAAATTCTGGCAGAACAGCCTGATGTTTTTGATCCGAGAAAGTATCTCGGTCCGGCAAGAGAAGCTCTTAAAGAGATGTATAAGAAAAAGAACGAAACGGTCCTCGGTTCAGCCGGACAGGCTTAGTGTAGCTGAAACCTTCATAGAAGGTAGTATTAAAGGGGAAGACGCCATAAATGCATCTTCCCTTTTTCTTTGCCCCTGCCTTTTTATTTCAGGTCCTAAAAACTGTGTGGTATTCATTCCTCAGAATTGAATAAATAGACGACGACAGCAGCGGAAGGAAACAAGCAAGGAGAACTGCATAGGTTTGGTAGTTAAGGTAGTAAAGGGCAGGAACTCCCGCTATAACTGCTGTTGCAGGGATTATAATAAGGTAGAGAAGGATCTGTTTATATCCATTGCTTCGCTGTGCTTCTATTACAAGAAATGTTGTGATAAAACCGACAACTACAAGCAGCAGGGGATAGAGAAAGAGCAGATATGTATCAAGGAAATAAAAATTCTTAATAAGGATATAGACGCCTGCAGGAGACAGGAACCCCGAAAAAAAGGAGTAAACAAAGGGGAAGTCTTTCCTTCTTTCAAACACAAGGATGCCCCTGTAATAAAAGATGAGAAATCCCAGGGTGCCTGAGAGAGCGAAGTAAAAGAGATCCATGAACCAGTGATAGATAAACAGCGGCACCGGTTCATACGCCGGTTGAATAAAGTAATCCAACAACGTAAGGAGGATCAGTGATACAATAAATGTTATCCCCCCTAGAAGAAAAGACTTCCAAAAAAATTTTGTTGCCATAATCCCGCTGTACTCAATCGAAATATAGAGAAAAAAACCAAGCGGTACTGCTGATAATAGGAATATACTCATAATTGAAAGAGAATATCACGATTGATAAAAGCCTTCAACTACCGTGAGTTATATTTTAAATGCATATACACCTGTAACACCCTTTGACTCTTTTAAAAAGAATTGATATATTGACCTTGAATTTTTAGCGGCGTTTAAACCGCTGCAACGAGGAGGAATATTGGCTGCTAAGGAACTGCGTATAAACGAGGCAATACGTTCAAAAGAGGTAAGACTGATTGGTGATGGCGGAGAGCAGAAAGTTGTTTCACTCAGCGAAGCTTTACAGTTGGCTTCTCAAGAGGGGGTAGACCTGGTAGAGGTAGCTCCGCAGGCTAATCCGCCGGTTTGTAAACTGATGGATTACGGAAAATATAAGTTTGAGCAGGATAAAAGACTCAAAGAGTCCAAAAAGAAGCAAAAACTTATAAAACTCAAAGAAATTAGAATGCAGCCAAAGATCGAGAAACACGATCTGGAGTTTAAAACAAAACATATCACCGAATTCCTTGAAGACGGGAATAAGGTTAAAGTTACCATCCGTTTCAGAGGAAGAGAACTTGCTCATACTGAGCTTGGTAGAGATGTTCTTATGAAGGTAATTGACCTTCTGACTGAAAAAGAAGTAAACTTCGTCCTGGATAAAAATCCAGTCATGGAAGGACGTTTTATGTCCATGATTTTAAGCCCGAAAAAGTAAAAAACTTTCGTCGTATGACGGAATTGAGGCGTTGAGGGGTCTTGTTCCTTACCGCCCGAAAAATAAATTTAAAGGATTTAGTTATGCCAAAAATGAAAACAAGAAAATCGGCTGCTAAACGGTACAGAGTTACTTCCAAAGGGAAAGTAAGGTACAAAAAGCAGGGAACCCGGCACATTCTTACCAAAAAAAGCTCTAAGAGAAAAAGGAATCTCAGGCATCTCGACACGTTGAGCCCTGAAGAAACAAAGAAAGTTAAAGTTCTCTTACCATACAGTTTTTAAGGAGTAGGAATAATGCCAAGAGCAGTTGACGGAACACGAAGAAAAGACAGAAGAAAGAAAATACTCAAAGATGCCAAGGGGTACTTTGGGAGAAGAAGCACTAACTTCAGGACTGCAAAAGACGCAGTTGCAAAAGCAGGTCAGTACGCATACAGAGACAGAAGAAGAAAGAAAAGGGATTTCAGAAGACTCTGGATTGCCCGTATATCAGCAGCATGCAGAAACGAAGGGATTTCATATTCACGATTCATTAATGGACTTCATAAATCCGGCATTGAACTGAATAGAAAAATTCTCTCAAACCTCGCTATTGAGGATAAAGAAGCTTTTTCCACTCTTGTTGCTGAGGCAAAAAAGGCACTTGAGGTTTAAGAATGATATCAGTAGAACAGATTCATAGTCTGGAGTCCAAGGTACTAAAAGCGGTAGATGTAATTAAGTCTTTAAGAGAAGAAAATGATCTTTTAAAAACAAAACTGTCCGGTTATGAGAAAAGGATAGAGGAACTTGAGGTATTTATCGATTCTTTTAAGCAGGATCAAAGTAACATTGAAGAAGGCATTCTAAACGCCCTGAAACAGCTGGATCTCCTTGAAGACATTGTTACTGAATCTGATACTGATAGCTCCTCACTCAGTGAAGGTGACCAGCCCTCTGAAAAACTGTCTGAAGAGGAGCATCCTGCGGGAGAAGAAAAAATTCCTTTGGCTGAATCCGAGGAACAGAACAAAGAGGAGGAAACTCCTTCCCTTGAAAATGAGCTGGATATCTTCTAAGATAAATCTCAATGGCTGATAACCTGAAACGAATCAGATTACTCGGGTCTTCATTTTCCTTAAAGGTTGATGAGGACCCTGTTTATTTTGACACTATTATAGCTCATCTCGAGAAGGTAATTTCAAAAGTAGAGGGCCAAATGGGCGTCCGGGATCCTTTACGAACAGCAATAATTTCGTGTATACTTCTTACGGACGAGCTATTCAAAGAAAGGAAAAATTTAAAAAAAGGCTTATCGGAAAAAGAAGCCGATGAGGTAGAAAAAAAGACACTGGAGATCATCAAATTGATCGACAGTACTTTATAGCATTTTTTCCTGCGGTGGCCGGGCGGGAATACCAAAATCTCTTGGGTCAAATTATATAGAACGGGTTTCTATATACGGGAGTTGAATTGCGCGGTTTTATATCGTACAGGATGCTCCAGTGCGGAAACCCACTTGAACTAAAGAGTTCAAGAGATCCATTCCCAAGCGCCATCGCGGGTTTTCTTTTGGTTGACATAAGCCTATTCCAAGGATAACATCTAATTGATATGAGCATATTAACCAGCCAGCAAATAAACCGTTTTTATGACACTTACAAAGACATTGAGGTTACATTTACCAAGAATGTTATTGAAACAACGCATTTGTTAACCAAACATGTCTATCTGAAGTGTCTTGGAAATCAATGGCCCTGTATTATCTATTCTACATCGATGACCGGAGCCAAGATAATTGCCAACCTTGACGCTGCCTCATTCGAAATTTTCAGAAAGGCAAACAATATTGTTTCGCTCCGGTTTGCCTTCCAGATAGAGGATAAAAAAGACAAACTGCTTTTTTTTGTTTCTGCAAAGGTTTCCGGATTCAGTCAGTACAGCAAAGACAATCCTTCCCTGAATTTCGTTAATCTTACCTATACCAAGCGTCCAGCAGAAGATCTTATCGCCATTCTCGGACAAATGCTGGAAATTAATATAAACTCGAAGAAACGTACCGAAGAACGAATCCTTATTACAGACGATTCTGCCAGAAGACTGGGACTTAAAACCAAAAACGGCAGAATTTCTATAGATTCCATTCCCAGGAATTGTATTCTTAGGGACCTCTCCTTCTCCGGAGCAAAAGTTATTATCCAGGGAATTGCGAAATTCCTGATAAACAAGGAGTGCGCCCTGATATTGATACGCCAGGACGGAACCCCGCTCCTGCTGAAAGGGGAAACAATCCGCTTTGAAAATGTGGAAGGAAGAAAGGATCTTGCCGCGTTGGCCGTTCACTTCCATGAGGACAGCATACCTATGGAGTATAAAAAGCTGATCAACTCCTACATTACAGTAAAACACAACAACGGATAACAACATGAGTGATAACCATTCATCACACCTTTCAAATATTGTTTTTGTCTCAATTCCTGAAGAAACGGTAGAAAAGTTCAAGGATTTTGAACTCGATCCCTCCATACTCCTCCCGGTTGAAGTCCCCGAGGGAGAAGAGAACTGGTACTTCGGGGAGCTCTCCTGGGAGAGAATTATTGCCGCAATAATGAAAATTTTTGCATGGGAGAAGGATCACAAGGATATTGAGTACTACCGCTCCTTTATAAACGCTGTACAACCCGGTATTGAAACACTGATGTCATCTGCAGGAATCACGAAGGCAAAAAATAAAGAATTTGAGGTTGCTGAAGAGATTTTCAGATCCCTGGTTAATTTCAATCCCGGTAATCTCTATAATCATTTAAATCTTGCTACAGTTCTTGAAGAGAAGGCCACTCTGTTCGAAACCCTGGGGAATAAGGAACTTGCCTCAGAAAGCTCTCTGGAAGCTTTCAGGGTATACATTGATGCTCTGAAGTATCATCCAGATTCTCCTGATCTTCTCTTTAACCTTGGATCGTTTTATATAAAGGTAGGTAATCTCGACAAGGCCAGATCTATATTTAAGAAATTTACAGATGCTGAGCCAGAGGGTAAAAGGAGGGAGTTTGCTCTTCAAATTCTAAACAAAATTCCAGAAACCCAGCAAGACGACCTTCTGTTCCTCGAAGCATATGATCTCATTAAAATGGAGAGAGAATATGAGGGGATCAACAAAATCAAGACCTTTCTCGATACACATTCGGACTCCTGGAACGGCTGGTTTCTCCTTGGATGGGCATATCGGAGACTGGAAGAATATGAAAAAGCACGGAATGCCTTTACCAAGAGTCTCGATCTGGATGATTCCAACATAGATACCTATAATGAGCTCGCTATCTGCCTTATGGAACTTGGTGAATACAAGGAATGCAAAAAGTTTCTCTCTTCCGCCCTCCGAAAAGACGGAACCAATATAAAAATCATATCCAATATGGGTGTTCTTGCCCTCAAAGAAGAAAATCTATCTGATGCTGAAGGATTTTTTAAAACTGTACTCGAGTATGATCCTGATGACTCGATAGCTGCAAAATACCTAAAATTCATACAAGAGAAAAAAATTTAATAATTTTTCTAAAGGTTTATGAAGATGCTGCCGACACGTAAGGTTGAGGGAGGTAGTATCCGCGGTAATGGCCAAGCCCCTACTTTCCCTGTTCTATCTTGAATATCGGAGGAATTAAACCTTCCTTAAGGTTTTTTTAAAAAAATTGACCGGAATGGGTTGATTTCTCCAAAAAAAACGAAGCAAGGATGCTTCAAAACGTTTTCATGGAGGAAACAGATGATTATTAACCACAACATGAGCGCAATCTTCGCTCGAAACAGACTGAGTGTCATGAACAACAACACAGCCAAAAACATGGAGAAGTTGTCATCAGGACTCAGGATCAACAGAGCCGGTGACGATGCATCGGGACTTGCTGTATCTGAAAAAATGAGAGCTCAGATCAGAGGTTTAAAACAGGCATCAAGAAATGCAGCAAACGGCGTATCGTTTATCCAGACCACAGAGGGATATCTGCAGGAAACACAGGATATCCTCCACAGGATGAGGGAACTGGCTGTTCAATCTGCAAATGGTATCTACACCGATGAAGACAGAATGCAGATAATGGTAGAAGTAAGCCAGCTCGTAGACGAGGTTGACAGGATTTCTTCCCATGCTCAATTCAACGGAATGAACATGCTGACCGGCAGGTTTGCAGTTGAAACAGGAGAGAATACCATAACCGCATCCATGTGGCTGCACATCGGCGCAAATATGGATCAGAGAGAGAGGGTCTATATAGGAACAATGACTTCCAAGGGTCTCGGTATTCGAAACGTCGGAACAGAAGAGATGATCTCTATTGCATCTCCGGAGCAGGCCAATCAGAGTATCGGTGTTATTGACATGGCTTTAAAGAAAGTCAGCAAACAGCGTGCAGATCTTGGTGCTTATCAGAACAGGCTGGAACATGCTATTGTAGGAATAAACGTCGGAGCCGAAAATATGCAGGCTGCTGAATCGAGAATCAGGGACGTTGATATGGCCGATGAGATGGTTCAGTTTACAAAGAATCAGATCCTTGTACAGGCCGGTACAGCTATGCTGGCTCAGGCGAATGCAAAAACTCAAGGAGTCTTGCAGTTATTGCGATAGAGAGTTATACTCTTTATATAGTAACCGTTGATCTTTGAAATACCACTCTCCTTAAGAGGAATGGCAGTGCGATGGGAATTCTCGATCTGCCCTAAAAAAGCAGGTCGAGATTGTTTCCTCGTAAAAAGGAAGAAATGAACGGGGCAGAAGAGGCGCGCTCTATGGATCTTCTGTTTTCTTCCTGGTGACATTCACGACTAAGGCAAAGGATGCCTTTTTAACCTATCAAGGAGGGTTTTATATGATTATTAATCACAACATGAGTGCGTTGTATGCCAGCAGAAGCCTCAATGTTCGTAATGGAGCAGTTCAGAAGAACATTGAAAAACTTAGCTCAGGTATGCGCATCAACAGAGGCGGCGATGATGCCTCTGGTCTCGCAGTATCCGAAAAACTCAGGGGTCAGATCCGGGGTTTGAATCAGGCAAAGAGAAACATTCAAAATGGTGTTTCATTTATTCAGACAACAGAAGGATATCTGCAGGAAACACAGGATATACTTCACCGTGTAAGAGAACTTGCTGTTCAGTCAGCCAACGGTGTTTACTCCGACGAAGACCGAATGCAGATTCAGGTTGAGGTTTCTCAGCTTGTAGACGAAGTAAACAGAATTGCTTCACATGCCCAGTTTAACGGCATGAACATGCTTACCGGTAACTTCGCCAAAGACTCTGCAACTAACGGCATTATGCAGTTCCAGGTTGGTGCGAACATGGATCAGAGTGAAAGGGTCTACATTGGAACAATGACAGCTCAGGCACTTGGACTCCAGGGAGTACAGGGCGATACAGGAACGATAGCAATCTCCTCAGTTGAGTCTTCCAATCAGGCAATAGGAATTGTTGATAGTGCGTTAAAGCAGGTTTCCAAGCAGAGAGCTGATCTCGGTGCCTATCAGAATCGTTTTGAGATGGCTTCGAAGGGCGTTGCAATCGCAGCAGAAAATCTGCAAGCTGCAGAATCAAGAATCAGGGACGTGGACATGGCCGATGAAATGGTACAGTACACAAAGAACCAGATTCTTGTTCAGGCTGGTACAGCTATGCTGGCTCAGGCCAACACTGAACCCCAGTCTGTACTAAAGTTACTTTAACTTTATTCCGTTCTGGTAGTGTCGATAAGATTTCTGGACGTTATCTTATCATTGTTATCTGCGGGAGGGGTCGCGCCCCTCTCCCGTTTCTTTTTGGAGGTTGAATATGGAGTCAGGAAAAATCAATGTACTTCCTGCATTCTCCAGGGGTGCATATACCCAGGAAACAACACCGTTGGATAATCAGGCTGCGAAGATAGCCCGGAGCAAAGAAGAATTTGGGAAAATTCTTAAGAAAGAGAGTGAGCGTAAGGCTATCTCGAAAAAACAAATCGAAAGTTACTTAAAAGAAATAACACACATCTCATCCATGTTTGACAGGGAACTTAGATTCTCTGTGAACAAAGAGCTCAACGAGGTTATTGTAAAGGTGGTTGACAGCCGTACCGATAAGGTTATTAAAGAGATTCCCCCTGAAGATATCGTTAAGCTTCATTTAAGGATGAAGGAGGTTATCGGTCTTCTGTTCGATAAGGAGATATAGGGGAAGACAGGAAGTAGAATGTCTGATTTTGTAATCCCCGGTGTAACCAGCAAGTATAACACTGACGAAATGATTAAAAAGCTGATGGAGGTTGAGCGGATACCTCTTAACAGGCTTGAAGATTCAAAAAAGACGTTCGCGAGTAAAAAAGAGGTCTGGCAGGATCTCAATCGCCTTATGGGGAAATTCAAAGACACCGCAAAGACCCTCTACGGCTTTCAAAATCCTTTTAAAGAACACAAAGCAAACTCTACGGATGAAAGTGTGCTGACAGCTACAGCAACGAGACAGGCTGTAAACGAATCGTTTGACATCCGTGTAGCACAGCTTGCCACACGGGACAGATTCCTTTCGGCTCCGTTATCCAGGGATTTCAAAGTTCCCGAAGGCAAATATACCTTTAAAGTGGGGGAAAAGGAAGTTTCCTTCCACTATAACGGGGGAAGGATTTCCGATTTTACCGCTCTCCTCAACAGAAGAAGTAATGGACTTGTCAGAGGAAAGCTCCTTCAGGATACTGAACAATCCCAGGTCCTGCTTCTCGAATCTACAAAAACAGGTGCAAAGAACAAACTTGTGCTCCGTGACGACTCTCTTGACCTGGGTATAGAAACAGGTCTGGTAAAAAAACTTAATACAAGCAGCAGGGAGCTGGAGCTGAAAGAAAACCTTGTCTCCCCTAAGGGAAGTTTTACCCTTTCTGACGGTAAACTGACTGTTGACCCGCTGAAAGAAGCCACGATCCCCTTCAATCCCCCCTTTAAACTTGAAAAAGGTTTTGTATTTGAATACGATGTTGTAATCGAAAATATTGACAGACGTCAGCAACCGGAACCCTCGCCTCCCCCGGGACCTGCGCTTGAGTCTCCAGGATCCGTTACATTCGAAGGGATTACCATAGACGATGCAGCAAGCAGAGTACAGCTGCCGAAATGGACACCTCCTCCTAAACCGGAGATTAAGGATACCCTTGATGTACTCAAACTGAACACCTCCGAAGGGCTTCCTCCTCTGAAGGATACTGAAACGGTACAGCACTTTTCCATCCCGGCCTCGGATATAGCGAATACCTTAAACAGCCTGACAATAAACAATGCCAATTCTTTCCGAAGAATCACCATAGAAAACATAAAGGCATACAACCCCTCTGCACGAGGAGATTTTACCCCGGCAAATCCGGTTGATGAAGCAGGCGATGCTGTTGTGTTTTTAGAGGGCGTTGAGATAAAACGTCCTGAAAACAGCATAGATGATTTGATAGAGGGTGTTACCCTGGAGCTGCACAACACAAGTCCCCGGAACGTAACCCTCAACATTGAACCAGACAGAGAATATATAAAAAATAGTATAATCTCTTTTGTAGGCAGCTATAACCAGCTGCTCAAAGAAATTCAGATACTGAGCAGCAACGATTCAGCTGTCATCAGCGAAATAGACTACCTCTCTGATGATGAAAAAGCAAAAGCGAAAGAACGACTCGGCATGTTCCAGGGGGATATCACGTTTTCCCAAATGAAAAACAGACTTCAGCAGATAGCCATGGCATCCTACCCCACTTCAAAAGGACGTGAACTCAATCTGTTGTCACAAATCGGTATATCGACCAACTCCGGAGGTTTTGGGACAGGAATAGACAGAACCAAATTGAGAGGGTACCTGGAGATAGATGAAACCAAGCTGGACAATCTGTTGAAAGATGATATCCCTGCAATACAGGAATTATTCGGCAATGATACCGATCAAGACCTCATCGTGGATACAGGCGTGGCCTACGCCATGGATAATTATATCGGCGTCTATACAAAAGTAGGAGGAGTCATCGCTTCCAGGATATCCAGCATAGACGGAAGAGTTTCAAGAATAGATAATGATATCCTGGCAATGAAATCTGACCTGGACAGCAAAGAACAACTCCTTAAAATAAAGTACGGAAAAATGGAAGGTGCTCTCCAAAGCCTTCAGGACAGTTCGAAAGCAATCGATAATTTCAGTAATAACAGTAATAAATAAATACCGGAGATAAATTAATGGAAATTTCTGTAAACAGCACTGCACTTGATGTAACTTTCGAAAAGGAAAAGTATCTTGAAGAAATCCTCCCTCAAATAGAGAGCTGGCTTTCAGAGTCAAAAATGTATTTAAAGGAACTTCTCATCGATGGAGAACATGCACGAATTGACCTCCCTGAAAATTGGGGGAAAAAGGAGATTCAATCAGTAAAAAAGCTAGATATTACTGCTATTTCACATTTGGAAAAGTATGTGGAAGATCTTCAAGTCGTGTATCAGTATATTTCAATGTTGGATAAAGCTGCTGAAACAGGAAATAATGCCCTCTGCAGAGATCTTCTCAAAGACAGAGAAATAATTGCCGGCTCTCTGGACTATTTCTTCTCCCAGGGGGAGGAAAAACTTTATTCCAAACAGTTCATAGAACTGACAGAGAGTGAAAATCAACTCAAAGCCCCTGAACTCAAGGAGCTTCTTGAAAGGATATCCTTTCTTCTTCAAAAAAGGGTTCAGGAGGTAACAAGCCCCGTTAAAACACTGACAACAACTGCCGCAGCTTTGAAAGATCTGATCCCCGGTATTTCAGATGTATCAATTCTACTCCAGACAGGAAAAGACAAGGAGGCTTTTAATGCAGTTCTTGCCTTTATAGAACTGTCTCAAACCGTAGTGAGGGTGCTTTCTATCCTTAAAGATATAAACAATCTCGATTTTAGCAGTATTACATTGGGGGATGAAAATCTTGACAGTTTCTATACAGGATTTAACAGCGTACTAAAAGAACTTGCCGAAGCCTTCGATTCTTCCGATACTGTACTTATAGGGGATCTCCTTGAATACGAGATAGTACCCAAGATTGACACTCTGCGGGGATTTATTTCATTAATAGAAAGTAACCAGGAGTAAGAAGTGTTTTATCTTCTAGCAACAACAATTCCAACAATCAAAAAAGGTAATACAACCTCAATCTATGTAGGTATTGGACTGCTTGTCGCATTTTTTGCATTCATTATACTAAGCGGAAGATCTTCAACGACCTCAACAAGCAGAAGGTCTACCTCTTCAAGAAGCTCCTCCAACAGCAGAGGGGCCTATAAAAAGAAGGTTTTCAGAAGAAGGGCTGCTGCGTTAGGATTTACGAAAGCGGAAATACGTACCCTGGAATTTCTTATTAAACTTTATAAAGTTAAGTATCCATACAATCTTCTAAAGAATACCGAAACCCTCAACTCCACTCTGCATAAAGCCCTTGCCCGTGTAGAGGAAGATATTGCAGATCCAAATGTAAAAGAGGGGCAGAAACTTATCCTTTACCGGATTAAACAGAAGGTAGAACTCAATTCTGAAAAAAAACAGATCATGACGGGAACGAAACAGCTTAAGCCGGGGCAGAAATTGAATATTTCAACTCCCGGAGGGGTCAGATACCCATCCATGGTTACCTCGAATCTAAGCAATTACCTGGGAGCGAGGATTCCTACCGATGAACATGGAAACCAGATCCGGTGGAGAAAGGGAACAAAGGTACTGGTTTTTTTCTGGAAGAGCAACGGTCAGGGCTATTCTTTCAGCTCCAAGGTTTCCGGTTACAATAATATAAGAGGGATTCCTTCCCTTTTCCTTCAGCACTCCAAGAGTATACATCAGGCACAGCAGAGGCGATTTAGGCGGAAACAGCTCGATAAACCTGCATATATGTATGCAATAAGAATTGTAACAACCGGCTTCGGAAAAAACCAGCAGAAAAAGGCAATTGTGGATACAAAAAGCGGAGCGCTCGCTACCATTCTTGATGTATCTGCAGGGGGCTGCTCTTTGAGGAGCACCTACCCTCTCGGGCAGGGGGAGCTCATGAAACTTGAGTTCGAAACCGTACACGGACAAAAAGTCTATGCCTTCGGGAAGGTAAAATCCGTTGCAAGAATCAGACCGGTCGGAGGCATTATGCATGTCCAGTTTACCAAGGTCACCAGAGAAAATATAAACAAAATTAATGCCTACATATATGATTTATAAGCTTTAATGTTGACGATTCACATTTTTTCTCATATAAGTAGTATATGGACTTATTAGAGATAAGAAATATTCTTAAAAAGGATATCCCGCTTCACTACAGGGAAGACTTCTCCGGAGTTGCTGTTTTTGAGGATAAAAGGTTTTCAAAAAATGTAGAAATACCCTTTGATTTCTCCCTGGAACATAATGCCCTCGGCAACAAAGATATTATTGTTACTATAAAGAAAGAAGATCTGGACTACCCTCTGCTCCCAGTAAGGGAATCCATTCAAAAGTATCTTCTGGCTCTTGATAAAAAGAGGAAGATACGCTGAAAACCTTTACAACGTACACTGCCGAAGAAACTATTAATGCGGGAGAAAAGGTAGGTGCAGAACTGCAAGCAGGAGACATACTATCACTTCATGGTACTCTAGGCGCGGGGAAAACTACCTTCGTAAAGGGAATAGCGAGAGCTCTCGGAATCAATGAAAACATAACAAGCCCCTCATTTACCATTATTTCAGAGTACTCCGGAAACCTTACCCTTTATCACATGGATCTCTACCGTATCGACAGCATAGAGGAGTTTGAAATGATTGGACCCGAGGAAATGCTGGACGGAGAAGGAATTTCAGTGGTTGAGTGGGCTGAAAAAGCCAAGGATTTCTTTCCGGACAGGACTATAGAAGTTACCTTTTCATTAGAGGATGGGGGAACAAGGAAGATTACTATAGAGGGAGCACAGTGGTAAATATTTTAGCCTTCGATACTTCATCAAGAAACTTGAGTATAGCATTAAAAACTGAGACCGGTCTTTTTGAAAAGTTTATTTCGCAGGGATTCAAACACTCTGAAAACCTGGCCGGTGAGATTAAAAGTCTTGTTGACTCTTCGGGGATTTCTATTGATCTGTTGGATTTGGTAGTCTGTGTAGAAGGACCAGGTTCTTTTACCGGTTTGAGAATAGGTATGGCAACGGCGAAAGGGATCTCGTTTTCACTCGGCATTCCCATGGTTGCCGTACCTTCCCTGGATGCCATGGCTTTTGGATTTGACTTCTTCGACGGAGTTGTCCTCCCTGTAATCGATGCAAGGAAAAAACGTTTTTATACAGCAATTTACCATAAAGGTAAACGTATTACCGACTATCTTGATAGTTCTGCAGAAAGTATTATCGAACAACTAAAAAACTATAACAGGATTCTATTGACTGGTCCCGATGCATCTCTTTTCTATAAGGAATCAAATGAAAAATACATGCTGGATCCTGCAGCGAACCGGGCTAACGCCCGGTTCCTTATAAACCTGGGCATGCAAAAGTATGAACTCAACGGACCTGCTCCGGACGGATTGGGACCTCTCTACTTAAGAAAGAGCGAAGCTGAGATTGGTATAACACGATGATAACCGCACATGGTGAGTCAGACGGACTAGAACTTCTCTCTTCCCAGTTATCAGATTCCAGGATAAAAACCTCCATCCCCAAAGGGTTGAGAACAGGGTTAAAATCCAGTTTGATCCCTGCAGTTATCCTGGATAAAAAACTTAATATTCTCTGGGAAAACAGGAAATACAGAGAGCTGTTTATTGATGAGGAACGGCCACTGCCGGTTAATCTGGTTTCCGATTTTACCCCATTTATCGATACGCAAAGACTTGGCAGTATTATAGCTTCGATTTCCAGCCCGGAACAAGGATTTTCCTACAAAGGCCGTCTTGAATCGAAAAACAGGAACAGGCTTCCCGTCATTGTGAATATAATGATCACACCATTGTTCGAAGCGGGAACCCCCGGCAAACCTTCATACTATAGTGCCCTGTTCGATGATATCTCCAAAGAGCATAGCGCTATGCTTCAAAATACATTCCTCAGTCTTCTGGAAGCTTCTAAACTCAAAGATAATGATACAGGGAACCATATTAAGCGTGTTGGTGAATACTCAAGAATTCTATCTGAGCAGCTTTTTGGCAAAAAAGGGTATGAGGGAGTCAACAGAGAGTTTATAGAAAACATTCACTTTCTTGCCCCGATGCATGATGTAGGGAAGATCGGAACCCCTGATGACATTCTGAATAAAGAAGGTCCATTGGATGACAAAGAATGGATAATAATGAAGGAACATACCAAGAATGGCGCCTACATCCTTCAGGCATACCCCGATCCTATGGCAAAAGATATTGCCATCTTCCATCATGAAAAATGGAACGGTTCAGGATACCCCTTTGGAATATCCGAGTTTCAAATTCCCCTGTCTGCCAGAATAGTCGCCATGGCTGACGTCTATGATGCACTTAGAATGAAAAGAAGCTATAAAGATCCATTTACCCATGAAGAGAGCGTATCCATTATACAGAAGGGTTCCGGGATACATTTTGACCCGGATCTGATTGACATTTTTACGGATATAGAGGACTCATTCAACAGTATTTTTGAGAATCTTAAGGATTTTTAAAGATATCAATTTCAGGCAATACTGACCCAGACTTGACAGCTTCCTTATTTGCCTCTTGAATCGCAAGGTAAACCTCCTGTCTGAAGACTTTGACAGAACGGGGGGCTTTTATACCCAGTTTTATCTGATCCCCCTTTATCTCCACAACAGAAACTTCAATATTATCATTTATAATGATGCTTTCATTTTTCTTTCTGGAAAGTATCAGCATACACTTTCCTTTCCGGCGGCTAACTCCTCAAGGATGTAGTGCTGGGTTTTCCATTTTGAATTTGTAGATATACACTGCCTTGCAATCCGTTTCTTTCTGTTTATCAGGATCGGTCCCTGCAGATTTGCAGTCATCCTTGATTGATTTTCCGGAATTGTTACAATCGCAAAAACCAGGGCATTCTCTGATTCCACTGAATCGAGGCCAATCTCCTGCAGCTCCGCATCGGAAACATCAGGGCTATAATCGGTCCTGAAAACAGCAGGATTGATCAGAACGAATGCAATCTCTACAAGATCCATGGACTGCAGCCAGTAAAACGGCTGTTGGGATGCATCGAGCAGGACGTAGTCCTTTAAATTTTCAAAACCCAGAATCCCTGCAGGGAAATGTATTTTCTGACGTTCATCGACGTTGAGAAGCCCGTAGGCCTTTGTTTGTACTTCCATATATTACCTCAAAAAGTCCAGCAACGTTGGTTGAAGAATTCTTCCGGCAGTTTGCAGCGCTGCCTTGTGGGTATATTCCAGCATCTTCAGATCCGTTATCGCCTTTGTCATGTCCAGGTCTGTTTCTTTTGAATTTCTATCCTGAACTTCCGGAATCTCATAGGTAAGACGTTCCTGTACTTTTTTAAGCCGTTCTTCTGTTGAACCCAAACGCGCAATGTTACCAACGAGATTATTCTGAGCTATGGTTATCCCCTTCAGCCCCGCTCCGCCGATATTGAGGGTATTACCCTCATAGAGCTGATCCCTCATGTTTATTATCATATCAAAGAGCGACCCTCCCCCCTTAACAGCATCTTTATTCAGATTATACGGCGGTCTGCCATTACCGGTAATAAGTCCAAGATCCTTCAGAACATTACCGTCGGTGCTGTCTTCCATCCATATCTCATGGGGAGTTGTAGTCTCCAGTACAAGAGAATTTTTAACCGGATCCAGCGATGCTTTGACTGCAGCATCAGAATTATTTATCTTGGAAATTATTGCATGTATATTATCTCCTGCCGTTATATTGATTACTGCATTATCAATCCTGATATTTGTGTCCGAGGGAGCTGAATACTCAGCAGCATTCCGGTCAGAAATAATCTGCTGGTGCTCAGCCCAGAAAACCTGATTACCGGGGAAACCGCTTTGGACATAACTGCCGTCGGACACCTCAATATTATTTATATTTATACTTCCCCGGTACTCTACTGAAGTAATAACATTGGAGGTACTGCCGGGTACATTTCCGCTCAGGACCCTGTAGGCATCACTCCGTGTCCGGTCTCCTGCAAACATACTTGTACCGTCAGGAGTCTTCGCGTTGGCAATGGAAACCAGTTCATTCAGCAATTCGTTCACCTCAGTTCCCATAATCATTTTGTCTTCCTTGGTATAGGTGTCGTTTGCCCCCTGCACTGCAAGCTCCCGTATACGGTGCAGAATATCGTTAGCGCTTTTCATGTACCCCTCTGCTACCCTGTTTTCTCCCAGAACAGTATCTATATTTCTGGTATACCTCTCCATCCTTTTAATATTGGAAAGGTAACGGACAGAATGAGCGGCAGCCACCGGATCATCCCTCAGATCATGAATTCTGGTCTGCTCTGCCATTTTATTCTGCAGTTCATTCATATCTGCACTTCTTAATTGCATATAATACTGCATATCATTGTTGGACATATTCGTGCTGACGCGGTCCATCTATCCTACACCCCCATCCTGTTAATAATTGTATCAAGCATTTTGTTGATCTCGGATACAAATCTTGATGCTGCATTATACCCATGCTGAAACTTGATCATCTGCGACAACTCTTCGTCTATATTAACCCCGGAAATTGATTCTTTTAAATCTGAAAGTTTTTTCATAATCAGTTCCTGGGTTTTCAATGCCTGGGAAGCTGCTTCACCTTTAAGCCCCGCATTTGCTACCGTGGCAGCAAAATACTCGTCAAAATTCGGAGCTTTTCCCACCATAATATCGCTGTTCCGCAAACGGGCAATCGACAATGCTGCAGAACCATCCCCGGAGTGGGCTGGTCTCCCATTGATACCGAACCCTGCAGCTATTGAATCCGGATCTGCCTCAAGAGCACCGTTGATCTCAACCCATGCAGATGGATGCATCGTCGGAGTAACACCATAGGTGAGGTTACCGCCCCGTAAAACAGCAACTGCATCTGCCTGATCAAAGGTATAGGCCCCCGCAGCACCGGGATTGTTTAGAATACCTGCATAACCGGCAAGAAACTGCCCTGAATCCTCAACGTGCCGGATGACAAAATCGGGATTTGCAGGATCGAAGGCCGGTGAAGCCTTTATCTGAAGGCGTCCATCCTTGTTCAGCCGTGCAACAACCTCAGAACCTGACATATTAATCCGTTTGATTACATCTTCGACCGTATCTGTCGGATGATAGGGAACATCAATCGTACCCTTGGGGCCGGATAGTGTCATGATCCCTTCTAGACCTATCTGATCCTGAGGCAGAAGCGTGTTGCTGCCCGTAATCCTGAACAGGTAGGTTGAATCAAACTGCCCGTCACCGTTTCTGTCATAGTTGCCTGCTACATTGTTAACAAACGGATATTCGGTAAAAAAATCAAGCCCGCTCTTTCCGTTGAGACCGTATCCTGCCCGATGATTCTCATTAACAAGATCAATAAAGTTTACCGCCATCATATCAAGGTTCTGGATTTCCTGTTTAACATCAACATCCCTCAATTCAAGAAGGCCGGCAAGTTTACCCCCGGAGAAAGCAGTCTCCTCGCCGCTTCCCTCCCACTTTACCGATGAATATCCCTCATTCAGGGGGTTGCTCTCGGCTTCAAGGTGAGTGACTACCCTCCCCTGAATAAGATGGTACCCTCCGGATGTGACTGTGTATTCATCCGGGTCCCTGTTATCCACGCTTATATTTACGACCGAGGAGAGCCTGGTTACCAGCAAATCCCTCTTGTCCAGCAGGTCATTGGGGTTATCCCCCATGGCCTTTACCTTGACTATCTCTTCGTTGAGGCTGCTGATATCATCAAGATAGGAGTTTACCTGCCGTACCGTTGCTGTTACGTCATCTTCAATCATATCCCGAACCTGTTTCAGCCCCTCATACTGAACATGAATTGCATCAACCAGGGTTTTCCCCCGGGTTATAACTGTTCTTCGTGCAGCCATTTCCTCCGGATGAAGGGAAAGCTCCTGCCATCCTTCCCAGAATTCATCCAGCCGGGTGCGTAGCGAAGTGTCCTTCGGTTCGTTATATACCTGCTCTACCATGAGCAGATACTTGTCCCGGGCTTCCCAGTACCCCTTACCATTCGCCTGGCTGACTATACGTCCTTCCAGAATCTGGTCATGGACCCTTTTAACACTCTCGACAACCACTCCCTGGCCGACTTGTCCGGGTGTGTTTTCCCGGTTGAGTTCCGGAGCATAGATAGGATCAAACGCACTCATCATCACCCGCTGCCTGCTGTAACCTTCAACAGAAGCATTACTCAGGTTATGGCCCGTAGTGGTCAGCCCTACATTATGTGCTATCAGACTTCTCTTTCCTATCTCTATTCCTGCAAATGTAGATTGCATAGTATCCCGCCTTTATAAGGATTATAGTTTTTTGTTCAAAACCATGGGGTTATTCCCCGCCTCTTTTGCCGCCCCGTTCCGGGAGTACAAAGTTCCCTTTCTATGTGGGAATATCCGGTTCATAAGTTCCTTCATGGTGCTCCCGGCTGAAGCAACATACGCCTCGATCCGCCAGCTGACCCCCTGTGCCTGCAGGAGTGCCAGTTTGAGATTTCTGAACGTATCTGTCAGCCCTTCCCGTTTCTTCGGTTCCAATTTTGATACAACCTGGTAGAAAGTATCATTTTCTGACGCGGAAAGACTCTCTTTTAACTCCCGATACAACAGATCCCGTTTACTTTCAGCCGATTGAATGCTCTGACTCAGGGTATTTGAAAGGATAAGGTGTACTTGAAGGCTTTCCCAGTCTTTATCCATGAGATTCTGCATAATACTTTCGCCGGTAACCGCAAATCTCGTCAGCTGATCAATCTCTTTCTTCATTATTTCAGTTAAATTATCAATAGTTTCCATAGATCCTTCCATCAGTGCAAATTCCTCTTATTTCTATAATCGGAGCATTTTGAGCCCGAGTTTAGGAAGGGTTTGATTTCACTTGACTAAGTTACTGTTTTTTCTTACTTTTCCTGATATTATTACAACAGGAGGATGTTATGGATGTAGATAGAGATCTTATTATAATAGGGGGAGGCCCCGGAGGCATTTCAGCTGCCCAGTATGCAGCAAGAGCAAACCTTAAGGTATTGGTAATCGAGGAGATGGCTCCGGGAGGACAGGCGCTTATTATCAGTGATCTTGAAAACTATCCTGGTATTCCTGAGACCATTTCAGGTATTGATTTTTCTCAATTGATGGAAAAACAGGCAATCGATTTCGGGGCGGAGTTTCTTACTGCTTCCGCAAGAAGTATAAAGAAAGAGGGTGATATTTTTCATATTGAAACTTCCAAAGGCAGCTTCACCTCATACGCAGTAATTATTGCTACCGGGGCAAAGAACAAGCTTCTCGGTGTTCCCGGAGAAAAAGAGTTTACCGGCCGTGGCGTTTCCTACTGTGCAACCTGTGACGGGCCGTTTTTTAAGGGCAAAAAGATTCTTGTTGTCGGTGGAGGGGATGCTGCCTGTGATGAGGCCTCATATCTTTCCAATTTAAGTGACAATATCATCATGATACACAGAAGAGACCGGTTTAGGGCTCAAAAAGCACTCGCTGACCGGGTGCTCAAGAACAAGAATATTGAGGTACGGTTCAATCATATCCTTAAAGAGATCAAAGGAACCATGAAGATCGGATCTGTAGTACTTGAAAATACTGAAACGGGAGAAACTTACGAGGAAGAAATGGATGCAGTCTTTATATTTATAGGCACTATTCCTCAAACCAAACTTGTTCCGGAGCTGCCCAAGGATGAGGCAGGGTACATAGTAACCGATCAATGCATGGAAACCGAGGTCAAAGGGCTGTATGCAGTCGGTGATGTACGGGCAACCCCGTTCAGACAGGTTGTCGTTGCAGCAGGAGAGGGTGCAGTTGCTACTCATTGCGCATCTCAGCATATCGATGATATCAAAGGGATGAGTTATATTTAGCATATCAGGATGAACCGCATCATAACCGCAGTGCTGGCGCTGTTTATAAGTTTTCCTTTACTCATTTCAGCGCAGAGTGATTTTTATTCCTCCGGTACTGAGGTACATGATGCGGAGCTGCTTACCAAATCAATGAACAGGGAAGAACTTCTCGGACAATTATTTATGATCGGGTTCTTCGGTACTGGTCCATCTCCTGAAATTCTTTCCTGGATTGAGAAGAGAAACCTGGGGGGGGTAAAAATATTCGGATGGAATGTCGTAGATCTGCCTACCCTGGGAATCACGATTGGAGCCTATCAAAAAGCTGCAGCTAAAACAAAACTGAAAATTCCGCTCTTTATAGCTACAGATCAGGAGGGTGGATGGGTACGTCACATAAAAGGGAAGACCTCCATTACTCCTGGTAACCTGAGTATCGGAGCAACAAAACTCCCATACGATGCATATATGACAGGTTACTATATCGGTACCCAGCTACGGACTCTGGGTATCAATATGAACTTTGCACCTACTGTCGACGTTTATACAAACCCCGAAGCGGATGTCATCGGCCCCCGTTCTTTTTCCTCAAACCCGCAGGAAACAGCAGAAATGAGTGTGGCATTCTTTCAGGGTCAGGATATTTCAAAGGTAATCAGTACAGCAAAACACTTTCCCGGCCATGGCAATGTCACGCAGGACTCCCATGGCGTCCTTCCCGTTATCCATACAACTATTGATACGTTATGGGAACGGGAACTTTTACCTTACAGGTATCTTGTAAAAAAAGATCTTCCTGCAATTATGAGCGGCCATTTGGCATTTCCTGAAATAACCGGAGAGATAAAACCAGCATCACTTTCACCTTATTTTCTCACAGGACTATTACGGGAAAAAATGGGTTTTGAAGGAATCATTATCACCGATGACATGAGGATGGGAGGAGCAACCTCTGCGGCACATAACACATCCCAGGCATGTATAGACGCTATTGAAGCGGGAAATGATATTATACTAATTTCCCATGGGGTTGAAATTTATGAAGAGGTCTGGAACAGAATGCTGCACAGGATGGAGGAGGATTCCGGATTTAATAAAAAAGTACAACAGGCTGTAAAACGGATTCTTACGGTAAAGCTGAAGTACCTTAAGGGAGATGATAGAGTCCCCTTGTATCCGGATATTGATGCTATTAAGGAAGGTATCCCTTCGCAGGAAGCACAAGAATTTTTCTTTAACGAAGCATGCAGATCGGTAACCATGCTAAGGGAAAAAGATATTCCCCTGCAACCGGAAACTGCGGGGAAGGTCCTGATTGCAGCTCCCTATAGACTCTTCCTGTCGACTGGAAAAGAATATTTTCCGGAAGCAGATACCTTTTACTTTCCCTTTGCTCCATCACAAAACGAGGTTCCCCGTCTTCAGGAATCATTCCTGAGGACTGCTGCAGAATATGATACGGTCATTTTCTCCATGGCTAACAGAACAGGAGTAGAGATACTAAAGCAGCTTAGAGAACTGGACTGCACTGTAATAGTAATTTCTTCGCTAACACCGGTATACTTAAAGGATCTCCCCTGGATCAAGAGTGCAATTGCGGTGTATGGAACGGGGCAGGAATCCTTTACTGCTGGATTTTCCGCTCTGCTCGGGAGTTTTTCCCCCGAAGGGATACTCCCGATTCCTCTGGATCAGCACAGGTATCCATCTGAATGAAGTGGATCCCTCTCGAGCAGAACCTGTTCCCCGGTTTAATCCGTTTTATCATTGAAAATGAGTGGAAATCTGTTTCCCTGACATCAAGACTCATTAATCTCCAGGGGGATTTCCGGCAGATCCGTCGGTTGACCAGCAGGATATTCTGTTTAAAAACAGCAGGCTTACAGGATATTCTGGGTGTGGTCATGATTACTCCTACCGGACTGTTTCTCCCTATACTGAGCCCAGAATTACCGTTACACGATACTCTCTTTCAGAAGGCAACCATCCGTTTCCTGTCCAGCTTTAGAAAGATTTTATGTATCATGGGGACAGATCCTGATGTTACGGCATTTAAAAATCTTTTAAGCAGTAATACGCGTGCCGAAATAGAGTACAACCTTCTGGCTGCAGATTTCCCGATGGCGCCGCCTTTCATTCCCCGGGGTTTCCCGAATATAAAAAGAGCAGAAGAAAAAGACGCGGAAAAATTGCTTCCCCTGGAAGAGAAGTATATGACGGATGAAGTCTTATTGGACAGCAGCTGCCTTAATAGAAGAATTGTTTTAAAAAATTTGAAAGATACCTGCAGGAATCAGATTCTCCTCTATACAGAAAAAGAGGGGATCCCTGTTGCAAAGGTGAATACAAATGCCCTGGGAGTTAACTATGCACAAATAGGAGGGGTTTTCACCGATTATACATACAGGAGGAAGGGTTTCTCCACTATTCTAATGAAACAGTTAATGTTTGAATCTGCAAAATTAAGAAAAAAAAGCATTCTCTTTGTGAAAAAGGATAACAAAGCTGCAGGAAATCTCTATCTCAAAACAGGTTTTAATAAAATAGGCAACTATCGTATTGTTTATATCGATTATTAGATCCATAATATACCTATGAAGATACTCATGGTCTCAAGTGAATGTGTCCCCTATGCAAAAACAGGAGGGCTGGCGGATGTAGTTTCCTCTCTCTCCAAAGAGCTGGGAGAGAAGGGGGAGGATGTAAAAATACTGATCCCTGGTTATGCATCATTAGACCGGGATCTGTTTGATTCCGACAGCATACACGCAGCTGTCCCTGCCCAGTTTGGTAACGTACAGGTCACATTCTATAAAACGTTTCTAGAGGGGAGTAACATTCAGGTTTTCTTCCTCGCTCATCCATACTTCACCGAAAGAGAGGGAATGTACGGAGATAAAGATTCCGGAGCGTACCGGGACAATCACCGCCGGTTTGTACTGTTAAACCGTTCTGTTTTTACCCTCTGCCAGAAGATTGACTGGATCCCTGATGTAATCCATCTGCACGATTGGCAGGCGGCACTTGTACCCGCCTACCTTACTAACGGGGACGGAGGTAATGCGTTTAAGGAAGTTAAATCCGTCATCACCATTCATAATATCGGATATCAGGGTGTTTTCTCTAAACATGACATCCATGCATCCGGACTCCCATGGATGTCGGTGAGCCGGAGGAAAGCGGTATACAGCGATACCTTTAACTTTTTAAAAACAGGGCTCCTTAACAGCGATATTATTACAACCGTCTCTCCAAGCTATGCAGAAGAGATTAAAACTTCATCCTTTGGAGAGGGTATGGAAGATATCCTCATCCAAAAAAAGGATATACTCTTTGGTATACTAAACGGAGCAGATTACACTCAATGGAATCCGGAAACTGATCCGTATCTGCCGCTCAACTTCAGCGCGGAAGATACCACAGGGAAAAGGAAGCTTAAATCGCTCTTAAAAAAGCAGTTGAATCTTTCAGGCGGGGATGATCTACCCTTAATCGGCATGGTAAGCAGGCTTGCCTCACAAAAGGGTTTCAACGAACTCTGCAGCAGAGATGCAGGGGCATTGGAATGTATCCTGAAAGAAAACAATGTTCAGATTGTAATCCTGGGAACAGGTGAAAAATGGATAGAAGATTCATTAACTGAGCTTCAGGACCGTTTCGCAAACCTCCGGGTTATTATAGGATTTGATAACACTCTTGCTCATCTTATCGAAGCAGCCTCAGACTATTTTCTGATGCCGAGCCGGTACGAGCCATGCGGTTTGAATCAGATCTATTCTTTGCGGTATGGAACGGTTCCCATTGTTACACAGACGGGAGGGTTGAAAGATTCAGTTGTAGACATTTATACCGATCCGGAAAGGGGAACCGGTTTCTACCTTAGTTCACCTGACATGGAGGCAATATGCAATGGTGTACAAAAAGCGGTTCGTCTATGGTACAGCGAAAGAGATACTGTTACCGCAATGATGAAACGGGGGATGAAAAAGATTTTTTCATGGGAGGATTCGGCAGAGAAGTACCGGGAACTCTACAGGAATCTTATATCCCGGTAGTCCTGTTAATCCTGCGTTTCAGACGGTTCATCCTATGGAGGAGCTTTTCCTGCATGTTACCAGGATTATTCAGCATAGACTGTGTTATCTCCAGAGCCTTTTTATACTCTTTCTTCCCGTGTTCGTAGTACTTTGCCAACTCAATGCCGCAGCGGGGTTCTTCTGTACTATCCCATATCCTCCTCCATATCGGGTATGAAAGATCAACCCTTCCGAGTCGCTTGTAGTAAAGAGCCAGAAGGATACCGGCTTTTCTGCTGAACGATTTTCCGTCCTCCCAAACCTGCATTAAAAGGCTCTCCCCTTCCACTCTTCCATAATGAAGCATAAGCCGGCCAAGGGAGTACCGCTCACCTCCTCTGCAGCGGGATGGATTTTCCCATAAAAAGCGTATGTGCTGAAAAAGCGATGCTAGTGATACAATATCCATGAGATGATGTTTAAAGATCCCTGCGAGGAGATCTGTTCTTGCTGTTTTTTGAAAAGAAAAATACAGATCCGGGATATCTCTACCGGGGACATCATGAGCTCTGAAAACGCCGAGAATGTTTTCTTCCACCGAAGAAAGTGTGCAGGATGGGATATGCTCCTTCCACAGTCTCCGTGACAGATAAAGAAGGTCTATCTCCGGCAAGGAAGGAAATACAAGACGGTTCATCAGGGATCTGGATACAAGGAGATGGCGGTCGAAGGTTCTTCCATTATACGAAACAAGAATACTCTCATCTTCCAGCTCTTCAATAATTGAACTCAAAAACAGCTCTTCTCCGGGGAAATCAGACAGAAAAAACTGTTTTACAACAAGCTTTCCGTTTCTGAGTTTCCCTAAACCTGCAAGGAACGCAACAACTCCTGCTCCGGTAGACAACCCCGTCGTTTCCAGATCATAAAAGACCAGGTTACCGATAGATCCGCTGCTCCCAGAAAAAAATGGAGCAGAAAAGGTTTCCTCCCCGTCTGCAGTAAAGGGGGAGGGATACATCTTTTCCCTGCTATACACATGCCCGGATATCCGTTTCCAGCCGGACAACTCGTTTTCGGATGAGGTCTGCCTGCTCTCTCTCCTGCCGGGCTGCCCATTCATACCGGCTTCACGCAATCTTCTTAATCTGTCTGCAAGTTTCCCGTCAGGACTCATCCTTCCCCAGCCACTTTGTAAAGAAGCGGATAACTTCCTCTTTTATATTTTCATCTCCGCTGATATCCTCTGCCCCTATACAGGAAGGGCATCCTCTTCTGCATGAACAATTCTTCACCATCTCGAAAGCAGCTGTTATAATCTCATCTGCAGTGTGAATAAATCCCTCTGCTAACCCCGTTCCGCCGGGGGCATTATCATAGAGGTAGAGGGCAGGATACCCTTCGTACAGATCCTTTAACCTCTCTGCAATACCTATATCATGAGCGCTGCAGAGCAGAAAGACCGGTGCGGCGTTTTTTATCAGCGTGCCTGCTTTACTCAATACTCTTTCCCTAAGCTGTTCCGGAACCGCCTGAAAAGCATCTCCGGAAGGAGTCCCCGTTTTAAGGAGGATTACTGCAGAACGGGTGTGCATTTCTTCTTCAGGGAGAAAAATTTCCCCATAGCCGATATTCTCATGGGTTGAAAACTTCAGTTTTTTATATTTAGCGACCTGGCTTCTGACCAGGACATCACCCAGCAGAATTGAAGCACCTCCCCTGCTCTCCTGTCTGTCCTTCTGCAACAGTTTAATATCCGTCTTTACTATGGAATCGGTATAATAGTTAAACTCGGACGCTTCCACATAGCAGCATTTATTCTCTAGATCAAGCTCCCGGGACAGGAACTGCTCCCCCCGGTGGATATAAACAGCGTTCTTGAAAAGCAGCTCTTTAGCTGAGGGAAGATCCATCTCCCCTATCACCTCGTTTCTTCCGGCAGTAGTATTAATGATAACAATGTTTTCAGGAGTAGAGCTTCTCAAGGATATTTGTTCAGCCGGATACGACCTATCTGCCCAAAACCATTTGCCCCCGGAGTAGCGTACAACCCCATCCTCTTCGAGAATAGCCATATAATCACTTATAGGGCCGCCGAATTCCTCCCCTTCTGCAAACGGAAGCTCAAATACAGCACATTTTAGATGATCCATAAGGATGTACATGTTATCCGGGTTTATAAGTCCGGATTCAGGGCTTCGTGAGAAAAAGTAATCAGGATTCTTCACCAGATATTGATCCGTAGGAGAGGCTGATGCAATTATTACAGCAGCAGAAAGAGTATTCCTCCGTCCAGCTCTTCCTACCTGCTGCCATACCGAAGAGATGGAAGAGGGAATCCCTGCAAGAACCGCTGCATCAAGACTTCCAATATCAATCCCCAATTCCAGAGCATTGGTAGAGACTACCCCGTGGATCTTTCCTTCCCTCAAGTCCCGTTCAATCCCCCTTCGCTCCCCGGGGAGATACCCTCCCCGGTAGGACTCTACCCTCGTCCGGTTATCCTCGTTAAAGAAATTACGCAGCGCTTTACGCAAATAGGAGGCAATTAATTCTGCTCTGACCCTAGATCTGGCGAATATAATGGTCTTTATCTTCTCTTTTATGAACTGAACAGCAACATTTTTGGATTCTAGAACGACTCCTCTTCTAATGCCCTGCACCGCATCCACTAAAGGGGGATTGTACAGAATTACATTTTTGCTTCCCGACGGTGCCCCGTTATTATCTACAAGGCGGACGGCAGATTCCGTAATTCTTTCTGCAAGATCCTTCGGATTTCTGATTGTAGCAGAACAGCAGATGATCTGAGGGCTACTGCCGTAGAATTCGGAAACCCTTTTCAGCCTGCGTACAAGATTTGTCATGTGAGAGCCGAAAATACCCGTATACGTGTGTATTTCATCTATAACGACAAAGTCCAGATTACCTAAAAATTTTATCCATTTGGGATGATTGGGCAGAATCCCCGAGTGAAGCATATCCGGATTACTTATGACAATTCGGCCCGTCTCTCTTGCAGAAATCCTCACAGAAGAAGGGGTATCTCCGTCGTAGGTACTAACCTTCAGGGGCAATTCTCCTTCGTTAACCAGCGAGTTAAGCTCAGACTGCTGATCCTGGCTGAGCGCCTTTGTCGGGAACAGGTAAAGGGCTCTTGATGCCGGTTTCTTTATAAGTTGCTGTATGACAGGAAGATTGTAGCATAAGCTCTTACCGCTGGCTGTGGGTGTTACAACAACAATGTTTTCACCCTCCATTACAGCTTTATAGCTCTCTGCCTGATGGGTATAGAGTTCGGTTATTCCTTTTTTTCTCAATGCATTCCGTATTGCCGGATTGATGTCATCAGGAAACGGTTGGTACTGACCTTTCTGTGCAGGTATTTTTTCCCAGTGGGTGACACTGTCCATAAAACGGGGATCTGATTCAAGTCTTTTAAGTATTAATTCCAAAGTATCCATACCGTAACTATATCATTAATTATAAAAATGAAATAAAAAACTTTATGGAAACTGTTTTATAATTTATACTGTTTTTAAGGGGGAAGATTTATGGCAAAACCGCTTGCAATAGTACTCGGTGGAGGAAAGGGCACCCGTCTTTTCCCTTTGACAAAAGAGCGTGCAAAACCTGCTGTGCCCTTTGGGGGAAAATACCGCCTTGTCGATATTCCTATATCAAACTGCATTAACTCCGGAATTAAGCAGATTTTTATCCTGACTCAGTTTAATACAGCATCCCTGCATATACATATCTCAAACACCTACATATTCGATGTTTTCACCAAAGGGTTTGTAGAAATTCTGGCCGCAGAACAGACCTTCGAGGATTCCAACTGGTATCAGGGAACTGCTGATGCTGTAAGACAGAATATGCTGCACCTGAAAGCCCAGGAACCCTCCCATTATATCATTCTTTCAGGAGACCAGCTTTACCGCATGGATCTTGCCGATATGCTGAAAAAACATATTGACAGCGGTGCTGAAATAAGTATTGCGGCTAAACCCGTATCAAGAAAAGATGCTGCCGGACTCGGAATAATCAATGCTGATAAAAACGGGAGAGCCGTTGATTTCATTGAAAAACCCACAGAAGATGCTGATATATCACACCTCAGGTTTCCTATTGATATAATTGAAAACAGGCAAGAGGTTGCAGCCGGCGAAGAATACCTGGCATCCATGGGAATCTATATATTTGATGCTCCGGTAATGGAGAAACTCCTGGATAATGATTTTACTGATTTTGGGAAGCACATTATACCGGATGCTATACAGAACCAAAAGGTATTTGTCTATCCTTTTACGAAATACTGGGAAGATATAGGAACCATCAAGGCATTCTATGATGCTAACTTGAATCTTGCATCTCTTGCACCCGATTTTAATTTTTATGATGAGGAC
Organism: Sediminispirochaeta sp.; assembly: GCA_024763455.1. GTDB lineage: Bacteria > Spirochaetota > Spirochaetia > B11-G9 > B11-G9 > B11-G9. The sequence continues at coordinate 5,189 of JANTFL010000005.1, read as the reverse complement.
ATGCCGATTTATACCCACAGACGGCATCTTCCGGCAACTAAAATGAACTTCTGTACTGTTTCTGAAACACTGGCAGCTGAAGGAAGTATTATTACAAATGCATCCATAGTTAATTCAATAATTGGTATAAGGACGATTATTGAAACCGGAGCTAATCTGAATGGGGTATACTGTATGGGGGCAACATACTACGAAACTCCGGCAGAAAAAGAAGCAAACAGGATAAAGAAAATGCCGAATCTGGGAATAGGGAAAGGATCTTTAATAAAAGGTGCTATCATTGATATCAACGCCAGGATAGGTGACGGATGCAGAATAGGGGTGGATGATATCAAGCGGGAAGACGGTGAATATAAAAATTACTCAATTGTCGATGGTATTATCGTTATCACCAAAAACGGGGTACTTCCTGCGGGAACAGTAATTTAACGGTGCTTGAGACACTCAGAGAGCTGTCTGTCAGAGGCTGCCATAGGGAGATCATCAAGCTCAGGTATAGAAACCCATCTGACCTCGCTGTGCTCTTTTAACCGTAATTCAGATTTCACTGTTATAAGATACCCATAGAGGGTGTAGTGACGGTTTTTATTTGAAAATTTACCCTGACAGATCCTCTCACCTACCTCAATCTCGGCATCAAACTCTTCAAGATATTCCCTTTTAAGGGTCTCTTCGGGAGTTTCCCCTTCCTCCGATTTCCCGCCGGGGAACTCCCAGCTCTCACCAATAGATGTACCCGGGTTTCTCAGAGCGACAAGAACTTTCCCTTTATCAAATGCAATTCCTGCCAAAGAGAGTCTCTCTCTACCTTTATCCCACATACATTACTCAGTCTACAGAAAAAGTACTGTGGGAAAAAGGAAATGGAGCAGACCAAGGACAATAGCGCTGACCCCTATAATATGGCTATTGGGGGTGAGTACTGCATTCATCCGGTGGAAGAAGGTACCTTCAGTATCCGACTTTTCTGCAAAATAATTTGAGAGGGAAGTTATCCCGATCAAAAGCAGACTCAAAGCCGGAAGAAGATCTCCGACTACCGGAACATCCCCCTTTGTAACACTCAGCACCTTGAAAATACCTGTAAACAGGAGCAGTAAAATGAATATTATTCTCCAGGACTGCTTTTCCTGAACTGAATCACGCAGTGTTGCTGCAAAAGGGATTTTCTCTGAAAAGAAATCTGAAGACAAGATCAAGCCTCCTGCAATATTCAGACAAACCGCTAACAAATAGAATTGTATCATACTATTCCTCCTGATAACTCATCTTAAAGAATAAATAAAAGTACTGCTCTGGTCAATTAAAATAAAACTTTCACCCGCAGGATAGTACTATTTTGTCCGGTTTTCAGCTGGACATATACTTTTTCCAGTGTATTCGTTTTGAAAGTATAGTCAAACACCTTCTGTTCTCCCGGTTCAGGAAGAATGATGGTTACCGGTCCGGAAGTAATCATTTCTGAGCCGTAAAAAACAACCTCGCCCAGTTCTCCGCCGGGAGAATCTTTATCTTTATCCATTTTATTACGGATATGAATGGCTGCATAGGTTTTTTCCCCGGTTCGAAAGGCTGAAAGTGAAACCGAATACCCCTCAAAATTGTTTATTTTGTAAGGTTTCCGCATAAGTGGAACAATTACCAGGGCAAACAGGACGATTATGCCGATGTCAAGAAGAATTATCAGGAGGGTTTTATTATCTCTAAAGGGCCGTGACTTCTTCGGAACTTCCACCCGCCGGTGTCTGTTTTTATCCATCTGTTCTTTATTGAAATAAAAAACAACATCATCCTTGGGTCTGTACTCTTCGTTTCCCATTTAATATCCCGCTTCCTTGATCAAAAGAGGGAAGTAAGGTATAAGTTCTTTGGAAGAGGACCATCCTCTTTCGGAAAAACATCTCCTTCCTGCCTCCTGATGCAGAAGAACACCGTTTACAGCAGCTTTAAAACCATGTAGCCCCTGAGCAAGAAAGCCAGCGATTATCCCGGAAAGGAGATCTCCTGACCCCCCGCTGCCCAAAGAAGGATTCAATCCGTCTACTACAGCAAGACGTCCCTGAGGTTCTGCGAGATACACAACGTGCATTTTAAGAACAACAACAGCATTGAATAGTTCCGCAGTCTTCTTTACTGCACTGAAAGGATCCTGTAAAATAGAATCCCGCGGCTCATCAAGAAGAATGGAAAGTTCTCCGGGGTGCGGAGTCAGGACCAGATCTCCACTGTTACTACGAAGGCTACTCCCCTCCGCTTCAAAAAGGGACTTTAAAATACGCAGACCGTCAGCATCGACTACCCCGGGAATACCGCTGTTGATCAGGAGGTTCAGAATTTTCTCTCTCCCTTTACTGCCCCAGCCGGGACCCGCCAGAAAAGAGGTAAATCTGTTTAAATACCCTTCTGGGGGGATCTCTTCCATCGGTCTTACCATAACAGATACAAGAGACGATGCCGCTGCCTGATAGATTCCTTCGTCTACATGGAGAGTAACCAGTCCTGCCCGGGATCCAGCAGCAGCACAGGAGGCAAGGATAGCTGCACCGGTGTACCCTTTTGAGCCGGCAAAGACCGCCGTGTGCCCTCTCGTACCCTTGTACGCACTTTTTGCAATAAGAGGAAGGTTGAAATCTTCAAAGCAGTAGAGAAGCCCTTCCTTTTCTGGTTCAAGGCTCCTCTTTTCAAGAACCGCAGAGGGAAACCCGGGATTAATAACCTTCATTTCACCGCAGACAGGCCGGGCGGAGGGGAGAAAGTGTGCATACCGGAGTACACCGAAAACCAGGGTCATATCTGCATTAAAGACAGGATCTCCGGGCTTATAGCGGTCATAAAGTCCACTGGGGATGTCAACTGCCACCCTGTATGCTGCAGAAGCGTTGAGGAGTTCAACCAGATAGGCACTATTCTCTTTAAGTCTCCCGGAAAGTCCCGTTCCAAACAGCCCGTCGACGATAAGCGATGCAGAAGATACAAGTTCTTCTATTTTTTCAGAATGTTCAGACCAATAGAACACCGGCACTTCCATTTTTTCCAGGATCGTAAGCTGGATTGCAGCACTCTCATGAAGTGTTGATGAGACAAGAAGTACCTTTACTCTATCAGGATACCTTTCAAAAGCATGCCGTGCCATTACAAGACAGTCGCCGCCGTTATTCCCGGGTCCGGCCGCAAATAATAATGTTCCTAAACAATCCATTTCAGATTGAGCACCTACGAGGTACTGCCAGCCCTTCAGTCCGGCATTCTCCATAAGGACTATTCCCGGTATACCGAAGTCCTTTTGAGCAGAAGTATCGATCTGCGACATAGCTTTAGAACTGATTATACGCTTCATCCTGATGAGCTCCTTTTATCTTATCGCTTCTCCACCAGACAATATCCACCTTGTCAACCTTTGCAAGGAGAGCAGTTAAAAGTCCGGTTTCGGTAAGATAGAAACTGCTGTAGGTTATTTCACTGTCATCCATGCTTATGTGGTTCTTTGACAGCACCGTTCCGTTGGAGGCAAGAACCAGAAGCTGGAACTGGTCTTCCGATAGATGTACCATAAAAAAAAGCCTTCCATAGTTGTCGCATCCAAGAAACGTATAGATATAATCATACTGCCTCTGCTGCTCCGGTTTAACACCATACAAGGGGCTTTTGACTCCGGGGATTACCATACTGCCAGTGTATCTGTTCTCAGGGACTGAAAACTCCCATATCCTTGACTCCAGATAATCACCGGGGTTGCCGTTTCCTGAATCACCATCTTCTTTTATGGGACTGTAATAATCAATTTTAAGGAATATGACCTGTTCAGTTCTCGAAACAGTCATAGCATCAAGGAACGAGACTACCTGCTTCCCTTCAATTCCCGGGAGGGCCGAGAGCGGGAAGGTTATTGTATAGAGAATTGAACCCTCCGAAGTAAACCAGTATACAGACCTGGTTTTCATGGTTCTGGTAAATACCACAATATCTCCACGGTTGTTTAATGCAATTCTGTCTATGTAAGGGAATGGAGTGCCTCCAAGGCCTTCCTGCCCGAGATATCCTTTAAGCTTCCCCTCCTTTGAAAAAAGGAGAACAACTCTATTCAATACCGAGTCCGACTCCTCATCATACTCTACCCTGTTAGAGGGTACCTCATCATCAGCAAGGAGCTCTCCGCCGGCAGTTACCTCAATTTCTCCAAGATGATTGAAAGAATAGGGAAAAGCTTTTCTATTGGAAACTTCATCCCCGTTGGTATTCTGCTCTAAAAGGAGCGGGGCCGGATTTTTCTCTGGATTATAGTAAAGAGAAAGGATATCTCCATAACTGGTAAATTCCATCACCTTCCCTGAGTTTCCATTGCTTATATAGAACAAACCGTTCTTCATAACAAGCCTGCTTCTCTCTTTAAAGGGGATTCCCAGGAGCTGAATAAGATCTATCGCATCTTCAGCTTTCCCCATTGACAGGTGAAAAAGGTCTTGCTTTACGATTACTGTAGTATCTTTTTCCACACAGGCGGAAAGAGAGATAATCATCAGTAGTATCAATAATTTTTGCATGGTAAAGTAGTATATAATATCCCTTTAACCTTGTATACCGGCATATTTTTGCAGTATATTTAACGGGAGAAATTTACTGTTTACGGCAAGGATTTATACAATGTCTAAAAATATTCTGAACCTTATCCTCGGGTCAAAGCATGAACGGGATCTGAAAGAACTGCTTCCCATTCTTCATCAAATAAACGAGAAAGAAAACTGGGCTATGGCTCTTGAGGATGAGGATTTTCCGAAGAAAACAGCAGAATTCAAGGAAAGGCTTAAAAATGGAGAAAGCCTTGATGCTCTCCTTCCTGAAGCCTTCGCCCTTACACGGGAAGCATCAAGAAGGACCCTTGGTGAGAGGCACTATGATGTCCAGCTTCTCGGAGCCATTGTTCTTCATCAAGGAAGGATTATGGAGATGAAAACAGGTGAAGGGAAAACCCTATCCTGTGTCCCTGCAGGGTATTTAAATTCCTTGGAAGGGAAAGGAGTTCACGTTGTAACGGTGAATGACTATCTAGCAGAACGTGATGCCTTGTGGATGAAACCTGTTTACGAGTTTATGGGAGTAAGCGTCGGTTCTATTCTTTCCAATATGGATAATGATGCCCGAAAGATTGCATACGAAAAAGATATAACCTATGGAACCAATAACGAATTTGG
>JANTFL010000004.1 GCA_024763455.1 Sediminispirochaeta sp. | reverse complement strand
AGAATAAACAGCGCTCTTTCAAGGGGGTAGTTTTTATCACCCTTTTCTACAATAGCCCCCAATTCTTCCATGATCTTCTGTTCTTTTTCTGACTTGGCTTTTTCATCGGTGATGGTCTGCATGTTTGCATAATCATCCTGGATTTTCTCAATCATACTCGTTTGAGATTCTAGTTTTTTGGCATTCGCAGAGTTGTACACTGCCATAACAATGATAAAAACAGCTAATATTCCTAGTAAACCTAAGAAAAATAATCCTCTTTTATGGAGGAAAAGTAATATTCTGTGCTGCAGATTCAGTTTTTCATTTTTGTCTTCAGACTTAGCCATAAGTACTCCTTGTGTTTCACCTAATATTTGCGCAAATTTAATTCTTTTATAAGTTTGGAAAGATACGTTCTCTGTATACCCAATTCGCGGGCTGCGGAGGTTTGTTTCCATCCATGAGCTTCAAGAACATTTTTAATAAAGTGTTTTTTAAATTGGGTTATTGCATTTTTAAGTGTTTCTCCCTTGTATTCATCCGGTTTTGCGTTAACCTGAAGCATAAGATCTTCGGGTTTAATCAACTCAGATGACACAATAAGAACTGAACGTTCAACAACATTTTCCAGTTCCCTTACATTTCCCGGCCATGAATAGGTTAAAAGAGCTTCCATTGCTGAATCGGAAAAACCACGGACTTTCTTTTTTGTTTCCCTTTTTACTCTGTCGAGAAAAAAGTAGGCAAGTTCGGGAATGTCGTCCTGGCGCTCCCGAAGGGGGGGTACGTAAAAAGGAAGTACGTTGAGCCTGTAGTAAAGATCCCTTCTAAAGGTTCCCTCTTCCAGTGCTTTTTCCATATCTTTATTCGTCGCTGCAAGAATACGGACATCCACATGCATTGGTTCACTCGATCCAACTCTTTCAAAAACCTTGTTTTGGATGACCCTCAATAGTTTAGACTGCAGGTTAAGAGGGATCTCCCCGATCTCATCAAGAAAAATGGTCCCGCCGTCGGCAAGTTCAAATCTTCCCCTGCGGTCAGAGGATGCATCGGTGAAAGCACCCTTGATATGCCCGAAAAGCTCACTTTCCAATAAATGCTCGGGCAATGCGGCACAGTTCACCCGGATAAAAGCTTTATCTCTTCTACCGCTTTTAAGATGAATCTGTTCAGCAAAAAGTTCCTTGCCGACACCGCTTTCACCCATAATGAGAACTGACGAGTTTGTCGCTGCAATCTTTTCAGTCAATGCAAGCTTTTCCATTATAACGGAGCTTTTGCCTACAAAGGTATGGAATCCTTTTCCTAAATGTATTTGATCCTGTAAGTGGTTTACTTCGTTTTTAATCCTCTGATATTCCCGTGCATTTTGAATGGCAAGGGCTGCCTGGTTGGCAAAGATTTCCAGCCATTGAAGGTCCTCGTTTGTAAAGTATCCACCGTCGGTTCTGTTTATAATTTCAAGAACTCCTACGCATTTTTCTTTTATCAGCATGGGAACTGCAAGGATAGATTTTGTATCAAAACTAATTTTTTTGCCGATCTCAGAATAAAAACGGCTGTCGGTATCAACATCATTAACGATGAGGGAAGTCGTATTTTTTGCTACCCAGCCGGCAATCCCCTCCCCCATGTTAAGAGAAAATTTCTTTAATTCCGGACCCTTTGGCCCAAGGGCTATTTCGAAGTATAGCTTATTGTTCTCATTGTTAACCAGGAGCAGAGAAGATGCCTCCCCCATGCTTAATTTTGTAGCTGATTCTACAATTTTAGTCAAAAGGGATTTGGCATCTTTATAATTCGAATTGATGAGAGAATTAATCTCTATCAAGGTTTCTAATTTCTTAGCATCGATCTTCGATGTAAGCATCTTATTCTTCTGTCGAATCTAAATCTTTATCTTTAAAGAAGTCAGCGAATGTAGATTTTGATTCATCTTCCTCGTCATGAATATATTTGGAAATTTCTTTCCTTTGAATTCCGTTCAGATAATCCCTGACTGAAAGTGATACTCTATGAGTAGTTGGGTTAATTTCTGTTACCAGAGCCTTTACCGTATCGCCAACAGAATACTTTGCAAGCACATCTTCATCTCTATCACTCCCGGGTTCTGCCAGATTGTATTTGTTAATAAGACCTTCGATATCGTCGGTAACTTTAACAAACACTCCGAAATCAGTGATGTTGGTTATTTCACCCTCAATTACACTGCCCCGGGGGGTTGATTTAATCAGTGATTCCCAGGGATCCTCGGAAAGTTGTTTAACACCGAGTTTGATTCTTCTCCCTTCTTTGTCAAGACCTATTACCATTACATCGATATCTGTGCCGGTTTTAAGTACTGAAGAAGGTTTTTTAATCCGTTTTGTCCAGGAGTAGTCATCAATATGAAGAAATCCGTCAATGCCTTCCGTTAGCTCAACGAAGGCTCCTGCATTGGTAATTTTTACAATTTTACCGGTACATTTTTTTCCAACAGGAAACTGCTCATCAATTGTATCCCAGGGATTATCATACACCTGTTTTACACCGAGTGAGACCCTCCCGTTTTCAATGTCATAAGCCAAGATTTTAACTTCAACTTCATCACCGATAGTGAGAAGTTCCGAAGGATGCTGAATTCTTTTTACCCAGGAAAGTTCGGAGATGTGAGCAAGCCCCTCAATACCTTCCTCAATTTCAATAAATGCGCCAAAGTCGGCAAGCTTCGTAACTTTACCTTTGACTACATCATCAACCTGGTATTTCTGTTCAAACAGGGACCATGGATCCGGTGTAAAATGCTTTAGTGAAAGGTTAATCTTCTGATCTTCCGGATCGAGTCTGATAACCTTGAGTTCCACTTTCTCGCCCTTCTTTACAAAATCTTTGGGACGGGTAACATGTCCCCAGCTCATATCGTTTATATGCAGCAGACCATCAAACCCGCCTAGATCAATAAATGCACCAAAGGATGTGAAACTTTTTACAACACCGCTGACAGTATCTCCCACTTCGGTAGTGTTAAAAAACTTCTCTTTTTTTTCTTTGATATCTCTTTCAAGATACTCTCTTCTGGAGAGTACAATCTTGAGTTTGTTTTCACTGTACAAGCGGTCTATAAGAAATTTTGCTTTCTTGCCAACGTACTCCTCAGGAGTTTCGACCCTGACTACGTCGGTTTTTGATAATGGGCAAAATCCGATTACGCCGTAACCCAGATCAACCTCAAAACCGCCTTTAATACTTTTGGAAAATGTACCTTCTACAGCCTCTTGTTCCTGGCTGGCTCTTTTTAGCTCCTTCCAGAAAACCTTTACATCTGCTTTCCCTTTGGAAACGACCACCTGTCCGCCCTTGCCTTCTTTCCTGACAAGAATTACGTTTACTTTGTCACCAATTACAGGTGTTTCTTTAAACTCTGACAGGGGTATTTTCCCCTCTGATTTGTATCCGACATCGACAAATACATTTTCAGAACTAATTTCAATTACTGTTCCCTCAATGAGCTGACCTTCTTCGATATCGTTTAGGGTTTTCAGGTACTCTTCCTGAAGGTCTGTTTGTGTTTCAGTAATATCCGATTCTCTATCCACCATAATGCTTTTATTTCTCCTGGGTGCTGTTTTTAACAATTCTCAAAGTCTCAATCACTTTCTCACAAACTTGCCCTATGGTCAAGTCCGATGTGTCTAAATAAAGAGCGTCGGGAGAAATTTTTAGACTCCCCTCCTCTTTGTTCCGGTCAATCTCATCCCTTTTTTCGATAGCATTTTTTATCTCTTCAAGGGTCATTTTGCTGACTCCCTGCTCAAAGCGCCTCTTTGCCCTGGTTTCAACAGAAGCATCCAAAAAAATCTTCAAATCAGCATCCGGGAACACAACTGTTGTCATATCTCTGCCTTCCACAATTATATCCAGTGCTTCTGAAATCTTATGGATGGCCTTGTTTACAATTCTTCGTAAAGGAACGATGGATGATAATTGGGCAACAGAGGCATCTACAGAATCATTATGAAGGAATTCTTCAATATTTTCACCATTGACGAATAGTTCACCTTCCTTAATCGTAAAATCCAAAGTTTCTGCAAGGTTTAAAACCGCTTCGGTATCAGAAGGTTCTATACCTTTCCGAAGTACCAGATAGGTTACCGCTCTATAAAAATTACCTGAATTAAGATATAAAAAGCCGGTCTTTTCAGCAATCTGCCGGCTTATGGTACTTTTTCCTACCCCTGCAGGACCGTCAATTGCAATTACCATGATTACCCTCTATTTTTCTTTCTTTCTTTAAGGAACCAGTTAACTTCTTTCTCAGTCAGGTAGCGGTAACCTCCCACAGGAATATTACCAAGATTTACAATCCCTATTCTTACCCTGTGAAGTTTTTTAATCTTCAATCTTCTTGCCTGGAAAAACCTTCTTATCTCTCTGTTTTTTCCTTCCTGTAATACAAGCTTTACCTTGAAAGGAGTCTTGTAGGTATATGAGACAATTTTATAGAAAACACCTTCAACCCAGGCTCCCTTTACAAATTCCTCAAGAATTTCTTTTGTAATTTCCTGTTTTGTTTCGACAATATATTCTTTCTCAATACCGCTGGAAGGATGAGAAACAATCTTTGAAAAGTTCCCGTCGTTGGTAAAGAAAATCAAACCTGTGGAAAGGTAATCAAGACGGCCAACGTTATACAGCCTGACCGGAAATTCCCCTTTCAGAAGATCTACGGCAAGGTTTCTCCCCTCAGGATCGCTGTTGGAGCATATATACATCGGCGGTTTGTGAAGAGCGAGGTAGATAAGTTTTCTGGTCGGATAAAGAAGTTTCCCCCGATAGGTAATTCTGTCATCTTTCTGTACCTTATACCCCTTTTCTGTAACCGTTACACCATTTACCTTCACAAATCCCAAAGCAATGTACTCTTCACATTTGCGTCTGGATCCTACCCCGCTTCGCGCCATGTACACTTGAAGCCGCAAAGTTTCGACTGCTTGTTTATCCATTTAGTTCAAACCTTTCCCTTTCCACATCATCGAGTTTCGGTAGATCTGCGATACTGGACAACCTGAATGCCTTGAGGAACTCTTTTGTCGTACCATACTGATTCGGTTTTCCAGGGACATCCTTTTTCCCGATAACTTTGATAAAATTACGGTTCATAAGGAGTTTAACCATTCCGTCCGATGCGACTCCTCTAATGTTCTCAATCTCTCCCCTGGTAATCGGCTGCGAGTAGGCAATGATAGAAAGGGTTTCCAACGCCGCCTTGGAAAGTCTGGAATCATTTTTTCTCCCATATCTATCCTTTAGATGTTCCCATAACTCAGCTTTTGGAGAAAGCTGCACTCCCCCGCCTATTTCAATTAATTCAAGACCATGATGTTCTTTTTCAAGGGATTCTTTAAGCTGAGAAAGCGTTTCTGTAATGACATCCTCGGAAAAGCTTGTAATTTTCGCAAGCTGCCCTACTGTAATAGGGTCTGTTTCGAGAAATAAAATTGCTTCAAGTAAAGCTGCTTCTTTTTCCAGTTTCATTCTCCTCCTGTGCTCCTGCCTCTGATTCTGATATCTCCGAAAAGTTTATTCTGGAGAATAATGATCTTTTTAAGTTTTACAGATTCCAGAACAGCAAGGAAAGCACATACAATGTCCATGGTGGAATTCTTCTTGACTATGAGATCCGTAAACAGGAATTCTCCCCTTTTTTCGATGAGTTCCTGTATAAGACTGATTTTTTCGTTTATAGAAACTTCCTCATAAAGATCTATGATTCTTTCTGACGAAAGAGAAGATATTATGCTGGAAAAAGTCTTTAAAAGATCCCAGACATCAATCTGCTCCCACAGGTTCTCATCCTCCGGGAAAGGAAGAACTCTCTGACCTTTGGTCCTCTCGATGATCCATTCGGATTCTTCCTCTTTTTTCGCCATAAGTTCACTGAATTTTTTTATTTTCTGATACTCTATGAGCCTTTCCACCAGTTCCTGACGGGGATCTTCTATCTCATCGTTGAAGTTGACTTCCACAGGAAGAAGCATTCTGGATTTGATATAAAGAAGCGTCGATGCCATAAGGTAGAACTCGGTAAGATTCTCCAGATTGGCTTTCACAGCATATTCCATGTATTCCAGATACTGTTCAGTAATCTGGGATATAGGGATATCGTATATGTTAACTTCAGATTTCTTAATAAGAAACAGCAGCAGATCAAGTGGACCTTCAAAAGTATCCAGTTTAAACCTGGCTGTTTCCTCCTTTGCAGACTCCAATACACGCTCCGGTCAGGTAAAGTAGATAGTAAACTATATATTTAAAGTTAAAAGAGAGCAACAGCCTTTAAAACAAGCCGGTTTCCTCTTTTTTTGCACTCTTTTCTTTAACTTTATCCTTTACTGCTTCTTTAACTTCCCCTTCCGGTTCAGGGAAGAGCAACGATCTCACCTTGTTCTCAATTTCTTTGGCAATATCAGGATTATTTTCAAGAAAAAGTTTAGCGTTCTCTCGACCCTGGCCAATTCTCTCCTCACCGAAAGAGTACCAGCTGCCGCTTTTGTTAATAAGATTGTACTGAAGTGCGGCATCAAGAAGGCTGGCTGTTGCACTAATACCTTTTCCGAAGATGATCTCCAATTCAACTTTCTTGAAAGGAGGAGCAACCTTGTTTTTAACAATTTTTACTCTGACCCTGTTTCCAAGAGCGTCATCGCTGCCTTTTGAAATTGTTTCGATCCTTCTCACTTCAATACGGATAGAAGAGTAGAATTTGAGTGCTTTCCCTCCTGTTGTTGTTTCAGGGTTCCCGAACATTACCCCAATTTTCATCCGTATCTGGTTTATAAAAATGAGACAGGTCCCTGATTTTGAGATGGTGGAAGTAAGTTTCCGTAATGCCTGACTCATTAACCTGGCCTGAAGCCCCATATGGGAATCACCCATATCTCCATCAATTTCAGCCTGGGGAGTAAGAGCAGCAACAGAGTCAATGACGATTATATCAACAGCGCCGGATCGGACAAGTGCTTCTGCTATTTCTAGAGCCTGTTCCCCGGTATCGGGCTGTGACACCCAGAGCTCGTCGGTGTTAACCCCAAGATTTTTTGCATAAACCGGATCCAGGGCATGTTCCGCATCAATAAAAGCCGCAATGCCATTGTTCTTTTGACTTTCTGCAATTGCATGAAGCGCAAGTGTTGTTTTTCCTGACGATTCAGGTCCGTATATCTCAATGATTCTTCCTTTGGGGTATCCTCCCAAGCCAAGGGCGGAATCAAGAAGTATTGAACCTGATGGAATGGTTGAAATATTAAGGTCCAATCCCCCGCCGCCGAGTTTCATGAGTGATCCTTTCCCAAACTGTTTTTCGATCTGCAGTTTTGCCGCTTCTAAGGCTTTACCTTTTCCATTTTCATTGTTTGACTGTACATTTTTTGCCATGTTTTAACCTCTCTCTATATCAAGTAACGGTAAAGCATATCCTGGTGCTTCAAAATATTAAAAAAACTTTTGTTATTCTATAATAGAAGAAAAGAATTGAACAGTGGTTTAAAATATCTTTTTGGAATCAATCAGAATAGTTACCGGTCCATCGTTAACATAGGCCACCTCCATAGAGGCTTGAAATTGACCGGTAGCTACCTTCAATCCGCTTGTCTGCAGTTCTTCAACAAAGGAATTGTACATCTTTTCAGCTTCCTCCGGAAGCGCGGCATTGTTGTATGATGGGCGGTTGCCTTTTCTTGTATCTGCGCAGAGGGTAAACTGTGATACAACCATGATTTCTCCGTTTATATCTTTTACAGAGCGGTTCATCTTTCCCTCTCTGTCAGGGAATATACGCAAATTCGTTGTTTTTCGTATGAGATAGTCGAGATCATTGGGACCGTCATTGTTGCACACTCCGAGGTAAACAAGAATTCCCCTCTTTATTGATCCTGTTATCTTTGAATCAACCCGTACTGTGCAGGAGGAAACCCTCTGAACCACTGCCCTCATTCTTGATCCTTAACAAATTGATGAATTGAAACACCCTGCAGAAAGAGTTTGCTGTCCTTGAAGGTAATCTTTCCGAGAACCTCTACAGGGAGCGCAGTATCTATTTTTACCCCGAAATTCAGGATAACCGGCACAATGCCGTCTAAAATTTTTCCGCTTTCATATCCTACGAGAAGGTCAAATGTAATAGATTCTTCGGTAACAATCAGATTGCTTACCCTTCCCTTCCATATAACATAACAATTTTCGTACAATAGCGGGTCTTTCAGAAAATCCTGGTAGCTATAATTGGTTTTGAGGGTAGCGAAAGAGGGTTCTTTGAGGTAGCCGCCTAAAAGTTTAACCTGATTCTTTATTTTGATATCAGCATTTGATAACAGTATTTGATTGATCTTTAGTCTGGCACTATTATCTTCAAAATGATTAAAATTATCTCGTATACCTACAAGAAGTTTTTCCAGTTCTTTTTCAGTGAGCCGGTATTTTTCATCAACGCTGCTGTTATCTTTAACAGAAGCATTAAGCTCAAGTATTTCCACCCCTTTTCTTACAATAACCTCTTTTTTTACTAATAATTTACTGTAGGTGACATAAAGAGCTCCAGAAACAATTGATGCTATAACCAAAACAATAAGAAAATTCCGGACGGAATGCTGTACAAATTTAAAGGACGGCATTATTTTCTGAAGTTTTCCCGTATCGTAGAGGGTGTGCGGATCTTCGTTTTCAGAGAATTTTTTAAGAAAATTGAGTCCCCGCTGTGCAGTTTTATTACCGGGATCTATATCAAGGACCAGAAACCAGGTACTCAGTGCTTTCTGGGTATCCTGTTTCCTCAGATAAACGACTGCAAGTCCGAGAAGTGTATTTACATCTTTTTCGTTAAGATCATGGGCACGGTTGAGATAAGAGTAGGCGCCTCCTATATCTCCAACGTGAAGACATGACATTCCCAGGAGGTAGAAAAAAGTGAAACTTTCCCGAAAACGGAAAACCTGAGGCTCCAGGATCTGGATAACCTTGGTGTATTTTCTGTGTTGATATAGTTTAACTGCTTTGCGAAACTGTTTCCCCTCCACTTAAAAAAAGCCTACCTCTTCTCGTACAGTTGTTTACGCTGTCCCAGATTATCAATAATCTGACGAATCAGATTGATTTCTTCTGCGGTAACCTGTTCAGGATATTTTAATTTTTCATCAATCTTTGCAATAAGATCTTCCACTGCAATAAGATCGGTCTTTAAGGATGCTTCAACGTTTGTTGTATCGTCAGGTGTCTCGACTGTTTGTATATACAGTTTATTTATTTCAGAGGTAGCTTCCTCTTCTGTATTCCCCTGAAAAAAGGAACCGGTATATGCTCCGAGGGCAAGAATAATCTTAAACTCATTCCCCGGAGCTACTGAGCGCTGATTATAATAGAGTGCAGCTGCTGAGTCGTTGATTGAGTAGGGAAGAAGATTGAAATTTCTTGAATTTTGAACAGTGTAGTTTCCGATGTTATCTTTAAGACGCTTCCAGTTTGCAAATAGTATCTTTTCCGGGGCAGTGATTCCCGGCCCTTTCAGCATAACCTCGAGCCCTCCGAAGGCTGAAGAATCGTATGGCGAAACAAAATAAGAGGGAAAATTCGAAGTATAATAGGTTTCTGAATTTATAACTGTGTTCGAATCGGTTTTAAAGTGGACCTTGCTTTTTTCTCCAAGATAGGTATCGAGAAGATAACTTAATCCCACCTTTTTAGTGACCTCAGAAACATTCTTTACGGTAATAGTTATTTTTAAACCATCGGTTAAGGCACTTTTAACCGATTTAATCAGTGAAAAACTTTCAGTAACAATGATCTGGTTGGATTCCCATATGTAAGATACCGTATCGCTATTCTCTTGTAATACTCTTTGGTCAAAGAATGTTGAATCCCCCATGGAGTATATCTTGTTATCCATGGAAACATAGAGAGTTGTCGTTTCTGGATCCTTGGCAAAAAGCAGTGGCACGTAGGTACCGGTGGACACATCCTCAAGGTAACTGAGTGAGAACCGGCCTGTCTGTTCATGAAGATCAAGTTTGATTCTCCCGGAAGTTTTTTCGAGAGCATAGGTGTTAAAAACGAGAATCAAAAAAAGAAAAGGAATGATAATAAACGGTACGAGGATTTTTTTCATACTATTTGTCTCCGGTATTGCTGCTGAGCCAGTTGATATAGAAAAGTTTCAAGTCAACTGCTTCGTTTTTAAGGTTCAAGAGCTGCGTAACTGTGGAGTCATAGGATTCATTGTTTCCTGAACTCACGGCAACGGTTGCTTCAGCCGGAACAGCCGCCTCGCTGGTTTTTGCATCTGCATTCTTCTTTAAATCAGCAATCTGTCTGCTTAAAGAGGCAATTTGGGCATCTTTACTGCTGATCTCTTTATTGAGCTCTTCGAGAAGCTGTTTCGTATCATCGTTGGTTGCAGCAAGCAGTTTTCTCTGGTAGCCGGCAATCGCTTGTTCATAGGTTTTCTCTTTAACCCTGAAGTTATCAATAGCTTTTAGGTACTCTTCGTGACTAAGTCTGAGCAGTTTGAGGAGTTCCTCTTTGTGGAGCTGAAGATCTATAAGGGAGAGTTTATACTTGGACGCCTCCACTTTATAACTTGAAGGATATTTGTTTATAATATGGGAGTATATCTTCTTTGCTTCCTTAAAATGACCTAAAGCATAGAGGGATTCGGCTATCCAAAAATAACTGTTAGCAACGTAAAGCTTGTCCGGGTATGTTTTTATATAACTGTATAGTGCGAGAATAGCATTCTCGTAATCCTTTTGGAGAAAGAGCAGTCTCCCCTTTTGATATACCGCTTCGGAATAGAAAGTGCTGTCAGGGAAATTCTGAATGAAAAATTCAAGGTTTGTCTGCGCTTTGGAATAATTGTTCTGTGCCATGTAGCAGCGGGCAATATAGTAATACGCTGCATCGAAAAATTTTTCGTTGGCAGGATTCAATACGACATCTCTGAACTTGAGAATCGCATTCCCGTAATCTCCTGATTTATAGTTTTCCAAACCGGTTTTTAACAGATCTCTTCCAGCAGTTGAATTTTCAGCGTAGATTTCTGTGAGAAAAAGTAAAAATAAAAGAAAAACAGCTATATATTTTTTTTTCAAAACAATACTCCCTCTACATTTTCGACACATAAAGAAGTCTTCTTAAACAGGAATATTCCCCTTCAATATCCTAACCTCTCCCGCCGGATCTTCGGCATTGAAAAAGGCGCTTCCACTTACAAGGATATCTGCTCCTGCCTCTATAACCGAAGGGGCAGTTTGCCTGTTTACGCCCCCATCGACTGAAATAAAATAGTTATATAAATTATTTTCACGGATACGTTTTAGTTCTGCTATTTTCCCCAGGGATCCGGAGATAAGCTTCTGACCTCCAAAGCCGGGATTTACCGTCATTACCAGAACTAGGTCTACATACTGAAGAACCTCCCGTACCGCTGATACAGGTGTTGATGGAACAATCGATATTCCAGCCTTACAGCCGAGATCTTTTATCTGCTGTATTATTCTGTGGACATGAACAGCAGCTTCCATATGGAAGGTTATATAATCCGAACCGGCATCAGCAAAGGCGTTTACCATTGTTTCTGGATGATTGACCATAAGATGAACATCGAATACCTTCTTTGAAAACGGACGCAGGTCTTTTACAAATTTGGGTCCGAAAGTAAGATTCGGTACAAAGGAGCCATCCATAACATCCAAATGTACCCAGTCTGCATCTGCTTTCTCGATCATTGCCATTGAAGAACGCATATCGGAAAAATCAGCAGAGAGAATAGATGGAGCTATGTAAATTTTATTGTTCATACATTTGTAATAACAGATATCAGTAATAAAAGCAATAAATTCAGTGTGATTGACTAAAGTTTGCTTCATGTTATAATGGTTTTAGACGGACTTAAACAGGAGTTTTCCAACGAATCAAGACACTTTGGAAAGTATATTAGAACAGGCCTACGAATGTTTCCGCGGCGGCTCTTTTTCAGAAGCGGAAAAGATTCTTGAAAAAGGACTTAAGGTTGACTTTGAGCATAGAGAAGTAATAACAGGATTGAAGTGTTCCCGGTTCTGGATTGAGCGTTCGGTGAGGATCGAATCATATTCCAGTGACGCACTGGCGTTAAGCGAATACCTTTACAAGGAATGGAGGGTCTTCAGGAACTTTCTTTCAAGAATTAATGACCCTCCTGAGAGGGGAATTTATGCGATCCGGGTATGGCTGTTCCAAACAATACTTTCAGGATACCTTAACTCCTTTAAAACCGATGCCTTTTCCGATGGTGAGCTTTTACTGCGTATCGGGAGATGTTACAAGGGAATCGGAGATTATGACCAGGCGCGGGAGTATCTGGAGAGCGCCTTTCGAAAGCGGAGAGATGATGCAGAAATCCTTGCTGAACTTGCAGATGTCTATGCTTTTTTGAATGAAACCAGGATTTCAAAGGCCTTTTTTAGAGAAGCTTTTTATTTGTCGCCTGAAAAGGTGGATATCGGGTTTCTAGAGTCAGGTTTGATCACCAGGCTTATTGAAAGAATAGAAGAAATAGGATATCCTGAAGATCTTCTAAAGGAATGGATCCCTGTTTATGGAGTTCTTTGGAGTGTATTTAACATAAAAAGAGAATTAAAACCTCTTGAATTCGGAAAGCTCAAGCAGTCTATCTTTTCTCTTGAGAATAGGATCAAGGAAACAGACTTGAAAAAAGAGGCGGAAGTTCTTGTACCAAGGCTTCTTTACAGATATTTCTGGCTGATAGATCATTATCTGATTACCAGGGATTCACGAGAGAAGATTGACGATGTACTGAGAAAAATTCATGCAGTTGATGAGTCAGTGTATGAGCAATATATTAATTAGGCGGAGATAATAGTGATGTCAGAAGAGATCGAAAAGCAAGTTAGTGAATTATTGAATG
Source organism: Sediminispirochaeta sp. (assembly GCA_024763455.1). Lineage (GTDB taxonomy): Bacteria > Spirochaetota > Spirochaetia > B11-G9 > B11-G9 > B11-G9. Next base: position 36,760 of record JANTFL010000004.1, on the reverse strand, counting down.
AAGAAAAATGGACCCGGGCTACCCTAAACAGTTATACGATAAACAATTTTATCGATCTTGATGAGCTCATTCAAAATGCTGTTGACCAGGATGTAAAGAATCGTATAAAGGACATGTGCGATGAACATCTTGTTCACACGAAGAACAGCATAATTGCTCTTTATATCTCTGGAATCATTGCTTTGAACAGGCAGGTGATTGATGACTCAAATATGATTCAGTTGATAAACATTTTTTCTGATAACCATAAGTGGAATGTTGTTGAGTTTCTTTGCAACCGAATCCTCTCGTTCGGAGAAAACAAATTTGCTCTCCATACCCTTGCCTCATGTTATGATCATGAAAACGAAGAAGAGAAGAAACACGCTATTTGGGAACGGCTTATCAAGGTTGATCATGATGAAGCAGATATTGTGCGCTTTCTTGCTGAGATAAAAGAGAAAGAGGGAGATATCGATACTGCCGTAGAATACTACAAGAGAGCCATTCACCGATACATTAATAAAAAACTCTTTTCCAATGAAAAGGATATGTGGCTTAAACTTGTAGAATATATCCCTGAAGAAACTGATTTCTTTTTTCAGATTGAACGTAAGGTTTCCAGGGTTCACAGCCCTGAACGGGCAACACAGCTGCTTGAAGCTTATTATGCAAAACTGAAATCACTGGAAAACTGGGATAAGAGCATTTTTGTTCTAAAAAGGATTCTCTCGTACGATCCCAAGAATGTCGTAGCACGAAAAGAGATTACTGAATGTTTTAAAAATAAATACAGCGGACACAGTCACCTTGATGAGTATATCCGGCTTTCCAACCTGAATCAGTCCTGGAGAAATGTTCACGAGGCAATAGCTGATTTTGAAAAACACATATCCTTTGATACCGGGAACTTTGTCTGGCACAGAAGCTGGGGAATAGGGAGAATTCGTGAGATTAAAGGCAACAGCATTATTATAGATTTTGCAAGGAAACGCAACCATGAGATGAGTCTCAAAATGGCCGTCAGTGCTCTCACCAGTCTTGAAAAGGACCACATATGGGTTCTTAAGAGCATTTGGCCTAAAGACAAACTTAAAGAAAAGATTAAAAAAGATATCCGCTGGGCACTCAAGGTAGTAATAAAAAGCCTTAATAATTCTGCAAACATGAAGCAGATAAAGGCGGAACTTGTTCCTTCCATTTTAACGGCTGGGGAATGGTCTTCCTGGAGTGTGGAGGCACGGAAGAATCTGAAAGAAGATCCTACCTTCGGGAACCTCCCCGACCAGGTTGATCAGTTTGTGATCCGGGATACCCCCATAACTCTTGAGGAAAAGAGTTTCAACAGATTCAAAGCTGAGAAAACATTTTTTGGAAGACTTTCCATCTTCAAGGATTTTCTTGAAACCAGTGATCCCGAGTCAGAATACTTCAGCGAACTGTTCAATTACTTTACCGGTTTTTTAAAATCCTATAGTGCTGTTAATGAGTTTGTCATGGCAAGTTTCCTCCTTACCGGACATGTTGTAAGGAAGTATCCGTTTCTTGATCCTAAATTAGACATAACATTCGCCGAACTTTTTGAGCAAATTGAGGATATTGAAACTCTTTTTTCAAAACTTGAAGACTCAGATCTCAGAAAAGAACTGCTCATACACATCAAGGAAACTACTGAACAGTGGCCTGAATATTTCTCTAAACTTTTTCCCTACTACCTGAACCAGTATATTATTGATGAACTTGTGGAAAACGGAAAACAGGATGTCCTTAAATCCCTGTATCATGATATCATTGAGAAATACAGGGACAAGCGGGAGGCTGTTATCTGGCTTGCCAGGAATACCGATGAGGAAGCCTGGAATGATAAATTTGAGATCCCCTTTGAAAAGGTACTGATTAGTCTCATTAAAATTCTTGAAATTTCATTCAGGGAAATAAACAATAGAAGAGATGTAAGCTTTAATAGAAAAATAAACAAACAGGTTCAGACGATACTCTTCAAGGAAAAGGTACTCCTTAACTTTGTGGAGACGTCTGAAGAAGATTCGGTGAACAGAATTTTTTCACTGATCAACGATATAAAGGATCTTGATCCTTCGCTGAAACTGGATCTGAAGTCCAAAATTATGGAAAAATTCCCGAAATTCAAATTCTTCGGAGGAGAGGAAAAAGAGACTGTTTCTCGGGGACTTATTGTTACGAGAGAAAGCTATGAAGAGAAACAGAGGCAGCTTAAACATATTCTTGAGGTTGAAATACCATTGAACTCCAAAGAGATCGGTGAAGCTATCGAACTGGGTGACCTGAAGGAGAATGCTGAGTACAAGGCCGGGAAGGAAAAACAGGAGCTGCTTAATATTACAGTCGGAAAGCTTAAAGAAGACCTGGAGAAGGCTACAATTTTCAAAGCTAGCGAGATTGATACCAGCAGGATCTCTTTCGGTACAAAGGTCACTCTTTTTAATATAACTACTGACAAAGAGGAAGTGTACAGTTTTATGGGCCCTTGGGAATCTGACCCTGCAGAGAATATAATTTCGTACCTATCACCCTTCGGAAACAAGCTGTGGAACCATAAAGCAGGTGAAACTGTTTCTTTTACAATAAACGAAAGAGATTACACTTACCGAATAGATAAAATAGAAGCGTTAGATTTTTAGGGAGTTTAAGATGAAAAAAAGTCTCCTTGCTTTAATCATTCTGGTATCAGTTGTTTTTGCCGCTCCTGCAGCACAGACCTTTGATACGGTTATTTTACTGGATACTTCGGAAAGTATGTTTCCGTACTTCGACAGTAGTGTTGATTATTTGATCCAGGATATAATAAAGAATCAGCTCAAGGTGGGGGACACATTCCATCTTCTGACATTTGCGAACACCCCTGAATATGAAATTTCCCGGAAAATTACAGGTAAAAAAGATATCGAGGAGATTCTTTCGCGGATTCTCCTCCTCCAGCCTCTCGGTAAGTATACTGATTTGATAACCGCTCTCGGTTATCTGAATACATACACCAACAAACTTTCACCGGAAACCTTTAAAAAGGTGATTATCCTCACCGACGGGATACACGATCCCCCTCCAGGATCGGATTCCGCTACTATTGATGAGAAAACTCTGCTTGATAAAATTAAGCAGATTACCGGTAATATGAAACGGCAGGGGTGGGATGTTTCTCTCATCAGATTCCCGCTGTCAGCAGGGAATGATGCTGCTAATACATCTACTGGTTCATCGGGTTCAAAGGGTACTCAGACATCATCCGGCGGTGTTGATCTGTTCACAGAATTGTCTACAGAACTGGACACCAGGATAATTGATTATGACAGTAATAATAACGTTTTAAGTCACAAAGCTACAGGAGAGCCTCAGATCATATTTCCTGCTGATCTAGGTGAAGTATCATTCAGGTTTGCAATCCCTTTCAGGGTTAAAAACTTTTCCGCTGAGCCTGTACAGATCCGTTTAAAAGAAATTATATGGGATAAACAGAATATTCTTAACAAAGAAGCATTTGTAAAGGTCGATGCCGATTCCGATAAAACCCTCAAAGCAGAGGTTTCTCTTTCAAAAGAGGTTACTCCCGGCAACTATACCATTCCATTAGAGCTTGTTTTTGCCGACGATACCAGACCCTACCCCCGAACAGGCAGTATTTCTTTTATACTTAAAGAGCCTGGGGTTGGCGGGAGCATAGATTGGGGTAAAGTTCTTAAGATTCTTTTTTACGTTGTGATTATTCTTGTTGCAGTACTTATTATTGTATTCATCGTTAAGTATCTTTCCGGCAGATCCTATGCCGCCGCCGGCCGGCGGATACATCACGAACCTGAGGAGCGGAGAACGGCAGGATATACAAACAGGAAAGAAGAGGAGAAAGAGCAAAACCGTTCTGCCAAATTACAGGAAATTTCTGGGGTAGAAAAAGGCAGGAATGAAAGGAACAGCAGCTACAAATACAAGAAGGAGCCTGAAAAAAGAACACATAAGGTAAGCGAAGTTGACAGAGCAGCAATAAAGCATGAGAAAAAACATCATGCACATGGTCCGGACGAAAAAGCCTTTGAGATGGTTGTCCAGAATCAGAACAGACTTGTTGGAATGAGAAATATTCACTGGTTCAAAGATGGTGCTGTCTATACCCTTGGAGGAGGGGCTTCTGATGATTATCTGATCTTTATTCATCCGGTGGAGAAACGGATTGCGGAAATAGAACGTCGCGGCAGCAGACTTGTAATAAAGGTATTAAACGGGGATTTCTTCAAAGAGATAGCTACAGAGAGAGAGGTTACTGAAAAGAAAGATATCAAACTTGTTTCTTCAGATGGGAAGGAGTTCACGCTCTCTTTCAGGGAATGGATTTCTCCTGCGGATAGGATAAACAGAATACTTCATCTTATCGACAAGCCGGGACTGCCTGATTTCAGGTACTAAGACCTCTAAAGACTCTCCAGGATGTCTGAGGCAAGAGTCTTGATCCGTTTGTCTTTATCCTCTTCTGCAAGTTTCTGTACAGCGTCTTTTAATGAAGACATCTTGTTAAGTTTAATGCCCCGTAGAGCGTAGATTTTAAGATTAGCAGTCTTTGTGTAGGTGAGCATCCTGGCATAAAGATCCTTCAACTTCCCGTTTTTTTCCTGGGAAAGCAATTTGCAGGTATAGTCAAGCAAATATGAGGTAGGTTTCCCCCACTCTGTATCAATCAACGCTGATAGAGTCTTTAGTGAGCCGCCAAGATCTGTTTCTATAAGAGCGGCAAGGGCTGTGATTCTGTTCTGGATATTAAACTTCTCTTCAGAAAGTATTTCTTGTAAAAATTTTGTGGCATCGGGGGAACCAATTTCAGATAAAGCCTTTATAGATGCATTCCTGACATTTTTGATATCCGGATCCTTCTTTGCTTTATAGATCAGGATGGGTACTGCTTTCTTGCTCTTCATGTGTCCAAGGCTCTGTGCGGCGCTTACCCTGACCCTCCAGGATGAATCCCGCAAGCCTTCAATTATGATATCTTCGGTCTTTTCCGGCGGGAAGTATCCAAGTGCTTCCACCGCATATTTCCTCAGATAAGGATCTTTGTCTGAAAAAAGATTTTTTATGATGGGAAGACTATTCTCGTCGCCCAATTCTCCAAGTGCAACACAGGCTTTCCACCTCAAGGACCTGTTATCAGTATAATCCTTTTCCAGGTATTTAGCGATCTCTTCTCCTGCCTCTTTATACCCCAATTCTCCCAGTGCTCCTATAACATGGATCTTTTTGCTGTCTGAAGTATCAGGATCCGTAAGGAGTTCAAGCAGTGTACTACCATAGGAAGTATCTTTGCTCTTTCCCACAGCATCTATGGCTGCATCGGCAAGAGGCTCATTCTCATGATTAAAAAGGGTGACCAGGTATTCAGTAATTGCTTTGTTTTGATAATCTGCAATATAGGATATATACTTAATTATTGATTCGTTTGATAATAAATAGTTATTCTGTATCTGATCAAATGCAAAATCTACCGCTTGCGGATTTTTTTGATCCTTGAAGAATCCTATAACAGTTTCTTTTAAGGTATTATTTCTGGTTGTTTCTACAAGTTTGAGCAGTTCATCGTTAAAGTCGGTGTTGTTTTCTTTTTTCAGATCTGTAACAAGGTTAATAACCTCTGTGTCAATCCCATACTTAATGGTTTCAATTCTCCCTTCTTTTAAGGTTGCCGTTTTGTCGGTTTTTTTATCCTCGTCAGCTGAGAATGATACCGCAGCAGAAAAAATAAAAAAAACAGACAGAAAAAGAATAGGTTTTTTATACATTCTTTTTATTCCTCCTTAAAAGGAAAGAGATGACTTCTACGTCTAAAAATTTATACATAACCAGAGTTGGAATAATCCATACAATGAAGATAAGTAGAACATACATGACAGAAACAAAATCCGGACCGGTACGCCAGCTCTCCCCCGCTGCGTTAAGAATAAAAAGAGAGAGAATTGTTGAAGGAATAACTGAGATCATTACCTTAGCCATGGTCAAAAAGAGCTTTCCGGTAAAAAGAGACCCCAGTTTTTTTCGTGATAACAGATAAAGGATAACAAATCCAATGGTAAAAGATATGGAGTTTGCCACAGAAAGACCAGCAACTTTCAGCGCAGTATTCTTCAGGATAATGGATAGGGTTATATCCAGGCCGCAGACAGCCAAAGATACAAAAAAAGGTATTCTGAAATCTTTTATTGCATAGAAGTATCTTTGTATAAAATTGAAAGCGCCGACACTGAAAAGCCCGAAAACGTATCCTGAGAGAACGTATGATGTCATAATAGTATTGTCGGCGGTAAACAACCCGCGTTGTAGTGTTACTGAGATTATTAACCTGCTGAACAGCCCGAGTACTATTGCTGAAGGAATGAGCAGCGAAAAAAGCATCCGTAAACCTACGTTTATACTTTCTTTTAACCCTTCCGGATTATCGACGGCAGCCTGTCTGCTCATTCTTGGAAAAAGAACTGTTGTAATAGAAGCGGAAAAAATGCCAAATGGAAGCTGCCAGAATACCAGAGCATTGGACAATGCAGAGGTACTCCCCTTTTCCAGTCCTGTCGCAAGGAGGAATGCAATCTGCTGATTTATAGTAAAAACTCCGGAGGTTGCAAGAACTGGCAGCCAGTGTTTCACAATCTTTTTAAAGTAGGGATCGTTGAAAGAAAAAGAAAGTTTAAAATCAAAACCCGTTTTCCTGAATAACGGAAACTGAAAGATAATCTGCAATAGCCCCCCGAGGAGAACTCCGATAGCCATTGAATATATTCCAAAAGCATCAGTTAGGAATATTATTGAAACTATAACAGATATAGAAAAAAGAAGAGGTGTAACTGCAGGGATAAAGAAATGGCCCGTACTGTTTAACACCCCTATCATGAGGGCACTGACTGAAATTAGCAAAAGGTAATTAATAAAAAATTTAAAAAGCGGTACAGCTTGAGCAAGCTGAACGGGATCGTCGAATTGTGTCAGTACATGGGTAACCAGGGGTTTTGCCGCAAAAATTGAGATTCCAATAAGGGGAACGAGTATTAAAAGCTGGAACGTCAACAATGAGCGCACAAGGTTTCGGGTCCTGCTGCTCTTTGTGCCATTATCTATAATTGATTGTGACAGTACGGGTATAAAGGCAGAAGAAAGAGCTCCCTCTGCCAGAAGTTTCCGCAGGTTATTGGGAATTGCAAAAGTAAGATTAATGACATCAGCTTTCCCAGATGCACCGAAAAAAGCTGTGATAACCGCCACTCGGACAAAACCGAGTATTCTTGAAAGCAGCGTACAGATCATAACAATGATGGTTGTTGCTGAACTTTTATGTATGCTCTGTTCTTCCTGCATGTTAACTTTCTCTACTGTAGGCTTTTAAGTAAGCAGCTTTGAATTCTTTGAATGTGTTATGTTTTATACTTTCCGCAATATCAGAGGTAAAATCCTTTAAAAATTGCAGATTATGTTCCGTTGCAAGCATCGGTCCCAGTATTTCGTTGGTCTTGAAGAGATGCCTCATATATCCTTTTGAGTATTGTGTACAGGCCCTGCAGGTACAGCCTTCCTGAATGGGAGAGGTATCTTTCATGTAAAGTGCTTTTTTAAGGGCTATGGTACCGTTCTTGGTAAAGACCGTACCATTCCGTGCAATTCTCGTAGCATAGACACAATCAAAAAGATCTATTCCATTCTCCACTGCTGATAGAATATACTCAGGAGTTCCTATCCCCATTACATACCTGGGTTTATCCAAAGGAAGAAGTTCTGTCGTATAAGAGAGAAAATCTTCAAACTCGGTGAACGTTTCCCCTACTGATAAACCTCCTATGGCAATGCCGGGAAGATCAAGTTCAATAATCTCTTCGGTGCTCCGCTTTCTCAAGTCTTTGTAAAAATTCCCCTGGGTAATTCCGAAGAGATACCCCCGGTAAGAATCCGGTGTTTCAAGCCACTCTTTTTTTGCTCTTTTTGCCCAGTGTGTTGTAATCTCAAGGGCTTCTAAGGCCTGTTTAAAGGGAATTTCCGGAGGAGTACATACATCCAGAGCCATTTGGATATCACTTCCCAGAATCTGCTGAATACGTACAACTTTTTCCGGGGTAAGATTATGGTAGGAACCGTCTATATGTGATCTGAAGCGGACACCTTCCCGTCTGATTTTTCTGAACGGAGCCAATGAGAAAATCTGAAATCCTCCGGAATCGGTAAGTATGTTGGAATCCCAGGAACTGAAAGAGTGAAGATCGCCATAGTGTTCAATGACCTCTGTTCCGGGACGCAGATAGAGATGGTAGGTGTTCCCCAGAATCAAATTATAACCCATAGATTCTACAGTACTGTGGTGAATGGCTTTTATGGTTCCATTTGTTCCGACAGGCATAAATGCCGGGGTTGTAACGTCTCCATGGGGAAGTGATAGAAGACCGGTACGTGCTTTGGTGTTTGAATCTTTATGCATTGTTCTGAAAATCATCTATAAGCTCCTGATTTACGTTCTGGCATGGCGGAATAAGAATAAACTTATAATAAAAAACACGATGAATGTCCCCCACGCCCCGGTAATAGGCTGAATATATCCCTGTTTGGCAAATATTACAAGAATCATCTTAAAGACGTAGTACAGTACTGATATACCTAAACTTGTCAAGAGACTCATTAATAATACGTTTTTCTTGAATCTGCCTCCAATGGAAGCTGAAAAAAGAATAACGATAAAGGGGGTTAATGAGAAGGAGAAACGTTCATAATAATCAGTCAGGGATTCCCGGTAAACCGGAAGCCCCGCTTTACGCACTGACTTCAGCCAGTTACGGGCTTCTTTAATTTTTAATTCAGACATATCCTTGATCTTCCGTTTGAAGGTATCCGGAGATTCATTGATTTCATTATTCCTGAATATCGGATAATACTTTTCCGTGACATTTCCATTGGAAAAGGTGAATACCCTTGCTTTATGCATTTCCCATAGTCCTTCTTTAAAGACTGCCCAGGAGGCATCTGCCCGCAACATTATTCCACCCCCGGAATTCCGTACAATTACCGTTAATCCGGAAAGTGTTGTTGAATTATCGTTATAATAATCTGCATCGTATATAATATTTTTCTTGCTAATAACCGTAATATTGGTATTACTAAACGTTTGGGTTCTGCCGAGGAGCGTATTTGTCAGTGAAACCTTCTCTTTATAGGTACTGATAACAACGCTATCGTTAAAATAGAAGTTTGCCGCACTTAAAAGGACTCCTGTTATAATAAGAGGCAGTACAAACCTGTAAAGGGATATACCTGATCCGAATACTGCGATAAGTTCATTTTCTGCATACAAAGACCCAAGGGTGAAGGAAACCGAAAACAGCAGTGCCGGCGGAACAGCAAATATAAAACATTTTGGAATATATAAAAGCTGAATCTTCAGAATACCGATAACTGGTGCATTGTTATTAAGATATCTCCAGAGGTTTGAAAAGAGATCTACAAGTTCTATAATAAATATGAAAAAAAGCAGGGAAACAAAAAAAATCCGTAAGAATGATAAAAGGATCATCATGTCCAGTTTTTTCATATTCTCAATCTCCTGAACATGAGATACGTTCCTATCAGCAGGATAATAATGTTGGGAGTCCACATTGCTACAACCGGTGAAAGTGAGATTCTTATTCCAAGTGTCTGTCCCATAAAAAGCATACTCCAGTAGAAAACAGAAACGAGCAGGCCCAGTCCGAATCCCACTGACCGTCCGCTTTTTTTTGTGTAGAGACTTACCGGAAAGGAAAAGAAGATAAATATTATGCACGCAAGGGTAACGGAAAACTTTTTATTAAATTCGAGTTCGTAAACCTGAAGAGTTCTGTCAAAAATTTTCTTTTTTTCAAGAGAAGAAATCTTCTGAACATAGGAGTTTAGGGTCAGATCATTGGGTTCTTTTGTTGTAAATGGATTAAATTCAAGAAAAAGTTTGGATTTAAGTGCATCCAGTTCATTTTTATTCTCTTCTTTTTTTTGGTTAAGTTTGGTTTTTTTTTCAACAATTCCTTTATAAATATCCACAGAACTCATCTCCCGCGGGGTCAGGGTTTTTATGGAGAATGTTATATTTTTTAACAGAATATTGTAGATCATTCTTTCTGAACTGAAGAAGCTGAACGTACCTTCCTGTTTGAGTTTCGGGATAATACTGGTAACATTACTCAATTCCATGGAAGAGATCCCTTTCTGCAAACTGCTTGGGACGAGTTTTGCGGTATCTGCAGTTATTACTCTTTTATCCTTTTTATTGGTGCGGTCTATGATAACAAGATTATTGATAGTGTTTCCTGAAACATCTCCGGTTATTATGGTGCTGTCTTTGTACTTCTTTACAGCATAAGACTCAAGCTCCAGTTCTGGGGTGGAATAGAGTATTTCCCTGTATAATTTTCCGAATTTGACCGTACTCAAGGGGAGGAAATAGTCGTTTATTGCAAACGAAAAGGTGGATAACACCAGACCCATCACAAACAGGGGGAGAAAAAGACGGGAGTATCTTACTCCTGATACCTGAAAAGCAAGTATTTCATTATCTGAAGAAAGTCTGCTGACTGCCATTAACCCGCCGACCAAGGAGGCAAATGGAAAGGTAAAAGAAGAAATGGCCGGTATGGAGTAAAATATAATGAGCAGAACATTTTTAAGGGAAACATTTTTCGAGAGTATTTCTTCTGCAAGAAGCAGGAGCTGGTTTACAAAGAAGATGAAAAAGAAAAAAACAAAGGCCACAAAGAAAGAAAACACAAATTCATAGATTATATATCTGTGGATTGTGGAGAACCCTGCCTTTTGCATTTTACTACATTATTCCGGTAGAGCCGAAACCGCCTTTACCCCTACCTGAAACAGTTAGGTCTTTTTCAGGGATAAATTCTGCCTGTATAACAGGTGAAAAGACAATTTGAGCTATTCTTGAACCGTTTTTTACTGTATACGATTCCTCGCCGAGATTGATGAGTATTATTTTAATTTCACCCCGGTAGTCACTGTCGATAGTTCCAGGAGTATTCAAAACAGTAATACCGTGTTTTGCAGCAAGACCTGATCTGGGTCTCACCTGTGCTTCAAACCCATCCGGAATGTCAAGAAATATACCGGTGGGAATAATGGCACGCTGTCCCGGCTGAAGTCTTACATCGTCTTCCAGATCAGCCCTCAGATCCGCACCTGAAGCAAAGGCTGAGGAATACATCGGTATTCCGTCAGCCTTGAACTTTCCATGAATGATTATTTTCTTCATTTTTACTTTTTATCTGCTTCTAGGGCATCAATGTAGCTAAGGTTGAGACGTCCCATCCGGTCTACTTCAAGAAGTTTTACCTTAATCTCCTGGCCTACTTCGAGCACGTCAGAAACCTTGGAAACCCGCTGTTTCGAAAGTTTTGATATATGGCAGAGTCCTTCCTTTCCCGGAAGTATTTCGATAAATGCTCCGAAATCGACTATTTTTTTAACTGTCCCCGTGTAGATCCTTCCAGGTTCCGGTTCTTCGAGCATTCCTTTAATCATTCCTTCAGCCATTTCGCTGGTCTCTTTGGTTCTACCGTAGATTGTAACCTTTCCGTCGTTGTCAATATTGATGTCCGCACCGGTTGTTGCAGCAATACCCTTGATATTTTTCCCACCAGGGCCAATGATGAGCCCGATTTTATCCTCATCAATGGTAAAGGTAATAATCTTCGGTGCATACTCGGAAAGGCTCTCCTGAGGTTTGCCTATGGTTTTATTCATAATTTCAAGTATATGCAAACGGCCTTTTTTAGCCTGTTCAAGAGCTTTTTTCATTATTTCGGGAGTTACACCGTCGATTTTAATATCCATCTGAAAGGCCGTAATACCATCTTCGGTTCCCGTTACCTTAAAGTCCATATCACCAAGATGATCTTCTTCTCCGAGAATATCACTCAGAACGGTAAACTTTGTCCCGTCTGTAATAAGTCCCATAGCAATACCGGCAACAGGTTTCTTGATTGGAACACCGGCATTAAGAAGTGAAAGTGTTCCCCCGCAGACCGTAGCCATAGAGGACGAACCGTTGGATTCAAGGATTTCAGAAACAATTCTTATTGTGTATGGAAAATCAGACTTTTCAGGAAGAACTGCCTTGATAGCCCTGTATGCGAGATGTCCGTGACCAATTTCTCTCCGTCCAGTGCTGAGTCTTCCTGTTTCACCCACTGAATAGGGGGGGAAGTTGTAGTGCAGCATAAAGTTGTTAAACTTTTTTACACCGTCAATATTATCCTCCATCTGTTCGTCATAAACAGTACCGAGGGTTGTAACTGCAAGGCTCTGAGTTTCACCTCTGGTAAAGAGTGCACTTCCATGGGTTCTCGGGAGGACATCAATTTCACAAGTAATAGGTCTGATTTCCTCTACCGATCTTCCATCGGTTCTTAACCCTTTTTCCAGTATTGATTTGCGCACAATTTCGTACTCAAGCTTTTCAAAAAGTTCTGAAAAGAGTTTATCGGTTTCTTCAGTTATGTGTTCCTGGAATTTCTCCCGGGTCTTCGCCTTAACATCTTTTATTGCATTTGATCTGTTAAACTTACCTTTTACAAAACAGGCCTCTTCCAAAAGAGGATAAGCATACGCTTTCATTTCATCTGCTTTTTCCAACGTAAGGGTAACAGGGGCAACCGGAAGCTTTTCTTTTCCGACAACAGCGGCAAATTTTTTCTGCGCTTTACATATTTCTGTAATAGCCCCTTTTGCCAGGTCAATAGCTTTAAGCATAAGTTCTTCACTGACCTCTTTCGCTCCGCCTTCAACCATTGTAATGCCGTCTTCGGTACCGGAAACGATTATTTCCAGTTCACTCTCTTCGATCTGCTGAAACGTCGGGTTTATAATGAGTTCTCCGTCCACACTGGCAACTCTCACCGCACCGATGGGTCCGTTGAAGGGAATATCAGAGATAAAGACAGCGGTAGCTGCGGCATTCATTGCTACTATGTCGGGAGGATTGATCTGATCGGTTGAAATTGTTGTAGGAACAACCTGTATTTCTCTGCCGAACTCCTTGGAGAAAAGAGGTCTCATTGGTCTATCGATTAGACGACTTACAAGAATTTCTTTGTCCTTGGGCCGTGCCTCTCGTTTTAAAAACCCTCCGGGAATCTTTCCTGCAGCATAGAATTTTTCATTGTATTCTACCTGTAACGGGACATAATCGAGTCCTTCTACCTGATTATTACCGCAGCATGCGGTAGCAAGAACAGCACTGCCTTCATAGCTTGCATAAACGGCACCATTTGCTTGTTTAGCCATACGGCCGGTTTCCATTATAAGGTCACGGCCGCCTATATTTATTTTTATTTTTTCAATCATTAATTACTTCCTATTTTTATTTACGCAGATTTAAGCGCTTAAGAATTGCACGGTATCCTTCCAAATCAGTCTTTTTCAGGTACTTTAACAGTCTTCTTCTCTGACCGACAAGCTTTAAAAGGCCTCTTCTTGATGCATGATCTTTCTTATGGACCTTAAAGTGCTCTGTCAGTTCTTTAATTCTGGTTGTAAGGAGTGCAATCTGCACTTCAGTAGATCCTGTATCTTTTTCACTGGATCCAAATTCTTTCACAATTTCAATTTTCTGGTCTTTACCTAAAGACATAATAATCTCCTTATTGTTTCTCGGTTTTAAATTTTATTTCGGTAATTCTTTGATTACCAGGTGTTTTTAACGTAAGTATATCACGTTCAATAAGACATTCAGTTTTTAACTGATGATTTTGATTTAAAAGCACCTCAACTTCATACGATCCTTGTGGCGGAAGGATCTGAGAAAAATGGTTTTTTTCTATAGTAATGGTTTTCTCCCCTGGAACCTGAGGGATTCTGGCGGTATCCAGTGAAAAAACTCGATTGAGCATTGCATTCGCTTCCTTAAAATTACCAGAAGAGATATCTTTTCTGATTCTTGTACTGCTTACAATTTCTTCTTTATAATAAGCCATTTTGGAAATGTTCACTTCTACTTCGCTATCCTTAAGAATACTATTTACATCATGTGAACTGGTCATCCCCTTGTAACCAAATCTAAAGTTATCTCCTAAAACGAGATATTTAAGATTGGAACTTTCAAGAAGATAGCTCAAAAACTGCTCTCCTGTTAGTCTACTAAAATCAGCGGAAAAGTCAATTACTATAACCTTATCAATACCGAGTGAAAGAAGAATATCTGTCTTCTGTTCAAGCGTTGAAATATCCCCGGGAAAGGATGTATCTCCCAGTACAATCCGTGGGTTGGGATTAAAGGTTAGAACCGCAGCTATTCCCCCTTTCCTGTTCATTAAAACGGAATTTATTAGTTTTCTGTGGCCAAGATGAACCCCGTCAAACACTCCTATCGTCAAAGAAAGGTTCTGATCGAGTAGTGTCTTGCCTGATACAAAATCATTCCATGAAAGAACCATACAAGTCTCCTGATACAAAGTTATACTTCAGCCGTTGCATTTCCTTTGAGATAAGAGCAACAAAACGTTCCTCAAGAAAAAGGGCAAATTGGGTATAGGAAAGGTCAATTCCCGGAAACAGGGCACTATCCAGTTGCCTTCCGTTAAGTATTCCGGGGATAATTTCTCTTCTTACCGGTAGTATCTGTATATTCGGAAGAAGTGAGAAAAGATTTTTACCCCGGACGAGATCATTTTCCGGATCCAGTTCATCAGAAACAACAGTATTTTCTATCCTTACCTCTCCTACAGCTGTCCTTTTAAGAGACGTTACGTAGGCATGTGAGCCGCAGCTCCGTCCGAGATCCCGGGCGATGGAACGGATATAGGTTCCCTTACTGCATGCAATTCTGACCGTAAGATCAGGAGATTCCCAGGAAAGAATCTCAAAGTTATAAATGGTGATTTCACGGTCTTTGATCTCCGGAGTACCGCCTTCCCGTGCTAACTCATAAGCTCTTTTCCCATTGATGTGAACAGCGGAATAAGCAGGAGGGACTTGCCGGATGACTCCTTTAAAGGATTCTATCTTTTCCCTGATAACGGATAGATCCGGAACTTCGGACTCGGCAATGACCTCACCTTCAGGGTCCAGGGTCGTCGTTTCTTTTCCAAACGAAAAAACAGCTTCATATTCCTTATCCAGGCCGGTAAAATATCCTGCAAGTTTTGTCATCTTTCCAATGAGAACAATCATAACTCCTGAGGCAAACTTGTCCAGAGTCCCTGTATGTCCTATCTTCCGGGTTGAAAGCTTCCTCTTGATTGTATCGAGAGATTTGAATGAGGTTATTCCGGAAGGTTTATTAATGAAAACTGCACCGGATTTTGTCTCTATCAAGTATCCAGTTCCTCTAAAAGATTAGTCATCCTGATACCATTTTCTATGGAATTATCCATAAAGAAGGAAAGTTTCGGAGTATTTCTTGTTTTCATCCGTTTTGCAAGACGCTGCTGAATGAATCCGGATGCATGATTGAGAGCAGCAACAGTCTTTTCCAACGAAGCATGGTCTTCAAAACTTGATATATACACCTTCGCATAATTGATATCCTTGGAAACCCTTACATCTGTTACAGAAGACATATGACTGATTCTCGGATCCTTCACAATTCCCATAACTATCATCGTTCCAATTTCATCCCGGATGAGTGCCTGCACTCTTTTTAATCTAATACTATCACCCATTAAAACTACAGTTTCCTCGCAATCTCTTTTACTTCAAAAACTTCAAAGATATCCCCTACCTGAAGATCATCAAAGTTTTCTATACCGATACCGCATTCATAACCCTCAGCAACCTCTTTTGCATCATCCTTAAAACGTTTGAGAGAGGATATTTTCCCGGTGTGTATTTCAACGCCTTCTCTGAATATATGCATGCTAGACCCGCGCTTAACCTTTCCTTTGGTTACATAACATCCGGCAATTACACCGATCTTCGGTACCTTGAAGATTTCACGGACTTCTACAGTACCGATGTTCATTTCCTGCAGATCCGGAGCAAGGAGCCCTTCCATTGCAGATTTAACATCTTCAACGACATCGTAGATTATGTTGTACTTACGGATATCAACCTTCTCTTTTTCAGCAAGAGACTGAGCCTTTGCTGTCGGCCTTACGTGAAAACCGATTATTATGGCATTCGAGGCCGCTGCCAGGTTAATATCATTTTCAATAATCGCTCCGGCGGCTGCATGAATAACATTAAGCCTGACCTCTTTTGTTGATAACTTCTCAAGGGAACTCTTGAGAGCTTCAACAGAGCCATGCACGTCACCCTTTATGATAACCTTAAGTTCAAGAATTTCACCATCCTGAATAGAGTCGTAGATATTATCCAGTGTAATTTTTTTGACATTTTTTGCTTCACCCTGTCGTTCAAGTTCCTGACGTTTCTCACCTATCTGTTTAGCCAGTTTCTCAGTTTTTGTAACCTGAAATGGTGATCCGGCATCTGGAACTCCGGTAAATCCAAGAACCTCCACCGGTGTTCCGGGGGGTGCTTCTTCAATACGGTTGCCATGATCATCAAACATAGCTCTTACCTTTCCGTTAAAAACACCTGCAACGAAGGCATCTCCCACCCTCAGGGTACCATTCTGAATAATTATACTGGAAACAATACCTCTTCCATGATCAATCTTTGATTCGATGACTTTTCCTTCAGCTCGTAATTTCGGATTTGCCTTCAACTCCATCATCTCCGCCTGAAGAAGAAGTATATCAAGCAGCTCGTTGATTCCCTCTCTTTTCAAGGCGGATACGTTGCAGAAGAGGGTTGAACCGCCCCAGTCTTCCGGGATCAAATCATATTCGGAAAGCTGTTGTTTTACCCTGTCAGGGTTCGCCTCAGGAAGATCTATTTTATTGATTACTACAATAATAGGGACTTCTGCTTCTTTGGCGTGATGAATGGCTTCTACCGTTTGCGGCATTACTCCGTCATTTGCTGCAACTACTAAAACAACTATGTCTGTTATCTGTGCACCTCTTGCCCGCATAAGCGTAAATGCTTCATGTCCGGGAGTATCGAGAAAAACAATTTCACCGTTGGGAAGAGATACCTTGTATGCACCGATGTGCTGGGTAATTCCACCGTGCTCTTTGGAAACAATGTCAGTTTCCCTGATAGCATCAAGTAGTTTCGTTTTACCATGGTCAACGTGTCCCATAACCGTAACAATAGGGGGTCTCGGGACAAGTTCATCTTCGCTTGATTTTTCTTTTTCTATAATTGTTTCATCGTAAAGTGAAACAACATTAACTTTACAATCATACTCAGCTGCAATTATCTCTGCGGTTTCTGCATCTATCTGCTGATTTATATTGAGCATCATTCCCATGGTCATCAATTTCCCGATAAGCTCAGATGCCTTGAGATTCATTTTTTTTGCAAGCTCGGAAACGCTTACCGCTTCAAGTATATCGATTGATTTGGGAACAGGATTTGACATAATTACCTGTTTTTTCTTTACATTGAAGTCGATTTCCTTCGATTCCTTTCTATTCTTCTGGTAAGTAGGTTTCTTTTTAGCTTTGAAGAATTTCTTTCCGGCATGTTTCTTGCTTAAGTCTTCCTTGTTGACTTCAGGCATAAAACCGCCGCCCTGTGGTTTGCTGCCACCTCCTCTATACGGAGGTCTTCCCCCCTGTTGAGGCCGCTGACCCTGGTATGGAGGCCTTGAACCCTGCTGAGGCCGCTGTCCCCGGTATGGAGGCCGTGAACCCTGCTGGGGCCGCTGCCCCTGGTATGGAGGTCTTGAACCCTGCTGAGGCCGCTGACCCTGATATGGAGGTCTTCCTCCCTGCTGGGGCCGCTGTCCCTGATACGGAGGTCTTCCTCCCTGCTGGGGCCGCTGTCCCTGATACGGAGGTCTTCCTCCCTGCTGGGTCCGCTGCCCCTGGTATCCGGAACGGGTGTTTTGCTGACCCCTGGTATCATTATATCTCTGACGCGTTCCGGAAGGTCTCTGTTCATTACTCCGCGCAGCTGCACTTTTTACCGCAGCTGAATCTGCTGCAGGTTTCGGTTTATCATTTACAGAAGGTTTTGTTACCGGACTTTCAGCTTTAACTTCAGAAGATGCTGCCGTTTCTTTGGGAACTGCTTCAGATGCAGATTCCTTTTTTGCAACAACCTTGTGAACAGTTTTTTTAGGTACCGGTTTTTTCTTTATGACAACGACCTTTTTCTTTTCAGAGGTAGGTTTCTCCGGCTCCTTGGGTTTTCTATGTTTAATTAAAGTAGCTTTTGGTTTTTCTTTTTTATCCTGTTCTTCAGCCATAAATCCTCTTCACACCTTCTTGTTTAACAAAAATAGATCATCACATTGACTTTACTTTGTCAATAAAGCATTGCTCTATTTCCCGTCTATTCCTCTTCTTCGAGTTTTTCACCATCCTCATTATCCGGTTCTTCTTCTTCAAACCGGAGTCCAATACCGCATGCAGGACAGGATGTCATATCTATAGTAATCGGAGCGCCGCATTCAGGACACTCATACGTTTCCTCTTCCGGAGATTCTTCTTCGTCTTTTTCTTCTTCCTGTTCTTCAAAGAACTCCTCTTCTTCAAGCTCTTCCTCTTCAACAATATCAACATTCTCGGAAATAATAGTCTCTATGTTTTTTATATCTTCCTCGGTGAACCCTTCAAGTTTCTCAAGATCGTTTCTATCCATGGAAACAAGAGTCTCGATCAACTCAATATTGTTTGCAGTAAGCAGTTCGACAAGATGCTCTGAGATACCGGGAAGTTCGGAAATAGAAGTAATCTCCTCTTCAATATCGTTGAATAAGGCGTTGAGTTCTCTTTTCGAATCAATGGTAATATCCATTTCTTCAAACTGTTCAATAGTCTTTACATCAATGTTCCAGTCCACAAGTCTGTTTGCGAGACGAACGTTAAGGCCTTTTTTCCCGATGGCGAGGGATAGCTGACTTTCGTTGACAATTGCGAGTGCCTGACGTTTTGATTCGTCTAGGATAATTACATTTTCAACTTCAGCAGGTGATAGCGCATTCTTAATAAATTCTCTTTGATCCGTAACATACTTGAGAATATCTATTTTCTCCCCTTCAAGTTCTCTGACGATGGCCTGAATCCTCACCCCTTTAATTCCGACACAGGCACCAACAGGGTCAACATCCTCTCTATTTGAGTAGACAGATATCTTTGTTCTGTATCCTGGTTCCCTCACAATCTTGAAAATCTCTACTGTTTTGTCATAGATTTCAGGGACTTCAAGTTCGAAAATCCTTTTTACAAAATCGGTATGAGTACGGGAAAGAATGATTTGAAGCCCTGAAGGTGATTTACTGACCTCATAGATGAGTGCCTTAATTCTGTCGTTGGGATGATAACTTTCCCTGGGGGACTGATAGCGTTTTGGAAGAATCCCCTCAATTTTACCAAGATCAACAAAAATATTTCCGTTTCTTTCCCTCTGATGATATCCTATTATCATCTCCCCTTCTTTATCCTTGAATTCAGAGTAGAGAGTATCTTTATGAATCTCGCGCAGGGTCTGACGTGCTTTCTGTTTCGCACTTTGAACAGCACCACGGTCGAAATCTGTAGGGTTGATTTCAATAAGGAGTTCATCACCTACTTCGCATTCATCGTTAAGTTCCAGAGCATCTTTAAGTTCAATCTCAAAGACAGGATCTGTTATTTCTTCTACTATGCTCTTTCGGGCAAATATTGATACCTCAGAGTAGTCATCATTGAATCTGACGACCGCATTTTCAACAGTACCAAATTTCCTTTTGTAAGCAGCATAGAGGAAATCTTCAATTGTTTTTCGTACAAGATCTTCCGAAATCCCCTTCTCATGAACGAGACCCCGGATTGCATCAGCAAGTCCAGAAGCCATAGTGTGTTTCTGTCCCCCTCTTATTCAAGTTTAGCTTTTTTTATATCGCTATATTTTATACTAACTGTATCTTCTTTTGTTTTTACAGTCAAAGTTTCATTTTCAGCAGTTTGAATCGTTCCGTGAATCCATTCAGTATCGTCAATTGTAAGAATGCTTACCGCTCTACCGGTAAAAATGCTGAATTCATCGAGACTCTTAATTTTCCTGGAAGTTCCGGGTGACGAGATTTCAAGAGTAATATCCCTGATCTCCTCCATAATTTCGATACGGGGATAGATGGTTCTATGAACAAGGGTGCAGTCGTCAATAGTTACCCCATCAGGTTTATATATACGTAAGGAAAGGTTAAGATTCCCCTCCTTAAGCCTGGTATGAAACTCAACAATATCATACCCCAAGCCGTTTATTACCGGTTTTAACTCTTTAAAAAGACTATTTTCCGTGTCTAAATATTCCACTTCCGTTATTCACCCATTAAAAAAGGAGTCGTAAGCGACTCCTTTGAAGAAAGAATTAATCTGCTTTGACTAATGTATCAATTACAGTCTGATTAGTCAATAGCAAGGGTGACGGCTTTTATACCGGAACAACCTGCTTTTATCAGTTCTAATGAACAGTGTTCAAGGGTGGCTCCTGTGGTAAATACATCATCAAGGAGCACTATTTTTAATGGGATTTTCCCCCAGTTCTTTTTTACTATTAGCTTACCCTCCAGGTTAGTCACTCTTTCCGTATAACTTAGTTTTTTCTGTGCTGAGGTACCCTTTTTATATAAACAGTTCAGCACAGGAATTCCGTATTTTCTTCTGAGTATCCCCGCTATCTCTCCTGTATGATCCCATCCCCTTCTTTTTACATTAATGATGGTAGAAGGCACAGGGATAACTGCATCAAATTTGTTTTGTTGTAAGTAAAGCGTATAAAAGAGTTCTGCAAAAAGAGCTGCCAATATCCTGTTATTTCTGAATTTATACTGATAGAGTAGTTCTTTAATATCTTTCTGATAGCTAAAGAGTGAAAAATTCGATTCGAAGGAGAACCCTCTCGATCTGCAGCGGGTACAGACAGTTTTTTCTGAGGTGAGGGGGATACTGCATACAGAGCATCTCCTCTCTCTGTTCCCCGACAACAAGCGGATCCGGCATGAAGAGCAGAGCGGATATCCTGTATAGTGTTCCCCCATGAGATTTTTACCGCATAAGAGGCACCTGGCGGGAGTAGCCAGTGTCTGTATAACGTTTCCTATGGTCATATCTGTTAATACACGGGAAAATCTTACCCTGATTCAGAAATCTCTTTAAGCCGTGCGAGAATGTTTAAAGCTTCAAGCGGGGTCATGTTTTCAATTTTTAGGGATCTCAGCTCAGTCAGAATAAGATCATCGGACTTGAAAAGGGGCTGTTGTCCCTCTTTACTTCCAGGTTCAGCTTCCGGAATATCTGTAGGGGCAATACCTTCTTTTGAAAGAGAATCAAGAATATCAGAGGCCCTGTTCAGCACTTTTTCAGGAATTCCTGCAAGTTTGGCTACGTGGATACCGTAGGATTTCTCGGAAGAACCCTCTTTAACTTTCTTTAAGAAAATTATTTCTCCGTTCCTTTCTGCTATTTCAAGATGAAGATTAATAAGATGTCTGTCTTTAATCAGAGACAACTCATGATAATGGGTTGCAAAAAGGGTTTTTACTTTCATGGAAAGGAGGTATTCGGTAACTGCCCAGGCAATAGAAAGACCATCGTTAGTACTTGTTCCCCTGCCAACCTCGTCCATTATAATCAAACTCTTTTCTGTGGCATGACGCAGAATAAAGGCAGTTTCGTTCATTTCCACAAGAAAGGTAGATTCTCCCCTGGCAAGATTGTCAGAGGCACCAACGCGGCAGAATATCTTGTCAGTAATCCCTATTTCCGCTTTTTCCGCAGGTACAAAGGAGCCTGCTTGAGCCATAAGAACAATGAGAGCTGTCTGTCTGAGGTATGTAGACTTTCCTGCCATATTGGGACCGGTTATCATTGCGAAATATTTTTCTTTTGAGTTGAGTCCGATGGAATTCGGTATAAACGAACCCGGCGGCAGATTGATTTCCACAACCGGATGACGGCCGTTTATTATTGAAAGCGTATTTGAAGGCGAGATGACCGGTTTTACATATCCATACACAGTTGCAGCATGGGCAAAACTCTGGAGGCAGTCAATATCAGAAATAAAGGAGGCAGCTTCAAGAAGTACCGGTATCTCCTCTTTAACACGGTCCCGTATTTCTATAAAAAGTTCTTTTTCAAGCTGAATAATCTTCTCAAAGGAGCTGCTTATAGCTGATTCAAGTTCTATCAGTTTATCTGTTGTGAACCGTTCACAGTTAAGAAGCGACTGTCTTCTAATAAAATGTTCAGGAACCTGAGGCAGATTTGCTTTTGTTACTTCGATAAAATGGCCTATTATCTTGTTGTATTTAATTTTGAGAGAAGTTATACCGCTCTCTTCCTGTTCCCTTTTTATATACTCTGAGAGCAGATTCTGGCTGTTTTTCCGTATGTTTCTGAGGGAATCCAGATCTTTGCTGTAGCCATCCCGAATAAGCCGGCCTTCGGATAGCAGAATAGAGGGGTCTTCGGCAATTCCGGCTCTGACTAAATCAGTAACGGCATTAATGACCTCCATTTTTACAGAAGGAAGAGGATCAATGACAAGATGAGGATCTGAACTGACGATCCTGTTTATCGATTCCATGTGCTCAAGACTGCCGCAGAGGGCAAGAAGGTCCTTTGCATGGGCTTTGTCCATGGCAACCCTCGAAGTCAGTCTTTCGATGTCGAGAACCCCGGAAAGAGCGTTCCGTATTTCAGAGAGGGCTATCTGATTGTGATACAAGGATTCAACAGTGTTATGCCGTGAATCGATACTGCTCTTATTCTTTAAAGGATGCAAAAGCCATCTTTTTAATTTCCGTGCTCCCATGGAAGTCCTTGTTTTATCCAGAACCCTCAGCAGTGTAAAATTTGATTCCGTATTGTTTAGACTCCCGGTTATCTCAAGATTCCGCTGGGTTGCTTCATCCAGACCGAGGAAATCGCTGTCATCATAGACCGTCAGCGACCGGATATGGGGGAGCAGTGATTTGGATGTTTCTCCTATGTATTCAAGCAGCACTCCGCAGGAAGCAAGCTCCGGACTCCCCTTCTGAAGCCCGAAAGCCTTAAGGTTTGATACTTTGAACTGTTTCAGAAGCAGTTCATATGCTGACTCAGCATCAAAATGCCAATCCTGAAACCTGTTCACAAACAGGGACGGATCAGCATTGATTATTTGCTGAAGGGTATTGTCATTTTCAAGAACCGATTCCTGTACAATAATCTCAGAGGGTTTTAAACGGTAGATTTCACCCCTTATCCGCTCCTCCTTATCCTTTATCGGGATAGCAGTAGCATAGAATTCAGAGGTAGAGAGGTCTATGTAGGCAAAAGAGATAAAGTTCCCCTGGCTTCCTATGACGGCCAGATAGTTGTTTACGTATCTGTCAAGAAAATCTTCGTTGACTATTGTACCCGGAGTTATAACCTCAACTACATCCCGCTCAGCCAATCCTTTACCATTTTCGGGCAGGGATATCTGTTCGCAGACGGCAATTTTTTTTCCAGCTTTCAGGAGCCTGGGAATATAGTTTTTTGAAGCATGGTACGGAATTCCGCACATCGGCACACCATGACGGGCAGTAAGGGTAAGGTTAAGAATACGGGAGACCTCCTTTGCATCCTTCTCGAACATTTCATAGAAGTCTCCCAGCCGGAAAAACAGCACCGCATCGGAGTACCGGGATTTTATTTTCCGGTACTGCCGCATCATGGGTGTCAGGTCACTCATCGTGTCTTCATTAAACGGTCTATAACCTTGTCGGTAATATCTACTTCGTAGTTGTAGTAGAGTATGTTGGGATCCTTTTTCCTTAACACAATGGAGAACCCCTGATCCTCAGCTATGTAGGAGATTGCTTCGATAATCTCCTTGGAGAAGCCGGAAGATGCAAGAAGGTTTTCTTTCTTGCTGGTTATCCTGTCAGACATGATTTTGTGGTATTCCTGAAGATACTGCTTTTTCTTTTCAATCTCATTGTCCAACTGGAGTGCAAGGGTGTCATCGCCTTTATTTTGTGCCTCAATTTTCTTTTCCTGAAGAGTCTTGATCTCATCAAGCTTGGAATTGGTTGTCTCTTCAACCTTCTGTGTCAGTTCATCAATTTCTCTCCAGGCTGAAGACTCCTTGAAATAGTTGGAAACGATCTTTGTCAGGTCAACAACCCCAATCATGGTCAGTTTTTCCGCAAAGATGTGTGCGGAAAAACTTATAAACATTAATAGTATTAATAAACTTCTCTTTTTCATGGTTTACTCCTGATTGTATTCTTAAAACATTCCTGTGGTAAAAGCGATTACAAGATCAATACCGGAGTTGGCATTATCTGCACTTCGGAATATTGAACCGCCCTCCCACTGAAGATTGCTGTTTTCGTCAAATGAGAACCTCTTTGTAAAGTAAAGCCCAATCGGAAGCCCCGGGATAACGAATCTGATCCCGGCTCCCATGCTGAACTTGAAATCACTGATATTCATGGATTTTACATCATCAAGCTGATTCCAGAACCCGGTACCGCTTAGAAAGATATCGGACCAGAGTACCTTTTCTGAAACCGGCATCCTGAGCTCAACCCAGTTATCCCACATCGCCTCACCGTCCTGCATCCACGACCAGCCCCTGGCAATCGTCATCCCATCGGTAAACAAAAGATCATTTGTTGTGGCTTCTACCCCGGTTGTCCATGAACCGTTTGAATAATAGTACTGGGGCAGTACTGCCGAATATGCTGTATGAAGTGCAAGGATGGTCTTGAAGGTATAAGTATCTGATACTGGTATATCAAGGAGGGTAAAGAACCCTTCTGCCTTAGACTGGGTTTTTAAATAGTTGCTGTTTCCGCCTATAAATCCTCCGGCGTAGGTGAATATTTCATTGAAGAAAAAGCCTTTTCCGGGATTCATGACAAAATCACGGGTATCCCATCCGACATTCAGCCAAAGTTTGTTATTAAAAAGCCAGGTATCAAGGTTGTTTCTTATAGAAGGATTATAGGGGCGGTATACTTCCGGATCGTAATGAACCCTGGTGAATGATGTTTTAAGTCCGGTACCTGTTGTTATGCGGCCTACAGGGGTATGAAAGGTGTATCCGGTATTAACACCGGTGGCAAACTCGAGGCTGTCATACTTCATAAGATAGGAGGAATCGATCGTTTCTCCGTTGTTCACAGCGGTTTGCCACTCATCGTAACTGTTATACGGGTCAGGAGCTGCGGTCCCGTCGTTGTATTCATCTTCTGAGAACCTGACTCCCATAATGTCCTGTTTAATATTTTCGTTTAAGAGATGTTCAAAAGAGAAATTTATTCCTGCAGACCACCGTTTGCCCATAATCCAGTTATCCGTAAAACCCAGGGTCAAATTCTGTTTATTCGTTGAAAGCTCAGTCCCTATATTAAGATTCTGCCCCTCCCCTCTGAAATTTTTGTCGTTCCACTTCAGAAATCCGACTACAGGAAAAGTACCTGCTGCACCGGTAAAAGTAATTCCAAAGTTTATATCGGTATTTTTTGCTTCCTCTACGTTGAGTACAAGGTCCATAAGCCCTTCAGCCGAACCATAAGGTGTTTCTGGATTTATCGTTGAAAACAGGCCCGTATTGTACAGGTTCTGAACACCCTCAATAACCTTGTCCTTGCTGAAAACATCACCGGGAGATAACGGAATCTCTCTGTATATGACATGATCTTTTGTTTTAACGTTTCCTTTGATGAGAATATTCTCAATATGAGCACGCTCCTTTTCAACAACTGAAATGGTATAAGTAATGGTTTTTTCTCTTGAATCTCTCTTCTGATCAATCTTGATATCGTTAAAAATATACCCGTCATTGTAATAGAGGTCGGTTATCTTGGTATATCCTGCGATGAGTTTTGACTGATTGAGAATATCCCCCTCTTTAAGAAGAACTTTCTCCCGAAGTGTTTCATTATTAAAGAGGGTATTCCCCTTAAAGTTGATTCCTCCAAAGAACCATTGGTCTCCCTCTTCTATATAGTAGGTAAGTTTTAAAAAGTTTTTATCTTTTTCACTTTCTAAAAGATCCTTTTTGATTTCAACCACCTTTGCATCAATATACCCTCTTTCAGCATAATATTTGACAATGGCTTTTTTATCCTCTTCGAGAAGATTATCCTTAAAAACACCCTTCTGCAGCAGTTTCTGCTCCTTGGTTGAAAGAAGCCCTTTCAGGGTTGAATCAGTAGCGAAGCTATTACCGGAAAAAGCGATCTCTTTAACCCTGGTCTGGTACCCTTCCTTTATGGAAAAGGTTACTTCAACAAGTTTGGACTTTTCATCCTCTGAACTTTCCGACGTAACGGTTACATCTGGAAACCCCTTGTCAAGGTAGAGGTCCTTTATTGCTTTTTCATCAGCCCTCAGTTTTGTTTTACTGAATATATCGTCCTTCTTGAGAAGGATTGCATCCAGGATATCGCCTTCGGATACGTTTTTGTTCCCATCGATTACTATATCCCCGACAACGGGTTTCTCCTCTACAGAAAAAATAATAATAACGCTTTTTTTCTCTGGATCACCGGGTTCTGCTTCAGCTCTGAATTTTTTAAAGTAGTCCAGGGCAAAAAGTTTACTCTGCATGTCTTTAAACAGGGAATCGGTATATACTTTACCGGTAAACTGATCGGTGAAATTGGATAAATCTGTTTTCGACACATTATGCAGCCCTTCAAAACGGATCTCCACTATCGGTTTTTTAACATACCATGCTTCCTGAGCGGTTACAATTAATACCGGTAACAAGAGTAAAAGTAAAATAATTCCTAATTTTCTCATATAGTCTCCCTATTGTTAGTAAGAAAAGCCCCAGGAAAAACTGAGACTTGTGTTGTCTAAACTCGAAACCGGATTGATAAAGTCCGGTTCTATGGATAAATCAAGAAGGAAAAATGGTGTTTCCCATTCCAGATTTACCGTTGTCTGAACCTGTAACGATTCAGATGCTGTATAATCCTCTGAAAATCCGCTGGCAGAACCAAGCTGAACCATCGTTTGTAAAAACAGTGAATTACCGAAATACTTTCCCAAATATATGGTGGTATTGTCAAGATACTTACCAAACACATCTGATGAAGTAGTATCGCTAATACCGCTCCCTATGAACCTGTCCAGAATTATATTCTGGATCATCTGCGTACGTATCGAAAAAAGGTCCAGTTGAAATATGTCTTTTACCTTCTGCTCAAATCCTCTGACAATGCTGAACTGGCTCACAAGATCGCCTGTGAGAGCCAAAGCTGAGGTTATATCAACCTTTTCACTTCCCAATTGGGCGAATACATTTGATCCCAGCATTGCCATAATCTCTACGGTAGGAAGTGCTGGATCTGATTCAAACCGTGGGGAGAACTTACTCAAAGGGGTCTTGTCCAGGTACATGTAAACATTAACTGCCTCTCCTTGTGAATCAACTTCTCGTATCCGGGCTGTAAAATCAACAATAGGATCAAAAGATTCTTCGTTTTCATTGAAGATTATTGTACCACTGGTTAGATAAAAATTCCTCTGAAAGTAATAGATTTCTCCATATTTTACGGCTATATCACCTTTTACGCTGTAAGTACCGCTGATACCATCCATTATAACATGAATATTCTGATCCGGTTCCGTATTTGCCTTAATTATGGGGAGATTTGTCGATGGCCATAAAACTTCTACCTTCCGGCCGGTAGTAAATTCCATATCAACCGAGGTGGGGGATGACCCCTCTGTGCTGCCTTTTTCCGTCTGGCTCAAGGTAATAAAGGCTTTGTCCACCTTCAGTTTTCCGGAGAATTTTGTCTGTGAGCCGAGGCCTTCAATTATCAAATTTCCTGCTGCATATCCGTTTATCCCTAATCCGATTGAACCGATACGGTACAGCAGGTGAACACCGGGATCATTTATGGTGGTGAAATCGAGTTTGTATACTCCGGGGACCCACTTACTGAAGGTGAAATCTGCCTCGCCGGCTACGTCTGTATCACCGCTTTTCATAACTGCAGCAGCGACATGCATATTCTTATTTGAAAAAGTGATTGTTGTATTGAAGGGTTCGATAGGATCGGCAAGATAGGAGAGTTCTCCCACTGCTCCCTTTACATTCAATGAACCGATAAAATCAGGATCCCGCAATTCTCCTTTTATCCGGACATCGCCGTAACCTGCTCCGCCGGAAAACCGGAAACCCGGTATCTTTATTATGTTTATCGCCGTAAGATTAACTCTGCTGTCTTTCAGCATTATATCAATTTCCCCATCCTTAATTTTTCCGTAAGCATTTGTTTTTATGGGGAAGCGGTCTGTGGAGGTGCATGTAAAGGTACCATCATTACCTATAAAACCTTTTATACTGTTGTCAGGACCGCCTGTAAAAGTTAGATCGTTGTTTTCTCCCCTGCTGAGATCCAGATGCCAGTCTCTTGCTTTTTTACCATCTACTTCTGCATTCTGGGAACTGAATCTTCCCTTAAAAGAAAGATTCTGCAGGTTCTCTAAAGTTATTTTTTCCTGATTCTCAGGGATACTGAATTCTCCCTCCAGTGAAAGATCAGATGTAACGTTGTGCCCTCCTATGGTGTTCTGAAATCCGGTAGCGATACTGTATCTGCCTGATTTTGTATCAACGTATCCGTTACCCCCCGAAAAAGAATAAATTTGATACTTCATCATAAAATAATCTACATTCAGAATATTATCCTTAAAATGAATCGATGATGACAGCTCTATTGGAGTTGAGGCATAAATCCCCCGGTCAAGGCGGATTGTTGACTGGAAATCGGGATTTGTCCTGCTTCCTTCTGCAGTTACAGTCCCTGATACGAGTCCGCTTAAGGGCGACTTTTTAAAACGCTCAATCGGGGCTCCTGAGAACACAGCTTCCAGATTAAGAAGATTATCGGTTAGCTGTATTGAACCGCTGTAGCTTTCATTGTTTTGTTCATCCGTTAAATAAAGACTGCCGTTATAGTTGTTCCTACCCAGGTCATAATCTACGGAACTTTCTCCATAGAGCGTTGATAATGTATCGGTAAAACTGATCTCTTTAAGTACGGCGCTGCTCTGCGTTACCTCACCGGAGAAT
Organism: Sediminispirochaeta sp.; assembly: GCA_024763455.1. Classification (GTDB taxonomy): domain Bacteria; phylum Spirochaetota; class Spirochaetia; order B11-G9; family B11-G9; genus B11-G9. The sequence continues at coordinate 7,690 of JANTFL010000004.1, read as the reverse complement.
TCAAGTTTATTTTCTGCGATCGGCAACGGGAGGTTTTTAATAAGTGCCTTTTCAAAAAGTACTTTCCATGAGGTATTGTTAAGATAGTATCCGCTGCAGTTTAAAGAGATTTCAGTAACATAATCTCTTAAGGGTACCGGGAATGAAGTACTTTGGGCAGTAAAGTTCACTCCGGCACTGCTGAATTGGGCTGAAAGTAAAAGATTGTAATTCCCCCTTACAAATACTCCATCATTCCCGGCGTAGAGGACGAAATTGTAGGGATACGAGTTAAATACAAGATCCCCTCTGATTGTGTAATCCTTCTTTTCCCGTTCAGCGAGAACAGCCCCCGTTAACTCTTCCCCTTTCCACTGAGCTTTAACTCCTGTTATATTGATTCCTCCGTTGTTTCCTGTACAGCTGAATGAAAGAGTGTTTTTTATATCAGATGTATCCCTTAGTTGAACATTGTTCAGGGAAAATGAAAATTTCTTAAAATCGGTGGTAAGAAAGCCTTCTGTAGTCATTGTTACATTGTGAGTATTTATTATTCCTGTGTACTTCTTAAAGGGTTCCAGCGGTAAATCATCGGTAACAATAGTCAGCTGCATGAAAAGTTCGGGAGCATACTGAAGATTCCCCTCTATTGAAGTCTTGTTAGCCAGTCCCTCAGTGTTTAAAACGGTGAAGGAAGTTGAGAAGTCAAAATCATCACTGTATTTTTTTACCTCTCCCGCTACATTATTGAAATGTAAACCGTTTAACATCACCTCTGAACCGCTGATTTTCAATTCGTTTTTACTTAAACGAAACGTAAAATTCCCCTCTAATGAATTGTCTTTGTATCGTCCTTTTTTTACCGAAAGAAACCCGTCAGGAAGCAGGCTGTCAAGAAAAATGCTACCCCGGTAATAATAGTTTCCGTAGGGAGAAACCAATCTGGCATACTCAAACGAAACCTTGTCGTTATTTCCTGCCAGTTCTGTCTTGAAATTATATATTCCTCCCATAATTTTATTTTTCCCTTCCACGGCGGCACTTCCCGTGTAAGAAAATTCATTTGTGGCAAGGGAATACGTAATGGAGAGATTTAATGAATAGTTTCCTGAAATCCAGTTAGTAACAAATTTGTTTTCCCTGAGGGAAAATAAATAATGAGCGGGGATAAAGTTCTCGGAAATTACCGAGAGGACAGCATCTTTACTACGGGAATTATAGTGAATTTCCATATCCAGAGGGGAACTGTCCTCTATTTTTCTTACTACCAGTAATTCATTAGACCTTTGAATCTGCAGTGACAGCGAATTCAGGGAAAAGAGATTGGTAGAAAGCGATTTTAAAGCAAGTTTGCTGTTGAAATCGGTCAATCCATTGTTAATAGTTCCGGAATACTTAAACCTTGCACCAGCGCGGGTAATCCATCTACTGCTGAGCTCACCGCTGACTATTCCCGTTGATGAATACTTCAGACCCTGGTCAAGAGTGGATACCTTAAAAAAGAATTTATCCAGGGTAAATTTATTATCCCCATTCTTTACGGTGACAGAGAGGTTTTTACCGCTGAGTACTACCTGAGGCAGATTGATTTTTCCGGTTCCGGTATTGCCGGCGGTAAAAAGCGCTAATAAATCTTTGTCTTTATTGAGATCAAAATTTAACCTCGACTTGATAATGCTTATCTCTTTCAAAGAACGGTTATAATTCCCTTTGATAAGCTGCAGTAGAGAGTAATGTACCCTGATTCTTCCAACTTTGAGGAGTTCTTGATCCCCCCCCCTCTCCATGATAACAACATCCCGTAATTCCAGAAAAATAAAAATGGAAGGAGATATGGAAGAATAGGAGATGTCTCGCTGTAATCTATCTTCAAGAAGATGAATCGTTTCTTTTTTAAGCCTGTCCATTCTATCATCAATTTTTTGTTGAAGTGGAGAGGAGAGTATAACAGTAGCAATGACAAGAAAAAGAAATGAGGATACCTGAATACTATGAATAAATGATTTACTGAGCTGCAGAATAAAACCTCATCTGTAATTTTCGCTAATATCTAGTTTAGAGTATCCCTTATATTGAATTTTTTCAATCTATTATGTTAATTAAGTGGTATGGTAAAAGATTTTCAGGTTATTAAAGGATTTATCGTTTTCGAAGGTCTTGACGGTGCCGGTACAACGACCCAGACCGCATTGCTGACAGATAAATTTAAAGCAGAAGGTATAATATGCATCAGCGAATGTGAACCGACTACCAATTACATTGGAAAGGTTATTAGAAGAGTCCTTGGGGGGGACGTGGCTGCTGCTCCAGGAACCCTTGCAAAACTATTCGCAGCAGACAGGAATGAACATCTGTACAATCCCGAGGAAGGTATCGTTGCCAGATGCAGCAGGGGGGAAACCGTTATATCCGATAGATATCTATTCTCTTCCCTGGCGTATCAGTCTCTGAGATTCGGATTTGATAACGTTTTAAAACTCAATATGGATTATCCAGTTCCGGAACATCTGTTTTTTCTTGATGTACCGGAAGAAATCTGTCAAAACCGTCTTGAAGAACGGGATCAACGTGAGATTTTTGAAAAAAAATCCATACAGAAAGATATCGTAGAAAATTACCGCAGAGCGATTGAGTTATACAGTGGATCAGGCATGAAAATACATATTCTTGACGGCACACTCCCCCCCGAAAAGCTTGGGAAAATTGTCTGGAGTAAAATCACCTGAGTTCCGATATAGTAAAGGTGAAACGGGTAGTAATTTTATTTATTTTATTAAGTGCCGTTGTAAGTTCAGCGTATTCATATAAACTTCTCTATGCTGAAGAATACTATAAACTGTATCATCAGAATTTATATCAATATCCTGAAGATTTTACCGGTAATATTTGGTTTTTGGAACAGGCACTCTCCCGGCCGTTCGTTAATCCGCTGAATGCTCTCACAAGGATCAATACCAAGGATGAGTGGGAACGGTACAGATACCTCTTCTATATGCATGTTAATCTTAAGCTGGTGGATTTGTACAGGCGTCTGGCTGCTTCCTATGACAAAAGAGTTGCCTATTTTTACAACGCCCCCTGGAAAGAGGATAACCTTAAAAGCCTGGAAATAGCGGAAAATTACTATAAACTTGCTTTCTACTACTGGAATGAAGCCGGCAGCTGGGAAGAAAAGCTAAAAAAGACAAAATATTACTTTCTTGAAAGCATCCAGAACTGGGAGGATGAGAGGGTCAGGATAGCAGCCGGAGAACTGGATTACGGAGAAATTCTAAACCAGGATCTTGATCACCTAAAAAAAGTAAGAGCTGATTTTGAAGCCATGGACGAAAATACCTACTAGTTACCTGATAAACATTGCGTCGCCGTACGAAAAGAACCGGTACTCTTCCCTCACAGCCTCCTGGTAGGCTCTTTTTATATTTTCTGTTCCCGCAAATGCGGAAACCAGGATAATAAGGCTGGAGTCAGGGGTGTGAAAGTTTGTCAGCATCTGATCAACAACCTTAAATTGATAGCCCGGATAAATAAAAAGATTGGTTTTCCCTCTTCCCGGCTTGATCCCTTCGGTTGTCCATGCCGATTCCAGGGTCCTGGTCGATGTTGTCCCAACTGCGAGTATCTTTTTTCCAGTTTTTTTAGCTTCGTTTATCTCTTCTGCCGTTTCCTTAGAAATTTCATACTCCTCCTCATGCATTTTATGATCTTCAACATTTTCAGCCCTTACTGGTATAAAGGTTCCCATCCCTACATGGAGCGTTACCGGAACAATCCTTATACCCTTTTCTTTAATGCTGTCCAGTATTGCATTGGTAAAATGGAGTCCGGCAGTAGGAGCCGCTGTAGAACCGGTTTTCTGAGCATAGATAGTCTGATACCGGGACCAGTCCTCTTCAGTATCCTCCCTTTTTATATACGGAGGCAGAGGAATATGACCATAACTGTCCAGATAGACATCATCAACTGTATTTGAGAACTGAATAGAACGAAGATCTCCGAGATCTTCTGCAATCTCCCCTGCAATACCTCCCGGGAAGATATATTTTTTACCCCGGCGCTGTTTTTTCTTTTTTGTAACCATTGCTGTCCATTTGGTATCGGAAATTTTTTTCACCAGCAGAAACTCAACCCTTCCCCCTGTTTCCGAAGTTCCAAAAAGCCGTGCCTTTCTCACTCTGGAGTTATTGACCACGATGAGGGTCTCCTTTTCTACAAAATCGGGGAAGGCTTTCATTGAACTGTGTACATAGCTGCCGCTGCTGCGGTTGAGAACTATAAGTCTGGATTCCCCCCTTCGGTCTGATGGTTTTTGTGCTATCAGCCTTTGGGGAAGGTCAAAAGAGAACTGATTGGTTTTCATTGGTTCCTCTATCGATGTTAAGATGTTTATACGCAAGTTCAGTCGCCATTCTACCTCTTGGTGTTCGGGTAATAAACCCTCTTTGTATAAGGTAGGGTTCATAGAAATCTTCCAGAGATTCAATCGCTTCTCCGACAGATATGGCGAGAGTTTCAGCACCAACCGGGCCACCTCGATATTGGGTTATTATTGTACGCAGAATCTCCCTGTCATGCTTCTCCAGTCCAAAATTGTCTATTTTAAGACGCTTGAGGCCATCTTTTACCGTAGCTGCATCAATAATTCCGTTTCCCAGGACCTGAGCAAAATCACGCATTCTTCTGAGCAGTCTGTTTGCTACCCTCGGAGTACCCCGCGAACTGCCTGCCAGGAGTTTAACAGCCGGCTGTTCTATGCTTACCTCAAGAATTCCGGCAGAGCGGTTGATGATGCTTTCTATATCTTCGTTGGTGTAAAAATCCATACGTACGGCAATGCCGAATCTGCTGTAAAGAGGACTGGCTACTGAACCCGCTTTGGTGGTGGCTCCAATAAGGGTGAACCGGGGAATAGGAATCCGTATGGTCCTTGCCGACGGTCCCTGCCCTATAATCCAGTCTATCTCGTAATCTTCCATGGCAATGTAGAGCATTTCCTCTATTGCAGGTTTCAGCCGGTGGATCTCATCAATAAAAAATACACTGTGTTCAGTTATTGTCGTCAGTATACCTGCAAGATCTTTTGGTTTATCCAGTGCGGGAGCCGAGGTAACCTTAAACTCGCTGCCCATTTCATTGGCCATTATCCCTGCAAGAGTTGTCTTTCCCAGACCGGGAGGACCGCTCAGAAATATATGATCCAGGCTTTCTCCCCGTTCCCTTGCTGCAGTGATAAAAACATTCAGGTTTTCCTTTAAATCTTTCTGACCCTGAAAATCTTTCAAAAACTGCGGTCTGAGGGATGCTTCCCGTGCATCGGTATCTTCTCTATAATTCGGATTTAGAAACGGATCATTATCTGACATACTCTCACCATTATATATTTTATGAACTTAAATAGACTATGGCATCTCTAAACAGGTTTTTTTCCAGTTCATCGCCGGTTAACCCAGCATATTTCGGATCTTTGCTCAGTTCATCCAGAGCTTTTCTGCACTTTCGACGGTCAAACCCCATACCGGTCAGAGCCTCGATTATGTCAGGAAACTGCTCTTTGCCTTTCTCTCCGTCATCAAGTTTCAACTTGCCCCGGAGGGCCAGAACTATTTTGGCAGCTGTTTTTTTCCCAATTCCGGGGAGAAGTGAAAGCCTGTCGGTATCTCCGGCATCCAGTGCTCTCACGAGATCTTCTGTTCCTATACCCGAGAGCATCCGCATGGCCTGTTTGGGACCTATTCCGGAAACTTTTATAAGTTCCATAAAAACCGCTCGTTCCTCTGTGGTATGAAAACCGTAGAGGGTCATTTGATCTTCACGGTGATGGAGGTAGGTATAAACCTTGACAGGGGTCTTTACTGAAGCGGCGTGAATGATAGCGCTTTCAGTTGCTTCAATTGCCCACTCAATGCCGTTAAAGGCCAGGAAAAGCAGCGACCCGCTTCTTCCTGAAAATGTTCCTGTAATACTATTAATCATGTAAGATCTCCGATTGCTGTGCTGTTCTGGAAACAGATGGCGGCGGCCAGTGCATCTGCAGCATGATCAGGTTTTATATCCTCCGGTAATCCGAGGAGAAGCTTAACCATGTTCTGAACCTGTTTCTTTTCCGCCCTGCCGTTTCCTGTTAAAGCCTGCTTTATCTGGAGCGGCGTGAATGCTTTTGTTGTTACCGCTTTACGTTCGAGAGCAAGTAGAATAACCCCCTTTGCCTGTGCAACGGGTATGGCACTCAGTTTGTTTCTGGCAAAGAAAATATCTTCGATCCCGGCAAAATCCGGTTGAAACGTATCAATGATACTGCCTATTTTTTTGTAAATGGTATTAAGTCTGTCCCCCTCTTTATCGGCGGGGACAGTTTTTATAAAGCCATGGTCAACATGCTTGAACCGGCTGCCGTAGGCATCGATTATACCCCAACCGGTTGCGGCAAATCCGGGATCAATGCCTAGAATCCTTTTCATCTAGTCTTCTGCGTCAGGATCGAAACCTTCCGGTATATCTAGGTTGGTTGAAACAGACTGAACATCATCATTATCTTCGAGTTTTTCGATGAGCCGCAGGGCTTTTCTTGTTTTTTCATCAGTAAGCGTAACAGTGCTGTCCGGTATTTTGGTTATTTCTGCTGATTCTGTCTTGAATCCAGCTTCCTGGAGAGTTTCAACAACAGTGTTAAAATCATCAGGGTCTGTGATAACCTCTATTATTCCATCCTCGGTTGATACATCCTCAGCTCCCGCTTCAAGGGCAGCTTCAAAGATTTCATCTTCCGTATAGTTTTCAGCATCAAATGTTATAAGTCCCTTTCTCTGGAAAAGGTACGAAACACATCCGTTTTCTCCAAGATTTCCGCCGTTCTTTGTCAGAATACTCCGGATATCTGCCGCAGTACGGTTTTTGTTATCAGTCAGAGTATCTATCATAATTGCAACCCCGCCGGGTCCATACCCCTCATATGTTCCTTCTACGTAATCAACCCCTTCAAGATCTCCGGTACCCTTTTTTATTGCTCTTTCGATGTTATCTTTCGGCATATTCTCTGCTTTTGCCTTGAGAACAATGGTACGAAGCCTTGGATTTGCTTCGATATCTCCTCCGCCGAGACGGGCCGCGACGGTAATTTCCTTGATGATCTTGGTAAAGATTTTTCCGCGCTTGGCATCAGCAGCGCCTTTTTTATGTTTAATACTTGCCCATTTACTGTGGCCGGACATAGTTACTCCTTAAAATTAAATTATAGTTAAAAATAGCATAGTTAAAAAAGAGGTGTCAAGGAGGCAGAATTATCAGGGCTGCCGGGGCCATGAATACGTTTCAGATAAATTTTCCGGGATCTCGGCGGCAATGTCGGACAGGAATTTGTCAAGCAGCATAAGACCGTTTCTGTCAAGAGCGAGATATCCTTTACTAAATATAAGATTCCGGGACCAGCTGTCAATGGTTCTGGTAAAGGTTGAGAAAATATCAATTGGAAATATCGATTCAATTCTTCCGACATCTATCCCCTTTATCAGTCTGAAACCCATAAGGAGGTGTTCCAAAAGAAACGACTGAGAATTGATGAGTTCACGGCTGCCGTTAGAAAAATTTTTTATATCCCGGGGATTTTCAATTCTTAAAGCCTTGTCATTAAACGGAATAGTGGAAACAGCAGATGGACCGGCTCCGAAATAGGGATGTAACTCCCAGTACACCGTGTTATGCAGAGATTCCTTCC
>JANTFL010000003.1 GCA_024763455.1 Sediminispirochaeta sp. | reverse complement strand
TTGACTGGTTTTTTAAGTACCTCAGGCAATTTGGGAACATACTCGTAACGTGCCTTCTGGAGAGGGGAAAATTCCATAAAATACTCCTTGAAAATTATACTATTCACCTATTTATACATCAATTCAGGCAGCAGTTTCAATAAAACACACCCTCTTTATTGACCTCTGGGGGTGTTAAAGATACACTTTATTCCATGAAACCAACTAAATTGAAAAATAGAGTGATGCATTATCCTTGGGGAACTGTGGATTTTATCCCCGATCTTCTGGGAATTAACAATAGCGGCGGGGAGCATTATGCTGAACTTTGGATGGGAACGCACCCCAGGGGAGAATCAGTTACCCTGGAGGATGGGCGGCCTGTTTCGGATATCATTAAATCAGATCCGGAAAGTATCCTCGGGAAAAAAACAATTGATAAATTCGGGGGCAGTCTGCCTTTTCTCTTTAAAGTGCTTTCAGCCGGATCACCCCTTTCAATTCAGGCTCATCCAAACAAAAAGCAGGCAGAAGAGGGGTACGAAAGAGAGAATAGAGCTTCTATTCCCCTTGATGCATACAATAGAAACTACCGGGACAATAACCATAAACCGGAAATTATATGTGCACTAACCCCCTTTACTGCAATGTGCGGATTCAGAACTCCTCAGGAGATTGATACCCTTTTCACAGGAACCGGCAGTCACCTATACAGAGAGTTCCTTTATCCTCTGCTGAATCCTTCAGAAGAAAAAGCGGAGGCGGCCATGCTCAAGGATTTCTTTTCAACATATATGGTTCTTGAAGAAGAAATTAAAAGGGATTTGATTGAAGAAGTGCTTTCCTGGGCAATAGGTGAAAGGAATAGAGAGGCAGAGCTTGTGAGAAAATTTGCCGAGCTTTATCCTGGAGATTCAGGTGTTCTTTCTCCCCTGTTTTTAAATGTATTCTCTTTAAAAAAAGGAGAAGCCCTTTTCCAGGGACCAGGGGAGCTGCATGCCTATGTGGAGGGGACGGGAATTGAGCTTATGGCAAACTCCGACAACGTACTCAGAGGGGGGATGACTCCAAAGAATGTTGATCTGGATGAACTGCTTAACATTCTTAATTTTGGAGCTGAAAAGCCAACGGTAATTACCGGGAAAGAGATAAAAAAGTGTTTGTTCTCCTACAAAACAGGAGCAGAGGAATTTCTCCTCGAAAGGACTGCCCTTGACGGCAGCTGTGATTCCGTTGAGACAAAATGTGATTCAGCCCAGATAGTGCTTTGTGTGCAGGGAAGCGGGACGCTGGAGTATTCGAGAGGAAGTGTTGAATTTGCCAAGGGGGATAGTTTTTTTATTCCCTTTGCAGTTAATCGTTACACCTTACGAGGGGCTGCAGAATGTTTTATCTCCTCGGTACCCGTTGCATCATGATTATTTGGGTGGATTCGGATTCATGTCCGGTAAAGATACGGGAGATAGTTGTCAGGGCAGCCAACCGGGTTGGTATCAATGCAGTATTTGTTGCAAACCGTGAGATTCCCGGGGTTGAGAGCAGCAATAGTTCTCTGATAGTTGTAGAAAAAGGTGAAGGGGTTGCAGATGCATACATTGTTGCTCATGCATCAGAGGGTGATTTGGCAATTACCCGGGATATTCCTCTGGCCGCTGATCTTGTGAATAAAGGTGTTTTGGTTCTTGATGACCGGGGCAGTGTGATGGACAGCGGCAATATCAGGGAACGGTTATCCATGCGAAACGCCATGACTGAGCTCCGGAGTTACGGGATCGTCTCCGAGACCACCAAGCCGATGAGTCAGCGGGATATTCAGCAATTTGCAGCTGCCTTTGATAAGCAGCTTAGACTATGGATCAATAATGCAGGAAAATGATTTGATTTCTTTAGATTTTAGTGTATGTTTAAGGTAGATATGAGAAAAATTATATATACAGTGAGTATGCTTTTATTAATGGCCGTGTTCACTTCCTGTTCGATAAACAGGTTTGCTGTTCACCTTGTGGCGAATGCCCTGACCTCCACGAGCGGAGGAACTCTTTTTACCGGTGACGACGACCCTGAGCTGATTGCAGATGCCCTTCCGTTTGCTCTGAAGATGTATGAGGGACTGCTTCAGTCCGATCCTGAAAACGTGAAACTTCTTGAAGCTGCAGGTTCGGGGTTTATTTCTTATGCTAATGCGTTTCTACAGTCTCCTGCTGAACTTATGGGGTACGACAAAAAATCTGAGAAAGAACTTATGCTAAAGAGGGCTGTGGCATTGTACCGGAGGGGAAGCAGCTATATTTCCAAAGCCATAGAGCTTAATCATCCAGGATTTACCGACAGTTTTAAAGCCGGCGACTGGGATACCGCTTTTGCCAAGAGTAAAGTTGAAGACGTTTCCCTGTATTACTGGAAAGCTGCTGCCGTGCTGGGTGAGTTTTCCATAGATACATTTAATCCGGAGCTGATGCTCCATGTGCCGGAGGGAGTAGCTTTTGCAGCCGCAGCCTTTCGCATAGATCCGGAATACAGCCGGGGGGCACTAGATGAGTTGTTCCTTTCAATCTTCGCCTCCATGCCCGATTCTCTAATCTATAGATTAAATGACAGAGAGGGAGAGTTTTCTGTTCACCGGGTATTAAGTGATTATTATAAGGAGCATTCTCTTAATTTTGGAGAGATGAGTAATCGTGACAAGGCAGAATTCCATTTTAATAGAGCCGTTGATCTTTCTTCCGGTGAGAAGGCTTCTCCTTATGTGTCTTTTGCAGTATCTGTCTGTGTCAAAGAGCAGAATTATGATTTATTTAAGGAGCTTTTAAGTAAAGCTCTCGATATTGATCCTGATCTGTATCCTGCAGATCGTCTGGTAAATATAATCGGACAGAGAAAGGCCCAATGGTATCTTGATCATAGTGATGATTTCTTTATTTTGCCATAGTGCAAAGCGAGGTAAGCATGTTTAAAAAACATAAAATTGTTTTAATAGTACTACTGGTTCTGCTCACGGCGGTTCCGGTTTTTTCTTTAACCCTTAAGGTGGGTAGTGTTGCTCCGAGGAATTCTCCCTGGGATAAAGCCCTGAGTGAAATAAGTTCCCGGTGGGCTGAAGCTTCCGGAGGGAGGGTTCTTTTAAAAATATATCCCGGCGGTATTGCTGGGGGAGAAGCCGATATGCTCCGTAAAGTTAAAGTCGGTGCTTTGGATGGTGCCGTTCTTTCATCTATGGGGCTGAATAAAATATCTCCTGATTTGCTCATTCTGACCATGCCGTTAATAGTCAAGAACAAAGGTGAACTCGATTATGTAATGAAAAAGATTGATCCGACCTATGAACAGATAATGGAACAGAAGAAATTCAAGCTGATAGGCTGGACAATGGCCGGATGGATGAAGGTTTTTTCAAGGGATCCTGTCAAATATCCCGATGATTTAAAGATGCAGAAACTGGGGTTTACCTCCGGTGAGGATGTTCTTATACAGATTTTAAAAAATATGGGGTTCCACATCGTTCCGTCTGACACGATAGACTGGCTTTCAAGTTTACAAAGCGGAAGAGTTGATGCTCTTTTAATTTCCCCTCTCATTGCAGCTGCCTATCAGGTTTTCACGCTGGCAGATAATATGCTTGATTATCCGATTTCTCCCCTTCTTGGTGCTATTGTACTTGGTGAACGTTCCTGGAAAAAGATCCCTGAAAAGTATCACGATGAATTTCTTGCAATCGTGAAAGATGTGGTAACTGATCTTGATGTAAAAAGCAGGGAGTTGGAGGAGCAGGCTTTCCAGCTTCTTTTAAAGAATGGGTTGACTGTTCAGAAGTCAACTCCGGAAATTGAAGCGGCCTGGGATGCAGTTATTAAAGATATATACGGAGGGAGCGGGGTTATAGGGAAAATTATATCCCGTGATGTCTTTGAAGAGGTAACAGGTTATACACGTGAATACAGGGAAATGAATGGTTCAGGAACAAACTAAACCGTTGATGCGGAAAGTTGAAGACCTTTTCGCTGCAGTTCTCCTTCTCCTTCTTGCTCTTATTCCGTTCATAGAGATTTTTCTCCGGACGGTTTTTAGAAAGGGTATTCCTGCCAGTGATGAGTATACGACCCACCTCGTCCTTTGGATAACCTTTGTTGGGGGAATTATTACTTCCAGGGAGGAACGGCATCTTTCGATAACCGTAGGGCTGGATCTTTTAAAAGGAAAGGTCAAAGAGTTTGTAAGGGGTTTGAATGCCTTTACAGCTGCCTCCATAAGTACGGCCTTTGCTATAAGCGGGGTTGCAATGATCCTGCTGGCCTTTGATCCCGGGCAGAAAGCGGGTATTTTCTCCCTCAGGTTATTAAGTGCTGTTATGCCGATAGGTTATCTGATAATAGCCTACCGGTTTTCCAACAGCGCCTCACTTTCCAAAAAGGGGAAAATCGTAGTCCGTTTTGGAATGCTCTTTGGAATTATTCTAGCAATGCCTTCATTAACGAATGTACTGTACACGCTTCTGCCGGATGTCCCGCCTGTTTTTGACACTCTGACCGATCTCTATTACACCATATTTCAGGCAGTACATGTGCCTGTTGTACTTATTATTGCTGCTTCAGCTCTCTTTGGACTGCCTTTATTTATAGTCCTTGGAGGAATTGCCTATGTACTGTTTGCCGGAACCTGGGGAAGTTTGGAACTCATCCCGAACGAAGCCTATTCGATGCTGACTGGAAAGACTATTGCTGCAATACCGATGTTTACGCTTGCCGGATTTATTTTATCAGAAAGCAAAGCAGGGGAAAGACTTATCGGTTTTTTCCGGGCCATGTTCGGCTGGGTTCCCGGCGGAATGGCGGTAGCTGCAGTTCTGGTCAGTGCTTTTTTTACCACCTTTACCGGTGCATCCGGTGTTACAATACTGGCTCTTGGAGGACTGCTGTCCTATATCCTCATGGAGAAAGGGGGTTACGGAAAGAAATTTGTCCATGGTCTTTTAACGTCCTCCGGTAGTATTGGTCTGCTGTTCCCTCCCAGCCTCCCTATTATCCTTTATGGCGTTGTTGCGCAGATCAGTATAAAAAGTATGTTCATAGGCGGAATAATACCCGGTGTCCTGATGGTTATAGCGCTGTCTGTTTTTGGTGTGGTAGCAGCTCTCCGGAATAAAATACCACGGATACCTTTTAAACCAACTGAGATAGTTATATCTTTTAAAGACTCATTTTGGGAGATACTTCTTCCGTTTATTATCATGTTCTTTTATTTCGGAGGAATAACAACAATTGTAGAGACAGGAGCGGTTGCTGTTATATACTCCCTTTTTGCCGAGATGGTAATTCATCGGGACATAAAATTTACAGATTTAGGAAAGGTGTTTTTAAAGAGTATTCCCATTGTAGGCGGAGTTCTTATAATCCTTGCCTCCTCCCGGGGTCTTTCTTATTTTGTCGTTGATGCAGAAATCCCTGTTAAACTTACCGCTTTTGTAGAAGCTCACATTCATTCGAAGTATATTTTTCTTATTCTGCTCAATCTGGCGCTTCTGGTTACCGGTATGCTCATGGATATTTTTTCTGCAATAATGGTGGTTGTCCCCCTTATTCTTCCGCTTGGCAAACTTTTCGGAATAGATCCGGTGCATCTGGGTATTATATTCCTGGCAAATATGGAACTTGGCTATCTGACCCCCCCGGTAGGTTTGAATCTCTTCCTGGCTGCTTACAGATTTGAGGAGCCGATGACCTCAATATACAAAACGGTAGTCCCTTTCTTTATATTGCTTTTGGTGGCGGTATTGTTAATAACATATGTTCCCTGGTTTTCTCTTGGGCTTTTATAGGAGTAGTACATGAAACTTATTGTAGGCCATTCCAACATGGATATGGATTGTCTGGGATCTTTGGCTTTGGCAAAAAAACTGTACCCTGATCATCAGCTGGTGGCAAGCCGGCATATTCATCCGGTCGCGAAAAAACTGTTCAAGCTGTACGAAAATCATTTTTCTTTTCTTACTCTCAAAGATATTAAAGGAGCTGAGGTAGAGAGTCTGGTGGTTGTTGATACCCGGTCAAAAAAACGGATAGCCGAGTATACCAAGGTATTTGCTTCTGAACCTTCAAAGATTATTGTTTATGACCACCACCCTTCGGATTCCAACGATATTGAAACAGACGATTTAAGATACCGAAAATACGGGTCTAATACTACGATCCTTGGTCTGGAACTGATGGAGAAAAACATACCCATAACTCAGGATGAAGCCACTATCGCCTTAACAGGTATTTTTGCTGATACAGGAAACTTCACCCATGAAAACGTTACAATCGAAGATTTCAGGGTTGCACACTACCTTATGAATCAGGGAGCCCAAATTTCGGTAATAAGGGAATTCCTGAAAACACTCAAGGAAGAGTACCAGCTTACGATGTTCCATGAGATCTTAAACCGGCTGGTTTACCGTGAAATTAAAGGGCATCTTGTCGTTTTCAGTTTTATCGAGATGGAAAATCAGGTAAGCGGCCTTGCTTCGGTAGTGGAAAAGGTGTTTGAAGTCGAAAATCCGGATGCTCTTTTTGCTGTTTTCAGTTTTACAAAACCCAAAAGCTCGATTGTGATTGCAAGAAGTCAGAAGGAGGCCATCAATCTTCATGATCTTCTAGGAGCCCTGGGAGGAGGCGGTCACGCTATGGCTGCTTCTGTCGTTTTCAAGGGACGCTATGGAGAGGAGGTCAGCAATGATCTCGTGCTGTTTCTGGAAGAGAAGATTATACCGGCGGTCACTGCAGGGTATATAATGTCCAGGGATGTTCAGATAATCAACGAAAACTGGTCCTTGAAGGATGCATCAATATTTCTTGAATCAATCAATCATACCGGAGGTCCTGTGACAGATGACGAGGGAAGAATAAAGGGGTTTATTACCCTCAGGGATATTATGAAAGGGCGTAAAGCTGATCAGATGCATGCTCCGGTAAGGGGCTATATGACCAGAAAGGTCGTAACTGCGGAAATGACCACCCCGATAAGGGAAGTTGAGAAGCTAATGTACTCTAATGATATAGGACATCTCCCAATAGTCCAGGATTCTATTCCTGTGGGTATTATTTCCAGGGGGGATCTTTTAAAGTTTATTAAACAACACCGCCCGAATAAGCTTGTAGACAGTGTTGTTGTTTAGAGTTGATTAATTAGAACTCCGCAGTTTTTACAGCCCTGGGGAATGGGATTACGTCTCTGATATTCTGCATTCCGGTAACATACTGGACGAGTCTTTCAAAGCCAAGCCCGAATCCTGAATGGGGCACACTTCCGTACTTCCTTAGATCCAGGTACCACCAGTAATCTTCTTTGTCAAGTCCCAGTTCGTCTATCCGGTTAAGGAGCTTCCCGTAATCGTTCTCCCTCTCACTGCCTCCTATAATCTCTCCAAGCCTTGGAACAAGTATATCCATGGCCCGAACAGTTTTGTTGTCACTGTTCAATTTCATGTAAAAGGCTTTAATTTCCTTCGGGTAATCAGTCACAATGACAGGGCCGTTAAATATTTCTTCAGTAAGATACTTTTCGTGTTCAGATTGAAGATCTTTTCCCCAGGAAACGGGGTATTCAAAGTTTTTACCAGCCTTCTCAAGATGTTTTACCGCTTCTGTATAACTTACATGGGTAAAGGGAGTATCAATCACGTGCTGAAGGCTTTCAAGGATACCTTTGTGAATGAATTTATTAAAAAATTCCATGTCTTCACCGCAGGTATCCAGGGTATACTGAAGGATGTATTTTAGAAATTTCTCAGCCATCTCCATATTTCCGTCGAGGGAGCAGAAAGCCAATTCCGGCTCAACCATCCAGAACTCAGCAAGATGCCTGCTTGTATTTGAGTTTTCTGCCCTGAAAGTTGGACCGAAGGTATAAACATTCTTCAATGCTGTTGCATAAATCTCAGCTTCCAGCTGCCCGCTTACGGTAAGATTTGCTTTTTTGCCGAAAAAATCTTTTGTATAATCAACTTTGCCGTCAGTCTTCGGAGGGGCATCCAGATCAAGCGTTGTTACCTGGAACATCTCTCCGGCGCCTTCGGCATCACTGGCAGATATGATCGGTGTATGAATATAGATAAATCCGTTTTCCTGAAAAAATGTATGGATTCCGTAGCTTAGTGCGTTTCTGACCCGTGTAACTGCAGCTATGGTATTTGTCCGGGGCCGCAGGTGCGCAATCTCCCGTAAAAATTCGAATGAATGTCTCTTTTTCTGCAGAGGATAGTCGGAGGGAGAATCTCCGAGGATTTCAATACTGCTGCCCTGAAGTTCAACTGACTGGTTTTTACCGGGGGAGGGAACAAGATGTCCTATTATTCTGACACTGGCTCCGGTGGATATACGTTCAATCTCCTTATCCAGTTCATATTTCTCTTTATCAACTATTATTTGAAGATTTTTTAGACTGGAACCGTCGGTAAGCTCCATAAAGCAGACACTCTTAGAGTCCCGCTTGGTTCTAATCCACCCTTCAACTGTCATTTCCTGTCCGTTTCCGGTAAGCTTCAAAATATCTTTAATTCGTGTGTTCATAGAATTAGAGGTAACATAAAATTGCTCCAAAGTCAATTTTTCCTTTTAATAATCCACTCCGGTGTGCTTGAAGAAAACAATGATTGCGTATTAGATTAGACAGCACAGGGGGCTTGATGAACATACAAATAATCGGAACAAAGAAATGTAACAGCACCAAAAAGGCAGTACGGTTTTTCAAGGAAAGAAATATTCCCTTTCACTTTGTCGATCTCAACGAACGGGAGCTTTCAGCCGGAGAACTTTCTGCCATTGCCGCAAAGATTCCTGTACCGGATCTGATTGATACCGAATCAAAGGTATATAAAAAGAAGGGTTATGAGTACATGGAATACGACCCGCTGGAAGAGATTCTGGAGAATAATCTTTTAATGAGAACACCGGTGGTCCGGAACGGCAGACTTGTGACAGTAGGGTACGATGAAAAAACCTGGAAAGAGTGGTTACAATGAGATATGCAATCCTCGGCAGCGGTTCCAGCGCCAACTCATACATTTTTGAAGATGGTGAGTTCAGTTTCCTGATTGACAACGGATTCTCGGTTAAAGAGATGCATCAGCGGGCAGGAGAGCTTGATTTTGATCTGTCCAAGCTCCGCTTTATACTTATAACCCATACACACGATGATCATGTCAGAGGGGCAGGTTCTCTGTCGAGGAGATTGAAGATCCCGGTGGTAATGCACAAACGGGTTCCCCGGAAATCAACGGACAGGATTAATCCCTATGAACTGCTCGGGATTCTGCCTGATAAAACCTATACCTATGGGAATCTGAAGTTTGTCCCTTTTACAACTTCTCACGATGCACCGCATCCTGTGGGGTATCATTTTTCTTTTGGAGGAAAGAAATTTACTCTGCTTACCGATACCGGGGTGGTTCCTGAAAAGGCCCGGGTGCATGTTAAAAAATCAGACGTGGTCTTTCTTGAATCCAACTATGACTGCAGGATGCTTGAAAACGGTCCGTACCCAGTGTATTTGAAAAAAAGAATAGCTTCCAGCAAAGGTCATCTTTCAAATAGTGCTGCTGTAGATTTTATTAATGGACTGGAAAGCGGTGAGGGACCGTCTCTCATCTATCTTTGCCATCTCTCCGCAGCTAATAATTCTGTGGATAAGGTGAGGGGTGAAATCGAGAAGAATATTGATAATACTGAACGTAGAATAATAATATGCGGAAAAGGGGAGATGATACCTGGTGAAAATGATAAATAATGTACACATTGAGAAAGTCAAACTGCTTATATCCCCCGGAGAACTTAAGAAAAAATATCCGGCCACAGCTGAAACAGATACGTTGGTAGCAAAAACAAGGGAGGCTGTCAAAAAGATTCTCAGGAAAGAAGATGACCGGCTTATGGCCGTTGTCGGACCATGTTCTATACATGACCGGAATGCCGCTCTGGAATATGCGGAAAAACTTCAGAACTTGTCGAAGGAAGTTGATGACCAGTTCCTCTTGATAATGAGGGTTTACTTTGAAAAGCCGCGCACTACCGTGGGATGGCGTGGGCTGATTCTTGATCCTGATATGGACGGTTCAGATGATATAGCGAAGGGGATTGAAATAGCACGGAGCCTTTTAAAGGAGATTAGTGAGCTCGGAGTGCCTACCGGTTCAGAGATGCTGGATCCGATAGTTCCGCAGTATATATCCGATTTTTTGTCTTGGGCTGCAATAGGTGCAAGAACCACCGAGAGCCAGGTTCACCGAAGCCTTGCCAGCGGACTCTCTATGCCGGTGGGTTTTAAGAATGGTACAGGCGGGAGTCTTCAACTGGCTGTTAATGCGATGAGTGCTTCTTCTCATCCAGCGAGTTTTATTGGGATAGATCAGGATGGAAGGAGTTCCATTTTCCGAACAAGCGGTAATGATGCCTGCCATATAATCCTGAGAGGAGGACACAACGGTCCAAATTATTACGAAGAGGATGTAGAAGAGGCGGTTACCCTTATGAAAAAGGCAGGGATGTACTCGTCTCTGATTATTGACTGCAGTCATGCAAATTCCGGGAAAAAATATACCAGACAGAGACGGGTTTTCCGGTCCGTTCTTGACCAGATCCTTTATGGGCAGGAAAACGTTGCAGGAGTTATGCTGGAGAGTAATCTGTTCGAGGGGAACCAGAAAATGCCGGGTGATATAAGTGAACTTAAATACGGAGTATCGATAACTGATGCCTGTATTGGCTGGACTGAAACTGAGGAACTGATTACATCAGCTGCAGAGGAATTAAGGAAGAAAAAAGAGGGAAAGAGATGAAACGGATAATTGTTCTCCTGGCAGAAGGATTTGAAGAGATTGAGGCAGTTACTCCTATTGATGTGCTGAGAAGAGGAGGTGTTGATGTTGTTGTTGCCGGTGTAGGTTCTGATGTTGTTACCGGCTCCCACAATTTGACGTTTGATACTGATGCTGGTATTGATGAAATCGATTTTTCTGAGTTTGACGGAGTTATCCTGCCAGGAGGTTTGCCGGGAGCTGTTAATCTGTCAGAGTCTTCCGCGGTACAGAGTATCCTGGAACAAGCCCGGAGTGAAGGTAAACTTATTGCCGCGATATGCGCTTCTCCCGCTCTGGTACTATCTCCACTTGGTCTTCTAAACGATAAAAAGACAACCGGCTATCCGGGTATAGAGTTCAAATTTTTTGACCGGGTGAGTTATCGTGAAGAAAATGTTGTGCAGGACGGCAGCGTGATTACCGGAATGGGACCGGGAACGGCTTTCGATTTTGCCTTGAAAATACTGGAGTATTTAACCGACAGTGCTGTCGCAGCCAAAGTTGCCAATGCGATGCTCTTTAGAAAATAAAAGAAAAAAAAGCTGTCTGAATTTTCAGACAGCCTTTCTATTATAAAAAAAGCAGGCAGACTACCGGTCTGCCTTTATACATTACGGAATCCGTGCAACTATTGATTCGAGCTGCGGTTTATTTTTAAGTTCCCGTGCAAGTCCCTCAGCTCTCGATTTATTTACGTAAGCCTTGTCCTGGAAAGAATAGGTAAAGTTGGTATGTACATCATATGTTCCTTCCATGAGGGCATGGGTATCTTCAGTCATTACCAGCTCTTCATCGGTTGGAACAACAAACACCTTGGTTTTTGAACCGGGAGCAGTAATGTCGGTTTCAGCGTTCCTGGTCTTTGAAAGCATTGATTTTTCAGGATCGGCCTTAATACCAAGTACATCCAGATCTTCAAGAATTTTTGTCCGAATTGCGGGAGCCATTTCACCGACCCCTGCCGTAAATACAAGAGCATCTACTCTACCGAGGGAAGCCGCATAGGCACCTATGTATTTTTTTAGCCGGTAAACCTCTACATCAATAGCTAACTGGGAACGTTTGTCCCCTTCTGCTGCGGCTTTTTGAATATCCCGGCGGTCTATATACTGGCCGGAAATACCAAGTACACCGCTCTTTTTGTTCAAAATCTTTTCGATCTCTGCAGGTGAAAGTCCTGTCTTATTCATCATGTAGAACACTATAGCAGGATCGAAGTCTCCGCTTCTCGTTCCCATTACGAGTCCTTCAAGGGGTGTCAGTCCCATGGAAGTATCAACAGAGATACCGTTTTTAACTGCACAAATACTCGCACCGTTTCCAATGTGGCAGATAATTGCGTTTGTTTCAGACGCTTTTTTCCCGAGAAGAACTGCAGTCCGCTTTGCTACATAAAGGAATGATGTCCCATGATAACCGTATCTCCGTACGTTGTAGTTCTCATACCATTCATAGGGGAGAGCATAAATGTAAGCTTTTTCCGGCATGGTCTGGTGCCAAGCTGTATCCATTATCGCACAGTGCGGAACAGATGGAAGAACAGCCTGGGCAGCCTCGATCCCCAGAATATTGGCCGGGTTATGCAGAGGTGCAAGATCCTGAACCTCTTTAAAGGTATCCAGAGCTTCCTTGTCGATAATCAGAGATTTGTTAAATTTTTCACCGCCCTGAACAACTCTGTGCCCAACCGCTTTGATCTCCTCCATACTGCTGATGGCTCCGACCTCACTGTCAGAGATTGTCTCCATAATAAGCTTAATAGCTTCCTTGTGGTCCGGACAGCTGTGCTTTTTAGTGAAGGGTGTACGCCCCGGGGTGATGTGCTCTATAGCACTGTCTTCCTGTCCGACCCGTTCCACAATTCCGTTGGCAAGAACCTGCTTTTTATTCCAGTCGTACACCTGATATTTTGCAGATGAACTCCCGCAGTTTAATGTTAATATTACCATTTAATTCCTCCTGAAAAAGCTTATTTTACCTAAAAAAAATAAAAAGTAAACAGTGACTTGAATCACCAAACAGAATTTATACGTCTTTAAGCAGTATGAAACGGGATAAAAGACATTTTTTTGCAGTTATCTTTTTAATTTTATTTACCGGGGATATTTCCCCACTGGAGACTATCCGTCAATCTGTGTTTTTAGAGGATACAACTTTTTCTCTTCGGTATACCTTCTCTGCGAATTACTGGTCTCTCTATGTATCAGAGTATTTTGATCCCGGTAATAATCTGGGATTGCCGGATTTTTCTTTCAACAGTGACAAGATAAAAGCAGGAAGACTGTTACAAGAGGGGATCTGGAAAGAATTGTTCAATCCTTTCGGTTTCATGGCTGACTCAGAAGTTTATTATTCAAAAAAGGGAATAGAAAGTGATGTAACAAAAGGGCCCGGAGGGATATACGGATTTTCTCTGATTATTCCCGGAGGAGTATCTGTTCACTCTTTCTTGTACCCCTCCTTCCATACAGGAGCGGAAATGGAAATCTTGAAGGGACCAGGTTTGTGTTTAGCATGGTATGGGTCTGTTTCAGCTCCCCGGTACTCAAATTCGGATGAATGGATTAGTCCGTTACCGGAGCTTTCTGTATCAGAGCCGGTTCATGCTGGAATCGGAATTTCGTTTATAGGTGATATCCCGTTCATAAAACTTGTCGTTTTTCTGTCCGGGAACAAGTACTTCAGACCTGATATTTTTTCCCGTTTGTATTGGAATCTGCAGTTTGGATGCATTGATATGTATGGATTAACGGTGTATGCAGGGAGAGATTATATCCTCCCGGCCGGCACTCCAGTAAAGGATAAACTGCTTTTGTCCTCATCGATACGGTATTCAGGCCGGAAAGGCTTCGGTATCTCATTGAAAGGGGATACTCATATAGGCCAGGAGAGTTCCTATCCCTCGGTCTGTACTGCCCGGAGATCAAGGATATTCTGTACTGCAGAACTGGAGTCCGGATGGATTGGTACGACCTTTAGCGCTTCGGTTACCGATGAGGTTGCCGTATCCGGCATTAGGGAGGATAACTACAGTATTAAAGGGTCTGCTGTGGTGACACTACCCCCGCTGGCTGTTACATTTTCTGCCGGAGAGAAAGGAGGCTTGCGGGGGGCAGAAAAAAGATGGTGCAGCGTAGTCGGTAGAATTGACCGTAAGGTAATACAATCTTCCCTTGGTCTTACTTTGACGGCGGATATCAATGACCCCGATTTTTTTACTGCCATTATTAAAGGAGGGGTCAAGATTGATATGCCCCATGGTGAACTCAGTCTTACGGCGGATTTTACTCCCGCTGCTCTAGCTGGAAACAATGATCCTGCTATTACCGGTTTGAGTATAGGCTTTGTAAGCACATCCTCTGTGCCTTATCAGATTCGCAGAAAAAACCTGGCTGTTTCAAAGTAGATTGAAAGTCCTGCTACATCAATAACTGTTGCCATCAGCGGACCGGACATAACTGCAGGATCAAATCCAAGTTTATGTATTATCATTGGGGCGAGAGTCCCTATCAGGTTACTCAGGATAACAACAAAAACCAGGGAGGCTCCCACCGCTATTGATTCACTTAGAAGAATCCCCGGGGGGAGGAGCATGCTTCTTGCAACAAGTACAAGCCCCGTAAGAATCCCCATAATCAGCCCTATCAGAAGTTCTTTGAACATAATACTCCATATTTCCTTGAAGTAGATATCGCCTGTGGCAAGTCCCCTTATAATGAGGGTTGAAGCCTGACTTCCTGTATTCCCCCCGGTTTCGGTAATAACGGGCATAAAAATAAACAGAAAGGCAGCACCCATAATTATATGTTCATAGTGTTTAAGTACGTTTGTTGTAATGGTACCTACAAGAAGGAGCATGATTAGCCACGGGACTCTTTTTTTAACCATTCCCCAGATGGAAATATCTGTATAGTCGTCGGCCGCTCCCGCTATAGCACCCATCTTGTACATATCTTCAGTCTGTTCTTCCCTGATTACATCCATTACGTCGTCAAAGGTAATATCACCAAGGAGGAGGTTGTTCTGATCCACAACAGGTACCGATATCAAGTCGTTCGCTTCCAGTATCTTTGCAACTTCTTCCTGGTCGGTATCTTCCCGGACTGCGGTAAACTTGTTGTTCATTATCACTGAGATCTTTACCTCATCATCAGCGGCAAGTATATCTTTTATGGAAACGATTCCAATTAACCGCTGCAGATTGTCAAGTACATAGATGTTGTACAAAAATTCAACCTGTTCACAATTCTTCCTGATAAACTGAATGGCCTGCTTGACGTTTATAGAAGCTCTAATAGCCAGGTACCGTGGTGTCATAAGTCCTGCAGCATCGTCTTCCTCAAACCGTAGAAGGAAAAGGGTTTCTTTCTTTGCCCTCTCGCTTAAGCTTTCCCACACTGCGTTACGGACTTCGTGACTTACTGTCTGGACTATGTCCACCAGATCATCAGGTTCCATCTCCTTAAACAACTCTTTCTTGTTTTGAGCTGAAAGGGAGTGTATTATCCGTTCCTGTTCAGAGTCCGGTAGTTCTACGATAAGATCCCGTTTGTTTTCAAGTGAAAGATTTTTAAATATGATATCAGCTTCGTCATCTGTCAGAAACCTCCAGTTGTCGGAGAGCTCCATAATAGGAATTCCTTCGAGGTACTCTTTTAATTCTCCGGCTTTCATAATTGGGTAAAATTCGCGAAAATGTTCTATCCAGCTGCTCATTGTACCTCCCCGGCTTACCATCTGCCTATAAATTGTATCTCGCATTCCAGCTCAATTCCGAGTTTCATTTTTGCCTCAGTATAGCACACATTGATAAGATCCTTAACATCTTTAGAGGATGCCTTACCTTTGTTAACAATTATATTGCCGTGAAAATCAGCTACCTGGGCATCTCCGACAGCTTTCCCTTTCAGTCCGAGAGAATCCAGAATTACTCCGGTGGGACGCCCGAAGTCTCTGTTGTTTTTAAATACCGAACCGGCGCTGGGGAATAAAAAATGCCCCTTTTTTTTCCTGTCAAGTTCATGATTTCTCATGTTGTTTTGGATATCAATCCTGCTGCCTTCTTTCAGAAGAAACTCAGCTGACAAAATGATATTGCCTGTACCCTGAAAGAATGATTTTTTATAACCAAAGGATGAGTGAATATCATCCCCTTCCAGATACCGGATCTGGAGGTTTTCATCTATGTACCGTACACGGAGCAGGATGTCAGATATTGATGTTCCGTAGCAGCGTGCGTTCATCCATACAGCTCCTCCGGTACTGCCGGGCATCGCATAGATAAAATCAAGACCCGAAAGATTTCTCTCTGCGGCTTTCTCTGCTGCATCACTGATACGGGATCCGCTTTCCGCCAGGCAGACGGTTCCTTTGAAGGACACTGAATTCAGCTCTCCCATATCAATAACGCATCCCTCAATACCCCTGTCGGAAACCAGAATATTCGCTCCTCCTCCGAGTATGAAGAAAGGAACGCTGTACCGTCTGCATGCTTCAAGGATAATCAGAAGATCTTCTTCAGAAGCTGGACGAACGTAAATGTCCGCATTTCCGCCGGTTTTGAAGGTAGTATGGGCCGACATTGGTTCAGAAGTCTTCACCTCACCGCTTATATTGATTTTTTCCAGTATTTTACGTACATTTAAATCCACCTGTTTATAATACGTTAAAACAGAAGATGAGACTACCTGTTTTTTATTAATAAAGCAGGTCTTTGGAGGCACACATGGAACTTCAGTTCTACAACACAATGGGCAGAACACTGCAGCCCTTTAAAACTCTTGATAATAATCATGTGGGGATGTACTGCTGCGGGCCGACGGTGTATAACTATGCGCACATTGGTAACCTCCGTGCCTACCTTTTCGATGATGTTCTCCGCCGTACCCTCGAGTATTTTGGCTATGATGTCAAACATGTAATGAATATTACCGATGTGGGACATCTGACGGATGATGAGGATGAAGGGGAAGACAAAATGCTCAAGACCTCGAGAGAAACGGGAAAGTCGGCCTGGGAGATCGCTGAATATTATACAGATGCTTTTTTTCGTGATATAGACAGCCTCAATATTCGGAGACCTACTGTATCTCCCCGGGCTACTGAGCATATACAGGATATGATCGGTTTAATAAAAAGACTTGAGGAAAAGGGCTACACCTATGAATCCGGGGGGAATATCTACTTCAGTATCGATAAATTCCCTGATTACGGGAAATTAGCTATGAGAGATAAACAGGACCTTTATGCAGGAGCCCGGATTGAAGTAGACTCGAACAAGAGGAATCCCCATGACTTCGTCCTGTGGTTCACAAACTCTAAGTTTGAGCATCACTCCATGATGTGGGATTCACCATGGGGGAGGGGCTATCCCGGGTGGCACATCGAGTGCAGTGCGATGAGCATGAAATATCTTGGAGAGCAGTTTGACATTCACTGCGGAGGAATAGACCATATCCCGATTCATCATACCAACGAGATAGCCCAGTCCGAGGCTGCTACAGGCAAGAAGTGGGTTAATTACTGGATGCATAACGAGTTCCTTATTCTCGGTAAAGGTAAAATGGCAAAATCATCCGGTGAGTTTCTCACCCTTTCGGTTCTGGTAAACAAGGGGTATGATCCTTTGGACTTCCGGTACTTCTCTCTTGGGGGGCACTACCGATCCCAGCTCCAGTTTACCTACGATTCTCTTGATGCGTCAAGGAATGCACGGGAAGGGCTTTTTAAAAGAATCCAAAGGCTCAAAGCGGCAGATGAACCTTCAGACATTAATTCTCTGGATGGGAAAGCGAAAGAATACCTTGACGGTTTCAAAGAAGCGCTTGCTCATGATTTGAATACCCCCAAAGCACTTTCCTGGCTCTGGAATCTTCTTAAGGACAGCAGTGTTTCCAACAGTAGTAAACTGGCAGCTGCCTACGACATGGACAGAGTCCTTGGACTCGGACTTGCAGAGCTGCAGGTTGAGACTGCACAGGATGACCTTCCTGAAGAATTTAAAGCTCTGATCCGTGAACGGGAAGAGGCCCGGAGGGACAGGAATTTTAAACGGGCCGATGAAATCAGGGATCTGCTTCTGGATAGCGGAATTGTTTTAGAGGATACTCCCGAGGGGACTCGGTGGACAAAAAATGTGTAACTTTACCAGGGGTGTGTTGTTAGTATGAGAGACGGAGAAGATGAAATCTCAAATTTTAAGGAAGTGTATGAAAGTATCTTCCCCGTTCTTATAAAGGTTGTTTATCACATTGTAGGGAGTATGGAGGTTGCAGAAGATATCTGTCAGGAAACTTTTATCAGATTTTACAATAAGAACATCCGTTTCCCGTCACTGGATGAGAGCCGGTACTGGCTTATCAGGGTGGCAAAAAATCTTGCATTCAACTATTACCGCAGAAGAGAGAGGGAGTATCGTGCCGTGAAAAGGCTTCGAAACGAAAAACCTCTTGCTGATGACGGCGGACTTGACTTTATTTTTAGGGAAGAAACGGAAAAGATTGTGAAAAAAGCTCTTGAATCCCTCCCTGAAAAGCTTAAATCGGTACTGGTTTTAAAAGAATACGGCGGGTTGTCGTACAGAGATATTGCAAAGGTACTTCATATTTCAGAGAATAATGTTAAAATAAGGGTATTCAGAGCCAGAACTGCTTTACAGCAGAAAATTGATAAGGAGACTGTTCATGTGTTTTGATGATCAGGTACTGTCGGCTTTTTATGATGAAGAGCTGGAAGAGATCTGGAAGAGAAAGGTAGCGGAGCATCTTGAATCCTGCCCTGTATGTTCTGCCAAAGTAGCATCTTTTCACAGAACCGGAGTGCTCCTTTCATCTGTCGACGTTCCTGAGAAACCATTTCAGCAGAATGCGGTCTGGGAGAGGATAAGACATTCAGTCTCCACGGAACAGGAACTTGGTTTCTGGTCTAAAAGAGTCTCTATAGTTAGGACCATAGGTGCAATTGCAGCTGTTTCCATTCTGGTTTTCGGGATTAGTCTGTTTGTACATAGAAAGAGCAACGATTCTTCCCTGACTCCGGGGATATCTCTTTCAAGCGGAGAAGTGATACAAACAGGGGAGATAGGCAGTTTCATCAAGCTTGTAAGCGACAGCGATGATTCCTCAGTACTTTTTATTCAGCTTCCGGATAAAACAGACTTCAAGTTCCTCGGGGAACCACAATTCCTACGGGAAGCAGACTATGTGCGGGGCAGGTAGGTGCGGAAACTTCTGCTTGTTTGCTCTTTCCTCATCGGTTTATCAACCGATCTCTTCTCAATCAGCCTTCAGGATGCGTTAAAATATCTTGACAGCAAAGTTTTAAATATAAATATTACAGCCAGAGTTGTTAACAACCAGGGAGAAATCCTCTGGACTACTGATATAAGTAAAATTACCGTCAACGGACGTTCTGTAAAGGTCAAGATTTCAGGGTACAATATTATCGTCATTACCGATATAACACCGTATATTGATGAAGACAATACGATACTTCTTGTTTCTCAGGGAGAGGTCTGGATAGGCTCAGCAGAGTCCAATACGATAAATCATTATGCAACAATCAAGAGTGTTCCGGTAAAATCAGGTGAAAGAGCTTTTTTCTTCCCCCTTGGTATAGTGGAATCTTCTGAAGATCTATATACTATACAGCTGGAAATCCAGGCCGTGCTCAATAATGGAGTTAGTGAATAATTATGCCTAAAAACATAACAAAAATCTCTCTACGGACAATTCTGCCGGTAACACTTTTTATTCTGCTTCTTGCCGTTCTTGCTCTCTCTTTATACCTGATAAACCGCCCGCCTGAGATACTAAGGCTTGATCCGTCCACAGCTCTTCCCGGAGAACGGATAAAGATTTATGGAAAGAATTTTGGAGATGAAAAAGAGGGCAGTGAAATAATAATCGCCGGAATTAAACCCACCAATTCGAATTATATCTCCTGGAGTGATGACACGATCGTCCTTGAAGTCCCTGACGATGTGAAATCGGGAAGATTGTTTGTCAAGACAGGAAAGGGGAAGAGCAATGGTCCTCTTTTTATTAACAAGGAGTATGTTCCTGTGGTTATAGAGGGGCCGGCAAAACCGGGGGAGCCTTATATCAGAAATGTATCCCCCCCTAAAGGGTCTGTCGGGCAGGAAGTGACTATTGAAGGGCTTAACTTCGGACTATCTCAGGGAGAAGGGAAAGTCTTTTTCAGCTTTTACTCCGGGGGTTCCGAAAAAGATGATACCGGTGAGAATAATTTTATAGAATGTTCATCTCTTGATTTTGACTATAAATCATGGAGCAGTCAGCAGATCATTATTTTCGTCCCTGATGGTGCAACCTCGGGAGCCCTCAAGGTTAAAACTGACCGGGGAGAAAGTAATTCTGTATATTTTGAGGTTGTAAATCCTTACGGAACAAAACTATACGGACAGAAGAGAGGGTATCAGATTCAGTATAGCGTCTCAATTTCGGATATTGTTCAGGAAGGGGATACCGGGCAAGTCACCGTGTGGATCCCCGGGGTTTACAAGAATCAGGCTCAGCGCAGTATAGAGGCTGTCTTTGATCCGAATCCGATGTGGGAGAATTACAAAGGGCTCATGATGTATCAGATAAAAAATATTGAACCCTGGATCGTGTACAAATTTACCCACACCTACTGGTTTGAAAGATATACGGTTGAAACTGATATTAATTCTCAGAGGGTAAACAGGAGCTATAACACAGAGCGGAAGCTCTATACCTATTATACAGACGAAAACATATTCACCCCTGTTAAAGACAAGACTATCAGCGATGTTGCATACTCGGTAACAAAGCGGGAAAAGAATCCCTACCTGAAAGCAGAAAAAATATACAATTATTTAATCAAGAGGCTGGAGTACGACCAGAATTCCGACACTCTGTCTCCACTGGAGGCTATTGCCAAGCGGAAGGGAGATGCATACGACTATGCTATTCTGTTTACTTCCTTAACCAGAAGTGCAAAAGTCCCTGCCAGGACAGTAGCCGGCTATCTGGTATATGGTAATAAGCAGACCAGAAAGCACTGGTGGTCAGAGTTTTATATTGATGGGGTAGGATGGATTCCTGTTGATGCAGCCCTGGGTGATGGAATGAATATAACCGGATTAAAACTGCCGGAAAACCCGGTTAAGTACTATTTCGGGAATGTTGACAATCAGCGGATAATTTTTTCCAAAGGGCTGATTGATATAGAACCTATTAACCCGGACGGAAAGATTGTCAGAAAGAACCGTTCATACTCCATGCAGACAGTTTACGAGGAATATTCCAACTCCATAAAAAGCTACAAGTCGTTATGGAGTGATATTCAAGTTGTAGATTGGTGGTAAAATTTGTGTTGGTTTTAGACAATTCTTCCGAATATTGATAAGAGGCATGAATATATTCTTTTGTAATTGACAAAGATATATTCTGGCTCCTATACTGTTAGTGTACAAAAGAAATAGTCTTTAGGTGGTGTATGAATAATCCATTGCAGCTTTCACTCGTAAATTTTAGAAAAGGCGCCTATATTATTGTAGAGGGTAAACAGAAAGCTGACTATTTTTATATTATCCGGCAGGGTAAGGTTCAAATAAGCAAGGAAGTTGAAATTGTGGAAGAGGAGGGGGGAAACCTTCTTTCTCCAGGCGACTTCTTTGGTGTAGTTTCCACTATGTCGTCACACAGCCATATTGAAACCGCCAGAGCTGTTACTGATGTTGTCCTGATTTCTGTTCACCGTGATCAATACGGACTGTTGATTGAGAAGAACACCCCTGTTGCAATGAAAATTATCCAGCAGTTCAGCAAAAAAATGCGTTATCTTGATGAAGAATTAACCAGAATAACCCTGAAGAGTGCTGGAAACTCCAGTCCGGATCATCTTTTCCGTGTAGCAGAGTACTATGTTCGTCAGAGTCAGTATAATCTTGCATATTACGCGTACCATCAATACATAAAGTACTGCCAAACCGGGGGACATATAAAAACAGCCAGGGAAAGAATGGGAAAAATCAGACCATATTCCAAAGCGGTGTACCTGGATGGAAGTAATGAGGAATTCACTCGGACATACCCCAAGGGGACAATGATCTTTTCCGAGAATCAGCCGGGCCAGGAGCTGTATATTATACAGAAGGGAAGTGTCAAAATAACCAAGATCGTAAATGATAACGAGGTTATGCTTGCCCTGCTTAAGACCGGAGATATTTTCGGGGAAATGTCTCTTCTTGAAGATAAACCCAGAAGCGCCTCTGCCATAGCGCATGAGGATGCTGTTCTTTTGGCTGTGAACAAGGCGAACTTTAAACTTATGGTTACCTCCCAGCCCCAGATTATAACCAGGTTAACGCAGCTTCTGTCCGAAAGGATATGGTTTATATACAAACAGCTTGCAAATACCCAAATAACAGACAACCTTGGCAGACTCTACGATGCCCTTTCAATACAACTTGAAAAACTCAGGATACCGATTAGAACAGAAGCCTATACCTTCGATTTCGGTCCAAAGGAACTTGTTAATATGGTTGGTCTTTCGAAGGAAGAGGGGAATACAGCAATTAGACTGCTGTTTCAGAATAACAAGTTCAAGATTGTGGATAACAAGATCAGGGTTTCCGATATTGAAGAGATTGATAAGCAGGCAAAATATTACCGGAAGATGGAAAGGATTTCCCGGGCCAGGAAGGCAGCGGCTGCCCGGAGATAAATACTCTCTGCCAACCTTGAAGTAGTTCTTCATGTTTGATATTATTCGGACTCATAAAATGACAGGAATCAGGAGCCGAAGATGGAAGCAGTTGAACTTTCAAGGGTATTCAATCCCGCCGATTTTGAAGACAGAATATACAAATACTGGATGGATAACGATCTTTTTTCTCCAAAAGAGAGCGGCGATCCTGAAAAAGACACTAATCCTTTTACTATCGTAATACCTCCTCCCAATGTGACGGGTGTACTGCATATGGGGCACGGACTGAACAATACCCTTCAGGATATATTGATACGATACTACAGAATGACAGGCCGGCCGACTCTCTGGCTTCCCGGAACCGATCATGCAGGAATAGCAACCCAGAATATCGTTGAAAAAAAACTCCGGGCAAAGGGGATAGAACGGACTGAGATAGGCAGGGAAAAGTTTGTTGAGGAAACCTGGAAAGTCAAGAAAGAGCATCATGCTGTTATTACCAGACAGCTGCAGAAAATCGGTGCTTCGGTTGACTGGAAAAGAGAACGGTTTACCCTGGATGAGGGCCTGTCCAAGGCAGTGCGTGAGGTTTTTGTAGCACTTTATGAGAAGAAACTGATTTACAAAGGGAACTACCTCGTTAACTGGTGTTCTTCCTGTGGAACAGCACTGGCTGACGATGAAGTAGATCATAAGGAGCTCCCCGGAAGACTCTATCACTACTACTATCCCCTTTCCGACGGTTCGGGAAAGATTGAGATTGCAACCACCAGGCCTGAGACAATGTTCGGCGACAGTGCTGTTGCTGTACATCCTGATGATGACAGATACAAACATCTCGTAGGGAAAGAGGTGGATCTTCCCCTTACCGGCAGAAAAATAAAAATTGTAGCAGATTCGTATGTTTCCATGGAATTCGGTACAGGTGCGGTAAAAATTACTCCCGGACACGATCCCAATGACTGGGAAATCGGTGAAAGACATAATCTTGAAAAGATAAATATTCTGAATCCTGACGGAACATTGAATCATAAGGTTCCTGAAAAGTACAGGGGTATGGAGCCGGCGAAGGCACGGAAGCTGGTTGTAGAGGATCTTAAAGAAACGGGAGTTTTTATTAAAGAAGAAGAGCATAACCACCAGGTTGGACACTGTTACCGGTGCAATACGGTAATAGAACCATACATGTCGGAGCAGTGGTTTGTCAGTATGAAGGGAATGGCTGATAAAGCTCTTAAAGCTTTGGAAGACGACGATATAAGGTTTTATCCCCGAAAGTGGGAGAACACCTATAAACACTGGTTAACGGGGATCCGTGACTGGTGTATAAGCCGCCAGCTATGGTGGGGACACCGGATTCCGGTATGGTACTGTGAAGAGTGCGGGGAGATGATGGTGTCAAGAGAGGACCCTGACGCATGTTCCTCCTGTGGGAGCAAAAACATACGGCAGGATGAAGATGTTCTGGATACCTGGTTCTCGTCATGGCTATGGCCCTTTTCTACCCTGGGCTGGCCGGATAAAACTCCGGATCTGGACAAGTTTTTCCCGACATCCACCCTGGTTACCGGGTACGATATAATATTTTTCTGGGTTGCCAGAATGATTATGGCGAGTGAAGAATTCCTCGGACAGGCTCCTTTCAGGGATATCTACATAACAGGACTTGTCCGTGATAAAAAGGGGCGGAAGATGTCCAAGTCCCTGGGCAACGGGCTGGATCCACTTGAGATAGTAGAAGAATACGGAGCTGACTCGATGAAATTCACCCTGGTTTATCTTGCAGCTCAGGGACAGGATATCCTGATTGACAATGATTCGTTTAAACTGGGGTCCAAGTTTGCCAATAAAGTATGGAATGCGACACGGTTTATTCTGATGAATCTCGATGGAAAAAGCTTTATTTCTGAAGAGAGTATCAAACATAATACTATCGACAAATGGGTTTATTCCAGGCTTAATAACGCTGCTGGCGCGGTTAAACGGGCAATAGAAGGTTACCGGTTCAACGATGCAGCTCAGGCAGTGTACGATTTCTTTTGGAATGATCTGTGCGACTGGTATCTCGAAGCATCAAAGCTGGATCTCTATAGCAAAGATCAGGACCGCGCAGACAGGGCTATTACGCTGCTGATCGGTGTCCTGGAGGAATCCATGCGGCTGCTGCATCCCTTCCTCTCCTTTATTACAGAAGAGATTTATCAGAAGCTTCCGAATACATCCGGAGCAATAATTCAGGCTCCTTATCCTGTAGAAAGAGATGATCGTAAAAACACAGAGATAGAAGAGGGATTTGCCCTGGTACAGAGTTTGATCAAGAGTATACGAACCCTAAGAAGTGAGTTTACCATTCCCCCGGACAAGAAGATCCCTGTTACGGTAGTGATGGAGGATAATTTTAAGGGGGCAGCTTTCTTTGAAGAATTTTATGATCTGATTAAAACGCTTACCGGTGCATCGGAATGTAAAATCGGATATGAGAAACCGGAGATCGAAGGGAGTATTCCTGCAGCAGGCAGCGGTTTTGAGGCTTTTGCCTATATCAGGGATGTGGTTGATCTTCCCAGAGAGATAGAAAAACTTAACAAAGAGCTTATCAAAGTAACAAAACTGTACGGAACAACTGAGAAAAAATTGAACAACAGCAAGTTTTTGTCTAACGCTCCGGCAGATGTTGTGGAGAAGGAGAAAGGGAAACTGGCGGAATTCGGGGAGAGAATCGGGAAAATTAAAAAATATTTGAACGATCTTGCAAAGTAAGTAATAATAAGGGTTGCTATATAGGTAATATATGATATATTATTTTTAAGTATAGCTAATAAAAAGGAGAAAATAATGAGCAAATCTGCAGTCCTGGAGTACATTTCTGGAAGGAAAATAGAGGATCTTGATACCGGATTTTTGGCATATCTCGCAGCTCTCGAGAAAGTACAGGAGGTTTCAAAGGAAACGGCGGCATCTATTGTTAAAGAGTTTGAGAATCAGAGAACGAATCTGAAACTAATTGCCAGTGAGAACTTTACCTCTCTTGCCACCCAGCTGGCGGCTGGAAATCTGTTGACAGACAACTATGCAGAAGGGTATCCATATCACAGATTCTATGCAGGTTGTGATAATGTTGATGATATTGAAGCCTATGCTGTTGAAATGGCAAAAAAAATATTCGGTGCTGAAAATGCCTTTGTTCAGCCTCACAGCGGTGCTGATGCAAACCTTATTGCGTACTGGGCAATTCTTACAACAAGAATAGAAAGTCCTATGCTCGAGGATCTTGGTGATTTAAATCCTGCGCATCTTTCAAGGGAAGACTGGGATAAAGTACGTGAAGCTCTTGGAAACCAGAAGCTTCTGGGACTTGATTACTACTCTGGAGGACATCTCACCCACGGGTACCGGTTCAATGTTTCTGCAAAGATGTTTGATGCATATACCTACAGTGTTAACAAAGAGACCGGGCTTTTGGATTATGATGAAATAGAGAAGCTTGCCATGGAGATTAAACCTCTGATTCTTCTTACCGGCTACAGTGCCTACCCCAGATTGATTAACTTCAAGAGAATGAAGGAGATTGCTGATAAGGTTGGTGCTGTTTTTATGGTTGACATGGCTCATTTTTCAGGGCTTGTTGCCGGAAAAGTGATGACCGGTGAATACAATCCTGTTCATTATGCAGATGTGGTTACAACAACAACCCATAAAACACTGCGGGGACCGAGGAGTGGTCTTGTCCTCTGTAAGGATGAGTTTGCAGACTCCGTAAATAAGGCATGTCCATTGGTTATGGGCGGTCCGCTTCCCCATATTATTGCAGCAAAAGCTGTCGCCCTTACCGAAGCATCAAAACCTGAATTCCAGGAATATGCAAAGGATATTGTAAAAAACTCACAGGCTCTCGCCGGATACTGCAGCAGTGAAGGGATAACAGTTGCTACCGGCGGTACTGATAATCATCTCTTCCTTCTTGATGTAAGAAGCTTTGGTCTTAACGGACGTCAGGCAGAAAACCTCTTGCGAGAGTGCGGTATTACCTGTAACAGGAATGCACTTCCCTTTGATCCTAACGGCCCCTGGTATACCAGCGGGCTGAGGCTTGGAACAGCAGCTCTAACAACCCTTGGAATGGGCGATGCAGAGATGAAGGAGATTGCCTCCATAATCAAAATGCTGCTCGAGAACGCAGAATCGGCGACGATCAAAACCGGTAAAAACGCAGGGAAGAAGAGCAAAGCAAAATACGATCTGGCTCCGGAAGTTGCGCAGGAAGCACGGAAAAGGGTCAAGAGTCTTTTGGACAAGTATCCTCTCTATCCTGAACTGGATCTGGATTATATGAAGGAAAAGTTTGTAAAGTAATTATAGAATGCCGTTAAGCGTAGAAAAACCGCCTCCTAAAAAGAGGCGGTTATTTTATTGAGGGCAGAGCTGTCCTTTTATGTTTCAACCGGCTGCTGTGCTTTTTCGAAAACAGGCTGGGCAGCGGCGGTTGGTTTTCGTAAAATGTAACCTTTTTTAAGAGGAACTGCGGACTTAATTGTGTAGAATTTACCGTGATCGGCCTTGTCCACTTCAATACCGTTCTCATCTCTGATACTAAAAGCAGAATCTTTTTCGTATAGGATATCCGGCCCTATATACTCAATAGCGTCCTCCTTTCGGATCTGGTTTTTAACTATTAGCCGGTGTTCACCGGGAGAAACAGGTTCTCCAATGGAGCCGAGAAAGGCATAGTGCCTCTCATAACTGATAGTGGTTGATTGTTCGATCTCTTCCTTTCCAAAATAAAATCCCGTAGAGAACTCCCTATGGCTTACCTTATAGATCTCTTTCTTATATTCTTCGAGATTCTCTACCGCTTTACCTTCCAAAGCATCAATCATTTTTCTGTATGCTCTGGTTACTACTGCTGTATAATAAATCGACTTCATTCTCCCCTCTATCTTGAGTGAATCAACACCGGCATCGTAGAATTTGTCGAGATAATCAATAAGACACATATCTTTCGAAGACAGTACTGTGGTAAAACCGTCTCCCTCAATGACAGGCATATATTCCCCGGGACGCTGTTTTTCTTCAAGGTACCTGTACTGCCAGCGGCAGGACTGGGCACAATCTCCCTGATTTGCACTGCGGTCTGACATATATCTGCTCAAGAAACATCTGCCGGAATATGCAATGCACATTGCTCCGTGAACAAATGCTTCAAGTTCAATATCCGGCAGATAATCACGCATCTCTTTTATCTCTTCGAGGGGAGTTTCCCGGCCGAGGATGATCCTGGTAAAGCCGAGATCACGGTACATTTTTGCGGATTCTTTATTAAGGCAGTTAGCCTGGGTACTCAAATGCAGGGGAGTATCGGGAAAATGTTTTTTTAAAAGCGGAATAATTCCAAGATCACTTATAATAAAAGCGTCAAAGGGGTACATTTTAAAATAGTCAATGTTTTCCTCAAGGTTCTTCAGATCCCTGTTGTGAAAATAGATGTTCAGAGCTCCGAAGAGTTTTTTATTACCTTTTATTGTGCGAATTTGCTCCCATTCATCCTCGTAAAAGTTATCAGCCTTTGCCCGGAGGGAAAAGTTTTTAATGCCAATATAGGCGGCATCTGCACCGTATTCATAAGCGTAGTACAATTTTTCCAAATTTCCGGCAGGTGCGAGCAGTTCCATTATTTCCCCTCTTTAATAATACCTTAAAAAATAAGGTCTATTACCTCTTTCATTGTTGAAACGGTATGGAATTTAATTCCCTTTTTAATATAATCCGGTATTTCGTCAAGATCACGCAGGTTTGTTTCAGGGATCAGGACCCTTTTTATTCCGTTTCTACGGGCGGCAATGACCTTCTCTTTAAGACCTCCAATGGGGAGTACTTTCCCCGTCAGAGACAACTCTCCCGTCATGGCTGTATTCTTTTTAACCTGTTTGCCCATTGCCAGAGACAGAAGTGCTCCAGCCATGGCTGCTCCGGCAGATGGACCGTCTTTGGGGGTTGCCCCTTCAGGGATATGGAGGTGAATTGTGCAAGAATCAAAGTAATCGGGTTTTACTCCATAGTCTGAGGCAATGGAACGGATGTATGAATATGCTATTGATGCAGATTCCTTCATTACATCCCCCATCTGACCGGTCAGTTTAAAGCCTCCCTTGCCGGGGATGGCAACTGCTTCTATAAGGAGAGTATCCCCTCCGAAGTTTGTCCAGGCGAGTCCTGTTATCATACCGGGACCGGTAATAGATTTTACATTGTCCTCCCTGAATACAGGTTTGCCAAGGTAATCCTGAAGGCTTTCAGGTTTTATGGACACGGGGGGTTTTATATCGCCGAGAACCATCTTTTTTGCTATTTTCCGGTGTATTTTATCCAGAGCTTTTTCATAGTTTCTCATTCCGGATTCCCTGGCGTAATGAACGGCAATATATGACAGAGCTGCTTTTGAGTATTTCACATGTTTTTTTAACAATCCTGTTCTGGATAGAGATTTGGGAATAAGATATTTGGTAGCAATGGCGATTTTTTCCTCTTTTATATACCCCGAGAGCCTGATCACTTCCATCCTGTCCAGAAGAGGCCTCGGGATAGTATCCAGAGTATTCGCTGTCACAATGAACAGGATATTTGAGACATCAAAGGGTATATCCAGGTAATGATCTCTAAAAGCGTTATTCTGTTCAGGATCAAGTACTTCCAGCAGCGCTGAGGAGGGATCTCCCTGATAGGAGGATCCCATTTTATCAATTTCATCAATCATAAAAACAGGATTCCTGGTTTTGACAATTTTAAGCCCCTGAATAATCTTTCCGGGCATCGCGCCCACATACGTCCGCCTGTGCCCTTTTATCTCCGCTTCATCCCTCATACCGCCAACGGAGAAACGGAAGAATTTCTTGTTCAAGGCTCTTGCTATTGATTTGCCCACTGAAGTTTTGCCCACACCGGGAGCTCCCACAAGGCAGATTATGGATCCTCTGTTATCTTTTTTCAGCTTCCTTACTGCAAGATACTCCAGAATCCTTTCTTTGACATCCTCAAGACCGTAGTGATCCTTGTCCAGAATCTTTTTTGCCTCCCCGATATCAAAATCCTCAGGTGCAGGGTCTTCCCAGGGGAGGGAAACAATAGTGTCAAGATAGTTTCTTGTGACTACAAATTCCGATGCATTGGGATCCATAAGTGAGAACTTCTCAAGTTCCTTTTCAACCTGCTCCTTTACCTCGCCCTCGAACTTTAGTTTTTCAATTGCATCCTTGAACCGTTTGTACTCACTGCTCTTTGCATCGACCTCCATCCCGAGTTCACTTTTAATTGCTTTGAGCTCTTCTCTTAAAAAGTATTCCCGCTGGCTCTTTTCTATCTTTTCGTTTATCTGCTTCTGGATTCTTTTTTGAATCTTTAGCAATTCCTGCTCTTTGGTAATATGCACAAGAACCTCTTCCATTCTTTTCTGCACATCAAGAATCTCGAGGATATTCTGCTGAACTTCCCGTTCAATATTCAGTATCGACGTAATGAAGTCAGCTATTTTCCCCGGCTGGTCAATATTGACCATATTAAGCCTCATCTCTTCTGAAAAAAGAGGATTATTCTCCGAAAGCTGTTTCATCTGTGTCAATAGAGATCTTGTCAATGCCTTTACTTCCATAGAAGAATCGTTTGCATCTTCAAGATACTCAACTGCCGCTACCAGAGGATTTGTGTCGGTAAGGAATTTTTTTACTTTGAACCTCTTTATGGTTGATATGAAGATATTCAATCCGCCGTCAGGGAGATTGATTTTTTTTACTATCTTTGCAGCAGTTCCTACCGAGTAGAGTTTGTCCTTCTCAGGCAGGTCTCCTTCTGACTCCTCATCTCCTTTTTCAAGGAGCAGTCCTATCATTCCGTCGACGGAAAGTGCTTTTTCTACAACACTTATATCGTGCTTTGATTCAATAATAAGAGGTGTAAAAATACCCGGGAAAATGGGTTTTCCTACAAGTGGTATAATAAGCAGTTTATTCGGCATGATCTGATCAACAGGTATTATCTGTTTTTCCGGCATAGTATTCTCTCTCTCTTATGTTGTTGTATTGTAAAATAAATATAATAAATAATATTCAGTATGTACACATTCTTTTTCTTTTACATTATCATAATACGAAATGAACAGGAATATCACATCCGAAGCAATTATACTGCGTACACGGAGAATCGGGGATTATCATAAAGGGGTTTCCTGCATCACCCCGGACCTGGGACTTGTTGATGCTGTCGTTTACGGCGGATATAAGGGGAAGAGTAAGCTCTCCGGAGCTACTGATCCTTTTTCCCTGCTGTATATCCAGTTTTACTACAACCCGGTAAAAAAGAGCTACAAGGTTGCAGATGCAGAGGAGAGAAGGACTTACACCGGTATAAGAGGAGATCTTGAAAGATTCTTCAGGGCTTCTCTTTTATCCGAGATTGTATTAAAATCCTATGGCGGAGGGGGAGAGTGGTCCCCTCTGTATCTCCAGGTAAAAAATGCGTTATCAGTTCTTGATACCTGTGATTACAGAAGAATCGATCTGGTTGTAATACAGTTTCTGTGGCGTTTTCTCGCCTTTTCCGGGTATCAGCCGGATCTTGGCAGCTGCAGCAGCTGCGGGGCTGAGGTTGATTATTCCGAGCCTCTCTTTTTAAGAGAAGAAGACAGCAGTTTTGTCTGCGGCAGGTGCGCTGGATCCTCCTCCCTGATTACGGGAGGAATGAGAAAATACCTTACCCATACTCTTGGGATGGATTTTGAATCATCGATGAGTATTGGACTGGATCAAAAATCGCTTCTTTCTGTGAAGAGAGTACTTCTTTTAATGGTTGAAAACCTTCTCGAAGTGAGACTGAATTCGCTTAAGTTTTAAGGATTTATAATGGAATGGAATAAAAAAGAGATAAACAAGGAACATGTGAAAAAGATAGCGGAAAAGTATAACATCCCTCTCTTGGCTGCATCGATTCTTGTCCGCAGGGGGGTAACAAAACCGGAAGACCTGTTGTTCTATCTTGAAAGCGATCTTCGCTATCTTCATAACCCTTTTCTTTTTGAAGAGATGGAGGATGCAGTCGACCGTATCCTGCAGGCGGCTTCGGAAGAGGAGAAAGTAATTATTATCGGGGACAGGGATGTGGATGGAATAACATCCACTGTACTTCTTAAAAATGCATTAAAAGAGATTGGAATTGATGCCCGATGGTCACTTCCCGAGGGGGATGAGCCCTATGGTGTAACAAAATCGGTAATAGATTCTTTTGCCGGGGAAGACGGCAGTCTTATTATCACTGTTGATTGCGGAATTTCGAATGTTAGTGAGATTGAGTATGCTGCAGATCTTGGGATAGATACCATTGTTATCGATCATCATCTTCCTTCAGAAGTGCTGCCTTCTGCTGCTGCAATTGTGAATCCCAAACTGGTAGATTCTTCCTACCCCTTTGAACACCTGGCCGGCTGCGGGGTTGTGTTAAAGGTTATATGGGCGCTTAACTTTGCTGTGACCGATTTCTACAAACAGGAGATCGTTCTGTTAAACGTAAGACCTGGAAACGATACCTATATCCTTGATGCTGTGAGACTGACAAATCTCATTGAGATTGAAAGAATTACCGAAAACATTGTACCTGGTTTGGTACGGATAGAGCAGACCCGTCTGGGAACTTTTCTTGTGGGAAAGCACATTTTTGTCTATGAGAAAGATGTTCAGCTTGCAATGCTCAGGAAGGTGTTTGGTCCGGACGCGGATATCCACCTTTATGATCTTGCAGAGGTCCTTTGGAAGGAGTATACCTCCCTGAAGGGAAAAAGCCTTCTTCAAATGAGGGAAAGGAGCAGAGCCGCACTTTTTACTGGCAAGACTCTTGAAGAAATTGACGTTTTGTTTAATTTGTTCAAGACGTACATGGAGATAGAGCTTAGGCAGAAGACCAATACCTTTGAAGAGAGTCTTGACCTGACAGCCCTGGGCACGATTGCCGATATGATGCCCCTGAGAGACGAAAACAGGATACTGATAAAGAACGGAATGAGGCTGCTTAACAATACCAAACGTAAAGGGCTCCATGCGCTCCTTATGCAGCAGAATCTGTTGGGGAAAAGAATAAGCACAACTGATGTTGGCTGGCAGATTACCCCGGTTATAAATGCCACCGGGAGGATGGGTGAACCATCCAAGGCTGCAGAGCTTTTTATTACAGATTCGGAAAGCAGACGGCAGGAGCTGGCAGTTGAGATAATCGGGATGAACAAAGCCAGAAAAAAACTTGGAGAATCTGTTTGGGACCGTGTCCTTGCAGGAGCTGAGAAGAGACTTGATGAAACAGACGGCAAGATGGTTGTGGTTGTTGACCGCAGTATCAAAAGGGGGATAACAGGGATAATCGCTTCCCGTCTTGTATCCTACTTTGGAGTTCCGGCTCTGGTGGTTACTGCAATTGACAAAAACATGATTGGATCTATCCGGAGTACAAATGGTTTCAAGGTAAAGGAATTCCTGCAGAAATTTT
This sequence comes from Sediminispirochaeta sp., assembly GCA_024763455.1. GTDB lineage: Bacteria > Spirochaetota > Spirochaetia > B11-G9 > B11-G9 > B11-G9. The sequence goes on along the minus strand of JANTFL010000003.1, from coordinate 20,773 downwards.
CTGAATACTTCATTGATTTCGGGGGGCACGATTATGCGGCCGGATTCAGTTTAGTTGAGGAAAATCTGGAGAAATTTATTTTCAGCCTGAAAAATGAGGTCCGTAGAATGGATATGCCTGAGAAAAAAGAGGCTTCCCTTTTTATAGATGCACAGCTGCCGTTGAACTACATTGAGCCCGGCCTCATAGATATTGTCGAAATGTTTGAGCCATACGGAGAGGGGAATCCTCCTCTTCAGTTCCTTGCAAAGGGAATGAAAATCCTGAACATCGATATTATCGGCAAGAGTGCTCAACAACACGTAAAAATGCTCCTTGATTCGGGGAAATACAAATGGCCGGGACTCTACTGGAAGGCAGCAGAGAAGGTTGGGGTAGAGTTCTCAAAAGATGACAGGGTTGATGTAGTTTTCAGGTTAGGGAGGAACTACTTCCAGAACACTGAAAATCTGCAGCTTACCTTACTGGATGTTAAAAGGTCCGTAAGCGGATAGTCTCTTGACATTTGTCCCTTTTTAAGGGTAGGATTTCCTCATACGGCTGAGTATTCAGAAAGGGGGTGATTCATATAGCTTTTGTAAAAGTTGATGAAACAGAGCCGCTGGAAAAAGCGATCAAGCGCTTTAAGCGAATGGTTGAAAAGGAAGGCATTATCAGAGAATGGAAAAAGAAAGAATACTTCGAAAAACCTTCCACCATAAAAAACAGAAAGAACAAAGCTCTTAAACGAAAACAGATGAAGAAGGTTAGAAAACTTCAGTCCATGAAGAATTACTAAAATAGCCATTCTGTAGGAAAGAGGACCGATTTCGCTGTCGGTCCTTTTTATTTTCTCCGGGGTGTATATACCTGTCATTACGGAAAATATTAATATTTTATTATATAATTGACATTTACCTCGCTCTGATTTAGGATAAGTTATATATTCTAATAGGAGAGGTACTATGTTAATTCTAATCTCAGATGCATTCGATCCGAGTCTAAGCGATCGGCTTTCTGTATTCGGTGAGGTGACTGATGATAAGGCGAGACTGCCTGAAGCTGATGTTGTTCTCGTAAGAAGCAAAACCAAGTGTGATAGGGAATATATCGACAAAGCCAAGAATCTAAAGCTTATTATCAGAGGCGGTGTCGGTATTGACAATATTGATAAAGGGTATGCTGAGTCCAAGGGGATCCAGGTAAGGAATACTCCGAAAGCTTCATCAATTGCAGTAGCTGAACTTACGTTTTCCTTGATGTTGGCAGTTCCAAACCGCATAGTGGAAGCACATAACAGTATGGTAAAGGGTGAGTGGATAAAGAAACAGTTAAAGAGAACTGAACTTTATGGAAAGACCCTGTGCCTTGTTGGGATAGGTAATATTGCCAAAGAGGTTGCTAAAAGGGCAGCTGCGTTCGGTATGAGGGTAGTTGCTTTCGATAAGTATGTGCAGAAAAGTGAACTTGCTGAAATGAAACCCTCCTTAAAAGAAGCAGTCAAGGATGCTGACTATATTTCTATGCACCTTCCCCTGACCCCTGAAACCGAAGGGATGATGAATAAAGATGTGATAGATTCGTTTTCAAAAAAACCGGTACTGATTAACACCGGAAGAGGCGGGTGTATACATGCTGTAGATGTCGCAGCTGCTCTCAACGATGGACGTCTCAGAGCGTATGCTGTTGATGTATGGCCTACCGATCCTCCATCCCCTGATTATCCGATTCTAAAGGCCAAAAACACTCTTATGACCCCGCATCTGGGGGCGAGCAGCGGCGAAAACCTGCTGAGAATCGGGGATGAAGCTTTTGCAATCATTGAAGAATTTAACAAGGGAGTAAATAAGAAATGAGAAAAATTAATTTTTCTGCAGGACCGTGCATGATTCCTCTGGATGTTCTTGAGGAGATCAAAGAAAATATTGTTGATTACAAGGGTAATGGTATTTCACTTATAGAGGCGAGCCATCGGCACACGTACTATGATGATGTGCACAACGAAGCAATAAATCTTATGAAAGATCTGCTTGAGGTTCCTGAGGGATATTCGGTGCTTTTCCTCGGGGGAGGTGCTACGCTGACCTTTGCCATGATACCCATGAACTTTATTCCTGCCGGGAAAAGTGCAGACTATGCTGTCAGCGGTGCATGGGCAAACAAGGCTCTTGCGGATGCAAAAAAACTGGGGAAAACAAACGTAGTATTCGACGGTAAGGACAGCGGCTACACAACACTTCCCGATCCATATTCTGTAAAACCGACCAAAGATTCAGCCTATCTGCATATAACATCCAATGAGACAATAGGGGGGCTTCAGTGGAAAAACTGGCCGGAAACAGGCAGTGTTCCTCTGATTGCCGATATGTCGAGTGACATTATGAGCAGAAAGATCCCTGTTGAAAAATTCGCCATGATTTACGGCGGTGTTCAGAAAAATCTTGGACCTGCGGGTGCTGCGTTTATGATTATCAGGGATGATCTGTTGGAGAGATCCCCGGAGGACCTTCCTGCTTATCTGAATTTTAAGCTTCACGCTTCAAAGAATGCAATGTACAATACTCCTCCGGTTTTTTCCATCTGGGTAGTAAAACTCTTTTTAGAGTGGGTTAAAAAGAACGGCGGGGTTGCAGAAATGCAGAGACGTGCCGATGAGAAGTCTTCCATTCTTTACCGTACTATTGATGAGAGCGGCGGATTTTATACCTCCCCTGTTGATCCTGCTTTCCGGTCAACCATGAATGTTGTCTTCAGACTGGGCAGTGAGGATCTCGAGAAGAAATTTATCGCAGAGTCTGAAAAAGAAGGAATGATGTTCCTTAAAGGGCACAGGAGTGTCGGGGGATGCAGAGCTTCCATATACAACGCCATGCCTGTTGAAATGGTTCAGACCTTGTCTGACTTTATGAAAGATTTTATTTCAAGGAACGGATAGTATTATGAAGATCGATGAGACCAATCTTGCAATCATTAAACACCTCAAGGACGGAAGGAAATCTTTCAGCAGTATAGCCGAGGATCTTTCCCTTACTGAAAATACCGTACGCTCGAGGGTTAACAAACTCATGGAAGAGGGGGTGCTGCAGATTACCGGTCTTGTTGATCCTCAGTCCTTGCCCGGGCATCAGGTAATTATCGTTGCAGCCAAGCTTAGCACCGTTGAACTTGAGAAAAAGGCACATGAACTTAACAATCTCAGGGGTGTTGTATCGGTCAGTGTTGTAACCGGCAGGTATGACATCCTGATGTATGTCCTTCTTAACGATGAAAAAGGCTTCGGGCTTCTCGAATTTTTTACAGAGGAGTTGGCAAAGGTAGATAAAATTCAGGATTTTGAGACCTTTGTGGTATATCAGGGAATAGACTTACACGTGCCCTATGTATTATAGTATCCCGTCTATATAAAAAATATGCAATGTACTTAGGAGGAACTATGCTGAAAAGAACTGTTTTATATGATGTCTACAAGGACTATGACGGTGTAAAACTGATAGATTTCGGTGGATGGGAGCTCCCCGTTAATTTCGAAGCAGGAATTATCGGAGAACATATGGCCGTAAGAGAAAATGCGGGCCTTTTTGATGTTTCCCATATGGGGGAAATTACTGTAGAAGGAGAAACTGCAGAGACGTTTATCAATTGGCTGGTTACAAATGATGTTGCTTCCATGCATGACAATCAATGCATGTATTCTCCTATGTGTTATCCTGACGGCGGTGTTGTCGATGACCTTCTTGTGTACCGCTACAGCCGGGTTAAGTATCTTCTTGTTGTCAACGCTTCCAATATAGAGAAAGACTACAAATGGATAAGTGAAGAAAATGAGTGGATAAAAAAATCTTCTTCAAAACCTGATCTTGAAAATATTTCCGGAAAGATGTCGCAGATCGCATTTCAGGGACCCAAGGCTGTCGATTATATGAAGGAACTGGTCGGAGCGGAAGCAGCACAGATCAAGTTTTTTCATTTCAGAGATGATCTTAAGATAGCAGGTAAATCTGCCATTATTTCACGGACAGGTTATACCGGTGAAGATGGTTTTGAAATATACATAGCCAATGAAGATGCAGCGGATGTCTGGAATACTCTTTATCAGTCTACCAGGGACAGGGGAGTTATTCCCTGTGGTCTTGGTGCACGGGATACTTTAAGATTTGAGTCAAAACTGCCGCTCTACGGCCACGAACTTACAAAGGATATTTCTCCTCTAGAAGCAAATCTTTCCTACTTTGTCAAACTTGAAAAAGATGATTTTTGCGGAAAAGATGCTCTCGTTTCCCAAAAGGAGAATGGAATTCCCAGAAGCCTCAGAGGCTGCGAAATGGTTGACCGCGGAGTACCCCGGGCTGGATATACTGTTCATCTGAATGGCGAAGAAATAGGCTTTGTAACCAGTGGAACAAAGTCTCCAATGCTGAACAAATTTCTTGGTTTGGTATTGGTAAAACGGGGATTGGGTCTTAAAACAGGCGATGAAATAGAGGTTGCTATCAATGGAAAGCTTAAAAAGGCAAAATTGGTAAAAACCCCTTTTTATAAAAATACATAATTTCATTATTAAAAGGAGAAAGCGATGAACATTCCTGGAGATTTAAAGTACACAGAAGATCATGAGTGGATACGTGTTGAAGGTTCTGTTGGATATGTAGGTATTACAGATCATGCTCAGCATGAACTCGGAGATATTGTCTATGTTGAACTGCCTGAAGTGGACATGGAAGTGGAGAAAGATGAAGAAGCAACCAGCATTGAATCGGTAAAAGCGGCAGCTCCGGTTAATTCTCCTGTTTCAGGTAAGATTGTAGAGGTAAATGAGGACCTTGAAGACGAAGCTGAACTTATTAACAAAGATCCCTACGAGGCATATATTTTTGCAGTAGAGTTATCGGATCCTTCAGAACTAGATGATCTTATGGATGCAGACGCATACAAAGAATTCTTGGAAAAATAGGAGTAATTATGTTCCCTTACCTGCCTCAAACGGAAGGGGATATCAAAGAAATGCTTGAGGTTATCGGAGCAAACTCTGTCGATGACCTCTTTGCTGATATCCCTGATGATATATACAGAAAGGAACCTCTGAATTTACCCAAAGGTATTTCAGAGTACGATGTTTACAAAAAGATGAGTGCTCTTGCTCAGAAGAACAAGAGGGGGGTATCTTTTCTCGGCTGTGGATCCTACGACCATCTTATCCCTTCGGTGGTTAAGCATGTAATCAAGCAGCCAACCTTCTATTCTGCATACACACCATATCAGGGAGAGATCTCTCAGGGTGTACTGCAGTCAATCTTTGAATTCCAGACCCATATTTGTGAACTTACCGGGTTGGATGTTTCGAACGCATCTCTGTATGACGGGCATACAGCAGCCAGCGAAGCTATTACAATGGCTCTTAATACCCGGAAGAAAGCAGATACCGTAATAATTTCGGATACGGTACATCCTCATACCCTGGAAGTGGTAAAAACCTTCTTTTCTGATAATGATGTTAAATTCAAGGTTCTACAATCCAAAAACTATCTTACCGATCTGGATGAACTAAAAAAACATCTTGATGAATCTGTGGCGGCTGTTCTTGTTCAGACCCCGAACTTTTTTGGATATGTCGAAGATCTGGAAGGTTTTGCAGATGCCGTTCACGAAAACAAGTCACTTTTCATTATCTCATCAAACCCCATGTCTTTGGGAGTACTGAAATCCCAGGCTGAATGGGGAGCGGACATTGCAATTGGAGATACACAGGTTTTTGGTCTTGATAAATATTTCGGCGGTCCGACGGTCGGATATATGGCGGCAACAAGCAAGCTGATGAGGAAAATTCCCGGCAGAATTGTCGGACAGACTGTTGACAAAGATGGAGAGAGGGCTTTTGTACTAACCCTTCAAGCCCGGGAACAGCATATAAAGCGGGAAAGAGCGACATCAAACATATGTTCCAACCAGGCTCTTGCTGCACTTGCCAGTGCCGTATATCTTTCTACTGTGGGATGGACCGGGCTGAAAAAGGCAGTGGAGCTCAGCAGTGGAAAAGCTCACTATCTTTATGAAAGACTGACAGGCGAGTGTGGTTTCAATCCGTTGGCGGAAAATGATTTTCTGTACGAGTTTACCGTAACAATACCTGATGCCCGGGATGTTCTGAAAAAGCTGGAGGAAGAGGGAATCTTCGGAGGTGTTCCGTTAAGCAGGTTCTATCCTGAAATGAAAGATGCCGTAACCATTGCTGTTACCGAGAAACGGTCGAAGGAAGAGATTGACCGGCTTGTTGATCTTTTAAAGAGGGTAGTTAAATGAGTAATAAACTGATATTTGAACTGTATTCAGAGGGACGGGTAGGGTACCGGTTCCCGGAGCAGGATGTACCTGCCAAACCTGTCAGTGAGTTTATAAGCGGGGGGGTAAAAAGAGAAAAAGCGGCTTCCCTCCCTCAGGTAGCAGAGATAGATGTCATCCGTCATTACACTGAGCTTGCATCAAAAAGTTTTGGTGTTGATGCTGGATTTTATCCTCTGGGATCCTGTACCATGAAGTACAACCCAAAAATAAACGAGGATGTTGCCTCATTCCCTGAGTTTGCAGATATTCATCCTCTCCAGAGTGAAGAGACCGTACAGGGTATGCTGGAGCTTATCTACAAGACTACAGAAAGTCTCGCTGAGATAACCGGAATGAAATGGGGTACTCTCCAGCCTTTTGCAGGTGCTCATGGTGAATATACCGGAATGAAGCTGTTTAAGGCATATTTTAAAAAAACTGGCGATACAAAAAGAACCAAGGTTCTCGTACCCACTTCGGCACATGGTACGAATCCTGCCTCAGCTCATATCTCAGGATTTGATGTGGAAGAGGTTCAGGCCGATGAAAGGGGACTCGTATCGGTAGAGAGCCTGAAGGAACATTTAAGCGATGAAGTAGCAGGAATCATGCTCACAAATCCGAATACTCTCGGCCTGTTTGAAAAGGATATCGTAGAGATAGCTAAGCTGGTTCACGATGCCGGCGGGCTTCTTTATTACGATGGAGCCAACATGAATGCAATCATGGGTAAGGTGCGTCCTGGAGATATGGGATTTGATGTCATACACCTGAACCTTCATAAAACCTTCTCGACTCCTCACGGCGGCGGTGGGCCTGGTTCGGGACCTGTCCTTGTGGGAGACAAACTTATTCCCTTCCTTCCTGTTCCTGATGTCAAAAAAGAGGGGGACACGTACGTTCTTGACTGCAGTAAACCTGATACAATCGGAAGAATTTCCGGTTTCTACGGTAACATAGGTGTTATTGTACGGGCGTATGCATACATCCTTGCCATGGGAAGCGATGGTCTTAAAAAAGCATCAGAGATGGCAGTCCTTAATGCTAATTATTTAAAAGAAAGGCTTAAAGCTACCTATCATCTTGCCTATGACAATACCTGTATGCATGAGTTTGTCCTCTCAGCCGAAACAATGAAAGAGGAGTTCGGTGTTTCTGCTCTGGATGTTGCAAAGGCATTGCTGGATAAGGGAATTCATCCCATGACCATTTATTTTCCGTTGATTGTACATGAGGCCATGATGATTGAGCCGACAGAAACAGAGTCCAAACAGACCCTTGACCACTTTGCTGACGTTATGCTGGAAATCTATAAAAAGGCAAAGGATAATCCTGAACAACTGAAAGCTGCACCAGTTTTAACACCGGTTAAACGAATCGATGAAGTTCAGGCAGCAAAGAAGCCTGTTTTAAGATGGATCAGTGAATAAAAAGCTGTAGAGATCAAAGCCGGAGTTAAAAAAAACTCCGGCTTTTTTAATTAATATCTGCACATTTTTTTTTATTTATGATATAACAAATAGAGTATTTTATTTATATGAGGAGTGAGTATGGCAGATCTTTCAACTACATATATGGGCTTACATCTTTCAAATCCTGTTATAGTGGCAAGTTCAAGCCTTACATCAAGTGTTGATGGGGTTAAACGATGTGAAGATGCCGGTGCCGGTGCGGTAATCCTAAAATCCCTGTTTGAGGAACAGATTACTTTTGATACGGAACGGATGGTTGGCGGTCTGGATTACAATGCTTACACCGATGCTTATGATATGTTTGCCTCTTCGGGTAAAGACTATTATCTAAATGAATATCTTACTCTGGTAGAGAAAGCCAAAAAAAGTGTTTCAATGCCCGTTATCCCAAGCATAAACTGTGTCTCTTCGGGAAACTGGATAGAGTATGCAGAAAGGTTCCAGAATGTCGGGGCGGATGCCCTGGAGTTGAATGTTTTTATTCTCCCATCAAACCCGGACACCGATGGGGAAACAATTGAGAAAGCATACTTCGATATTCTTAAAAAAGTAAAGAATCATGTAAAGATTCCTGTAGCAATGAAAATCGGTTACCACTTTTCAGCCATGGGAAAATTTATCAAACAACTCAGCCGGGAAGGTGCTGACGGGCTGGTTCTTTTTAACAGATTTTATAAAATAGATATTGATACGAAAACGATGAAATTAAAGCCCTCTCCAATCCTGAGCAATCCCGTCGAGATGGCTCTTTCACTGCAGTGGGTAGCCCTTATGTCAGGGGAAGTTGATGCTGATATTTCAGCAGCTACAGGAATCCATAACGGGGATGCGGTGGTAAAACAGCTTCTTGCCGGAGCTAAAAGTGTCCAGTTGTGTTCAGTGCTGATGAATGAAGGAATTGATACCCTTACCGAAATCAGGGACTATCTCTCGAACTGGATGGACGGGAAAGGTTTCGAAACAATTGATGCATTCAGAGGAAAGCTATCCCAAAGCAGCAGTGAACATCCCGAAAGCTACGAGAGATCTCAGTATGTAAAGGCTCTTGTCGGAATCTCATGATGGACTTTGATGATATCCGCCCGTATACCGATGCAGAACTCAGGCCGGTACTAAAAAAGATTACCAGTAATAAATGGCTTGCCTCAGGGATACGGTCAGTTTTCTTTCCGGAGGTTCCGGATTCTTTGAAATCGACAGTTGATTTCCTTTTTAATCTTTTAATCAAGTTCCATTTTATCGGAATTAAAACGACCGAGGATTTTAAAACAAAGATTGCCCTTGGTATGGCGGTGAAATATCTTATTAAAAATACAACAAAGAGTATTTCACATACAGGGCTTGATTATCTGGATCCGGGTGAGAGTTATGTATTTATATCAAACCATCGGGATATAGTTCTTGACCCTGCACTTATGATTCATGTACTTCATAAGAACGGATTCACTATCCCGCACATAGCCTTCGGCAGTAACTTGATGATGAACGATGTAGTTGCCGATTTGATAAGAATCAGTAATGGTTTTATTGTGAAACGGGATCTGTCGATGCGGGATCAGGTTAAAGAATCTTTGAAACTTTCAGAGTATATAAACCGCCTTGTTGAGTCTCATTTACCTGTATGGGTGGCTCAAAGGGAGGGACGGGCAAAGGACGGTATCGACACCACCAATCCGGCTGTGATTAAAATGCTGTATCTTGCCAAAAGAAAAGAGATGTCACTTACCGAGTTTGTAAAGTATGTTAAGATTGTCCCTGTTTCCATCTCCTATGAGTTTGATCCCACCGACAAGGTCAAGGGATGGGCGTTGTACCGAAAAAGGGTGTACGGGAATCATATAAAGAGAAAGTTCGAAGATCTGGTTCATATGACCGCCGGGATGAAAGGGTATAAGGGAAATGTCCATTTTTCGTTTACAAATCCTCTGGAAGGCGAATTTAAAACGGTGCAGGAAGTTGCAGAGGCCATAGACAGCAAGATTCAGACCGGATACAGGTTGTGGAAGTCAAACTACATCGCTTACGATACTGTGTCAAGAACCGGGAAATACAGTAACAGGTATGATAAAGCAGAAGCGATCAAGTTTTTAAAACGGTATAAAAAACTTCCGGAGGATGTAAAAACTATTGTTCTGGAATCCTACGCAAACCCGGTAATCAGTTTTGAGAATCAAATAAAAAAAGCGGTTTAGAATACCCCACAGGCAGCAGAGATGCAGAAAATAGCAGGATACCTACTTATTACGGTTTTTATCATTTTTTCCCAGTCCTGCTCAGGCGCCCCTCCTGAAATTCAGGGAGTGAGCTGGCAGAAGATCTACCGTGTCCAGGGAAATACTGCTTTTTTTGAGAAACTTTCTCTGTTTGTTAACCTGTATGACGAGGACGGGGAGGGAGATATTGAGTCCATATACCTGATAAGCGATACGGATGAAATATTCTGGAAGCTTACCGATCAGGAATGGAACACGAAAACTATTGATACACGGTTGTGGATAGGTTCCAACGGTTTGAAGACACCGGGAGGTGTACAGCCTCCTGAAGGGAACTATCGAATTATTGCAGTCGATAAAGGGGGCGGGAGGAATACCAAAGAGATTTATATTCCGGCCTGTACGAACAAAAAAAAGCTTCCCTCCTTGTCCGTGACCAGTACAGAGGTTGCTGTTACCTCTTCATACCGGGAGAACTATCTTTATCTCAAGAATGCTGAAGGATCAGTCGTAAAGATAATTACAATAACACCGGGAGTAACGGCTATGGAACTTGTTACAAAGGATATTAAGGACCCGTTGAGTTCTATAACACTGTACAGTTACGATACAACTGAAAGCTGCGGATATCAGTTAACGGTTTCTGTCCCTTAAGAATGTATAAAGTCTTTTAAAGAAAGATTTTTTTTCTACGCCGAATCTGACAGAATAATCCAAAGCAGCACTGCGGAGGGAAAAACTATCGCCATAGTGTTTTTTTAGCTGATCCCAGTGTTTCACAATCCATAAATACAGGTCTCCCTCTGTTCTTCCCGGGAATCGGGAAAGTATATTTTCTTCATTGACTATCTTTACAATAGGGAGATACAGGTTCTCATACCAGGACCGGGCAGCATCGAGAAAGGGGATCTCTTCTCCTTTATCTTCATTCAGGAAATATTTATGTCCTTGAATATGTCTGAGCATCTCCACAAACCGACCTGTTGCTGTAAAAGATATGGAGTCCGGGCTGATAACTTTCCCTAAGTCAGTTTGTTTAAAAATCCTGTTTTTCTCGTATTCAATAACTTTCTTCTTCAATTCTTCAGTAGAAATTCCAGGCTTAATGTCTATTTCAGTATCAAGGCGGATAACTTCCGCATCAATATCCATAACTCCCTGGGCCTTTGCCACCGAAACTCTGTGGTTTCCGTCACGTACAAAGTATACCCCCCCAATTTCGTAAAGTTTTATTGGAGGAAGAATTATTGATTGAAGGTGTGCTTTATCAACATTTTCCCATCTTGACCTGCTGAACTCTTTTTTCGGGAGGAATGCTTTTGTAAAATCCTTATATCTTCCTTCGCTTCCGACAACCAGGTTTACAGGAACCGTTTTCATCCCCAGGTATGTCTCAGTTTTCGGTTTAATGAGTTTCTTGACATCCTCCAGCGAAAGGAGCCTTTGCTTTTCAGGAGTTAGTGCGTTAAGTATCGTATGCAGTGTAGCTTTTGACTTGGCCTTATTAAAATCGTCACTTGCTTTTTGATTTATATAGGTGTTGTTTGACATCTTCCAGATTCACCTCCAAAATATAGCTTTCGTAAATATTTATAATCGTTGTTTCACCGAACTGTGTTTCCCGCTTGGTATTCATGTCGTACAAATGAACATGTCCGTGGAGATGATACATAGGTTTAAAGAGCCTGAGGAACAACCTGAATACCTTGAATCCTCGGTGGCACAAATCTTCACCATCGTTTATCCCCCGTACCGGAGCATGGGTTACCAGTATATCCAGCCATCTCTTCCTGAAGATTCTGTTTATTATCAGCGAAGGAAGCAGAGTCAGAATTTTCAGTGTCATTTGGAACTCGGAGTATTGATTCATTCCATTATTGTAGGAATAACTTCCACCGAGACCGGCGATGAGAAGACCCTTTTCCTTTACGACGCGGCCCCCGATATAGGTTGACCCATAGGTCCGCTGTAATATTCCTAATGGAACTCGTCCTTCAGTATCGCTGGCATACTCTTTCCTGAAGTGGTATATTTCCTTCAGGTTATGGTTTCCGAAAACGAAAAACAGGCGTTTATTGAGAGAACTGACAATATATCCATAATAGCTTAAATCGAGATCCCCTGCACTTATTATCAGGTCTATATCCTTGAATCTTTCCTTGATTCCTGCAGAATACACTAATGGATCGATATGATCAGCAATACAGAGGATTTTCAGGGTTTTCTCCCCTTTTTGGGGTGAAGTTTGGAAAAGTCGGGAAAGTTTGTTGTTTTAAGTATCTCCTGAAGTTTGTCTTTATTGATAAGATCAATCGGTCTGCTCTCGGCATACTCAATTGCTTTCCTGGCGAAGGTGGAGCTTACTATGAGATACCCTCTTGTAACGCTCAGGGCTTTCATCTTTTCATGAAGAGACCGGACGGTTGATTCGTTTATAATCTCCGGAACCCGTAAAAACCACATCAGTTTGGGCATCTTTCTGGTTCCCCTCCATTTTGAACTGTCCTCTACAGCGATAATTTGGCATCCGTTCCTTATAGAGCTTACATCTGTAGCTGCTAATTTCTGGGATTCCGTAATTGCTTTACAAATCTCCTGAAAATCATCCTCAGCAGCGGTAAGATAATCCTTAACCCGGTCATCAGTTCTCATTTCCTGGTACTGGCTGAGTTTTTCCGCTACATCCCTGAACCCGGGTTTTTTGCTGTAAATAATCTCCCATTGTTCAATAGCTTTTTCGATGTTCCTTTCCTGCTCGTGACAGACTGCAAGAAAGTACCTGGCGTAAAGAGTCTCCAGAGAAGCAGGGTTTGTTGAAAGTTTGATTGCCCTTTCCAGCTCTACTATAGCTTTGTCAAAGCTCTTCATTTGAAGGTAACAGCTTCCCCGTTCTACAAGCGCTTTAACCTTTAATTCAGGGTCTCTCGTTGCCTTTTCGAAGGAGAGAAGGGCAGGAATATATTCATGTCCGTCTTTAAGTATTTTAGCAAGATAGAAATGGGCTGCATAATTCCCCGGTTCATATTGTATTGTTTTTTCGAACTCTTCCTTGGCTTCAAGATGTTTTTTCCCCCGGTACAGGATATACCCGAGTTTAAAATGAGCCTGCCCCAGGCGGGGGTTGAGCTGAATCGCCTTGCGGTAGTATTGAACAGCCTTTGCAGCTTTGTTTCTTTTCTCAAAAAGATTCCCCGCCTTGAGATAGTGCTCTGCCTCTGCAGGCTGCTGCCGTATTAGAAGAAGATACTCCTTCAGCGCCTCATCAGGCTGGTCAAAGGTTTCATAGAGTTCCCCCATTTTAGATCTGAATGTCGCTTCGGGACAGAATCCTCCGAAATTGCCGATATTGTTTACTGTTTTCATCTCCACCAGGGCAAGCTCAGGTTTGTTGTCAGCAATATATGCCAATCCCAGAAGGAAATGAGCCTCTGCATTACGGGAATCTTTGGAAATGATCTGTTTGGCAAGTTTAGTTGCGGCTGCAATTTTCCCCTGCTTCAGTAAAAGATCTACAGTAGATAACTTGCCGGGATTTAATATTGTTTTATAAATGAAAACAGTTATAAGTCCCAGCACAATGCCGACGATTAAAATGAGAACAATTAGTAGGGGCATACACTTCTCCTAACTAAAGATTAATGAGAAAATCAATTACTGTCAAACCTTTTTAGGAGGTGTTTGTATCAGAGTGTACAATAGATTTGTTGTTTTAGTGCTTTTTTTTATACTGTCAGTCTCTTCCGTATTTTCTGAAGAGAGCCTTTTTAAAAAGGGCGAAGACTATTTCATAAATAATCAGCCGGAAGAGGCGGTGAGTGTGCTCGAGGCTGCCATAGCTGGTGAAAATGTTGATTTTAAAGCATATTTATACCTTGGAGTTGCCTATGAGCAGCTTGGGTTCTATGATAAAGCAATAGAAGCACTGCAGCGGGGAATGGATAAGAAAGGTGCGGACCGGGGAATGTTCCTCGTAAACATCGGTAACAACTATGTCAGGAAAAAAGAGAGTACAGAGGCTGTAGCATACTACTCCAAAGCTCTGGCAATAGACGGCTCCAACACGACTGCCCTGCGGAATAGAGCCAATGAATATCTACGATTAGAGGAGTACGACAAGGCGCTTGATGACTATAAACTGTATCTGTCCCTTGAACCAGATGCCTATCAAAAAGATCGTATTGAAAAGGTAATCGCTCTTCTTGGAAACAAGATTGATGAGATAGCCAAACAGAAGCTGGAAGAAGAAAGAAAGCGGCTGGCAGAGGAGAAGAAGCAGCAGGAACTTCTTGACAGGGTCCTTAATTCGCTTAACAACGCCTCTGAGGATACAACAAATCTATCTGCCGGAAGCGAGGATGTAGAGCAGTATTCAGATAATTTTGATATTGTTGATTGATAAAACAAGTATTCGGGAGGGTTGTTTTGGATAAAAAGAAACTTGTAATAATAGCCGCTGCAGTTCTGGCCCTGGCACTGATCGGAGGGGGAATTTATGCAGGGCTGTCTTCAGCTGAAAAACGGCAGGCCAGGAGAGAAGCAAATACCCTGACTCTTGCAAGGGGATACATGGATAATGGCGAATATGGAATGGCATTGGAACTGATAAACAAACTGCTTATTGATGATGCTGGCAACGAAAAAGCCCTGACTTTGAGGGATGAAATAATCAGGAAAAAGAAAGCTGAGGAAGCAGCAAAAGCAGAGGAGCAGTTAAAAGCCCAGGACGATCTGTCAAAAACCATATCTGAGCTGGGTACTACCATTGAGCAAACTTCAGTTACGCAGGTTTCAAAAGAAGAGGAATCAAGAAAAAAAGAAGAGCTGGCCAGACTTGATGCAGCACGGAAAGAAGCAGAAAGGAAGAAAAAGGAAGAGGCTGAGCGTCTTGCGAATCTAAGTAAAGCTGAACAGGAAAAAAGAGCCAAGGTTAAAGAGCTCATAGAGCAGGGCAGGAATAAGATGAATGAGGAACAGCATATCCAGGCCCGTGGGTATTTTGATGAAGCTCTGAAGCTTGATCCCGATTCTGCGGAAGCGTATGCTGAGACCGGCGAATCCTACTTCAGGGAGGATGATGAAAGTCAGTCAAATATAAATAAAGCTGTTGAATATGCAAATAAAGCGATTGAAAAGGATAAAAATCTCTGGATTCCTTATGAAACGCTGGGGAAGGTTTATGCAAAACAAAACCAGTGGGACAATGCAATTGATGCATACGGGACTGCAGCAAAGCTCAACCCGGAGAACGCCGAGCTGCTTTTTGAGCTTGGGAAGGCACAATACCGGGCCAGAAAGTATGATCAGGCCAGGGCATCATTTGAAGCCTGTATCCATATAGACCCCAAACACGAAAAAGCTTATTTGAACCTTGGATTTACCCAGAGACGGCTGGGAAGCAATGCCGGAGCATTTGCAGCATTCAAAGGTGCTGCAGAATTGAACCCATCTAACCCGATACCGTTTTTTCAAATGGGAGAGTTGAGCCGGTTGGCACATGATAATAGACGCGCCATTGAGAATTACCTTAAAGCGGCCAGCCTTGATTCTTCCAAAGCAATTTATCAGGCCTCGTTAGCTGCGCAGTATGCGCTTACAGGCGATTATAACAAAGCGGAGAAATATTTTCTCAAAGCACTGGATCTGGACCCGGATGATCCGGTTACAAATCACAACATGGCTTTGACAGAAATCAACCTTGAAAAATACTCCCAGGCACTTCCTTATGCTTCAAAAGCGGTCCAGCTCAAGAGTGATTCAGCTGAGTATCTGTATACCCTTGGGTTGGTGAGTGAGTATTTAGGCAGTACCGCATCTGCAATTAAAGCTTACGAAGCATCCGCTGCCAGGGATCCCGGATATGTACAGCCCCGTATAAATCTCGGTAAGATCTATGATGAGCAGGGAGCATACGACAAAGCTTTGGATCATCTGCTCAAGGCTTATCAAAAGGATCCCGACTCTCTGGAGATCAACAACAATCTCGGCAATGTTTATCTTCATACAGGACTCTACAAGGACAGTATTATCCATTTCAAGAAGGCAATAAACAAAAAACCGAATGCCACCCTTATGAGGTATAACCTTGCACTCGCCTATATCGAGACAGGGGAGAAGACCGAAGCTGTTTCGGTTCTTAGTGAGTTAATAAAGATCGATAGTACCTACTGGGATGCCTATTATACTCTGGGTAAACTTCTCTATGCAGAGGGACAGCAGGATAAAGCGAAGGAGCTGTTTAAAGCACTTCTGGATAAGAAACCCGATTACGATAAAAAGGATGAAATAGAGTCACTTCTGTGATTGTGCCTTCTGTAGGGAGACTTTATGTTCTTCCCACCAGACTGAATAGTTCAGGTCTTGATATCTGGAACCATACAGGACGGCCATGGGGACATCTGGCATTATGCAGTTTCATGGTTTGCTTTATAAGTTCCACTGCAGTGACCGGATCAAGAACTTCCCCGTCCTTGATTGCTGATTTACAAGCCATATCAGCGTAGAGTGCTGTTTTAAGATCCTTTACGGTACCCTTTGGAGTTTTTAGAAAATCTACGATACTATTCTCCCTGCCGACACAACTGGCAGGGATACCTTTTAGGGCCCATCTTCCATTATCAAGATCTTCCAGAACAATACCCATAGTTTGTAAATCGTCATGGAATTTCCTCAGTTCAACTGAAACTTCCTTCTCAACGGAAAAGATAAGCGGGACCAGCATCTCCTGAACAGAAGTACTGCTTTCCAAAAGCTCGTTAAACAGTATTTTTTCGTGGGAAGCATGCTGATCAATAAAGTAGATGGTTTCACCGGCTTCTACAATAAGAAATAGATTGAAAACCTGTCCCAGGTATCTAAAAGGGGGGATTTCTTCAAGAACAGGAATCTCCACCGGTTCTACGGCTTTCAGATAATCGGTTTTTCTCTCAGTGAAAGAGGATTCCTTGGCGGCAGGGTACTTTCTTTTTCCGTTAAAATCGGAAAAAGGGGCAAAGTCCCGTTGTGCCGGAGATGATTCTCTGCTCGATGAATAGTTGTAGGTATACCCTTCGAGAAAATTTTTTATTAAAACAACGATTGCATGATGCAGCTGTGAGGAGCCGTGAATCTTAACCTCTTTCTTGGCAGGATGAATGTTGACATCAACCAGGGAAGGTTTTATTTCTATAAAGACAAAAGCCACCGGGTAGGTCCCGCCGGGGAGGAATTCGGAAAACCCGTACTCAACCGCCTGGAGCAGCGAGAAATCATTGATCCTTCTGTTGTTTACAAAAAGGTGTATATACCGCCGGTCTTTTCTGTTTACCGAAGGGTCTGCTGCAATAATCCGGATGGAAAAGTCTTCGCTGCTGCTTTCCATTTCCCGGGTAAGATCTTTATTTAGTATTCCGGGATAGGCGTTAAGCACCCTTTCTTTAAGGGGTGCGGCAGGGAAAAACAGTTTCATATCCCCATCCTGAAAATACCTGAAGCTGATTTCACTAAAGGGCAGCGCCTTGTCTATAAAAACTTTTTTGCATGCGGCTGCCTCAGATGAAGGTCTTTTTAGAAATTTTTTACGGGCCGGCATGGCGTGAAAGAGTCCGGAAACATCAACTATAGTCCCTTTGTTCCCTTTGCAGGGTGACAGATCAAGCAGTTTCCCGTTGCTGACAACAAGGTGACCGGCATCTGCTCCTGTTTCACTGGAAATAATTTCAAGACGAGAGCATGCGCTAATGCTGGAAAGGGCTTCTCCTCTGAATCCCAGAGTTTTTAGAGACTCCAAGTCTTCCATTTCGCTGATCTTACTCGTTGCATGAGGCAGATAACACTTTTCAAGATCTGCAAGACTCATCCCTGTACCGTTGTCAACGACCCTTATCCGTTCAATTCCGCCGCCAACGACATAGAGATCAATAGTTCCCGCTCCGCAGTCTACAGCGTTGTCAATAAGTTCCCTGACGACTGAAAACGGCCGGTCAATTACTTCACCGGCCGCGATTCTAAGCGCTACAGTATCCCGGAGGATTTGGATCCTCCGGGATTTTATTTTATCATTCAAAGAATTTAGTACCCAAGTCTTGTTTCGATGGTTATGGACGGTACAACCTTCGGGCGGCTGTTGACATACACTATATTTCCGGAATCATCGGTTTTAACACTTGTTGAAAATACTGCAGCAAGATTGAGTGTTGGTGCAACAGGATACACGAGTTCCCCTGCCAGAACGGTATTTGCATCAAAAAGGCTTAAGTCTGCACCTGTTCCTTCTTTAAGCAATGTCGGGATAAACTTTGTCCGGTAGTAGCTTACCGATCCGTATACTCCGATTACAGGGATAGTATCCGGAAGTATTTCAAGTTTTACAAGGAGTTCATCGTCAAGATCCATAAAGTTTTTATCCTTGGACCATGGCCACATATAGCCGAGTTTTACACTGAACATATCCTCGATACCGAACCCTGCTTCACCATAGATACCCATAGTTACTGTGTCGTACACAGGATTATCCTGGTCTGCAAGGTAGGTGTTTAAGTCAGTAACATACATCCCCCGTAACCGTTCATAACTGGAATCAAAAAAGGCAGGTTTAAATATTCCGTCGAAATACCGGTATTCAAGGCTGTAGTCGACAAACAGTATGTTGCCGAAAACGCCTGCGTTCCACCCGAAATTTCTAAAACTTTTGGTTGTTTTATCAAAAAGGGTATCGGTGTTCAATTGTCCGTTTTGTACGGGCATCATCCCTGCAATATCAGAGAAAAGGATAAAGGACATAATATCGTTTTCCATGAGAGGAAGATCAAGATCAGCTCCGGTTGTAACAAATTTTGTGCTGTCGGCTATTTTATCTGCATTTTCGGGGTTGATATCCACAACACTGGAAAATCCAAGTGCCAGTTTCCAGAATGGTCTGAAGTACAAACGGCCGCCGAATATTTCAGGATCTGCAAGATCGTTAACAACCGATTCAAAACCAATCTTTCCGCCATCGATACCAAGGTCCAGACCAACCCGTCTGATTGACGGGAAATCAGCATCGTTGGCAAAGTTTTTCATTATTAAACCATGACCGAGGGTCATGTCGTTGAGATTTCCGACTTTGAAAAAGAAAGGATCTCTCTGTTTGCCCCATTCTACATAGCGTATCTTAAGAAAGAGGTCGTTGACAAAATCTTTTGTACGTGCAGTCCATTCATCAACCTTGTTGCTGCTTGCAAAGGAACTGTCTGTTCCAAATGACCACTCGTTATTTCCCTCAGGATGATACCAGTCGTTTGGATCAAACATATCGGTTGAATAAATAACCGGGAGGTAAAGGGAAAGTTTCAGTTTCCCAAGGTTGAATGTCGGCTGTACAATTGCCTTTGACCAGGTCTGTCCGTCCATTGTTACTGTTCCGATTTCCAGGCCGAGATATTTGGCAACGGATGCAAAAAGATTGTTTTGAGCTTGTTTTTTAATATCTTCTTTTGTTGGTTTTGCTGGTTCTCCTGCTTGCTGTTCTGCAGGAGCCTCCTGTGCAGTGGTGTCTTCACCGGAGGTTGTTTCTGCCTTTGGTGCATGTCCTGGAACCTTGGCAGGATCAAGTTTTGAAAATACTACATCCTTTACCAACTCGTTTATCTGGTCCTGAGATGCCTGTACTGCTTTAAAAACATCAGAAAGAGCATCAGCTATCATACCTTTCCCCAGGCTTACCGTTTCGTTGGTGCCAAGCTTGGTATAGTCAACCAATCCGTCAATTACAAAGGCTTTTTCCTCGCTTCCGGGAATTGATACAACTCCAAAGTCGGTTCCCCGTACGCCGCAGACTGCGGATTGGGTCTTTACATTATATCTGTTTGCAATACCTGATCTTGCTGCAATTGCATGAATCTTTCCTGCTGCAAGCTTGAAATCGTTGGATCCGGAAGCATCCCTTTGAAGCTGCTCAATCGTAAAGACAGTATCGTTTGCCAGTTTAATGATGGAACCGTTCGGATCTAGTCTCAGTTCTGCTACAGTGCCGTTGGTACGGATGGTGTCGCCTTCCTGAAGCTCCATCCCATAGTAGATATCGGTAACCGGGTTGCCGTCTATATCGGTAATCTCCAGTGCCAGATCGTCTTCATAGTATTCAAGCAGTGCCACCGGACCGCCTGATTGTGCAATAGCTAAAAACGGGATCGCAAAAATTAAAAATAATAATAAAATCTTTTTCATCATATACCCTCCTTAAAATAGGCTGATGGAAGTGGATAGCTTAGCTGTTGTTTCCCAGTTTGAATTACCGGGTTCGGGATTTGCCACATACCGAAGGTCGTAACCAAGTGTTATCACTGCCGGACCGGTCTTGTAGTTTACATTAGCTCCGATAACAGCATTTTCGGGGCTTACGAGATCTCCCCAGTTTTTAATGTACCGTTTGTCGTAGCTGGCATCAAAGAATATCCCGGGGAGTATATCTTCTCCCACTACAAATGATGCTTTCAAATGGGGGTAGGTCGAATCGACACTTGGATCTATTTTAAAAGCACCATCAAGGGATGTGGTGAAACTGATATTGTCGTCAAGAAAGCTGAACCCCAGGGATGCGAGCCATCCGGAATAACCGGGAATGGAAATCCCTCCGGTATACATTTCGTATTTGGCTTCCCGGTACAGGTCGTAGGCTGAATCAAAGTAGAAGGGAACGTAGTTGTCTCCCAGGAAGAGGGCATTGAGACCGTAATTCATGAAACCTATGAGTTTCCCACCGAACCCAAGAAGTCCTCCGGTTGCAGCCTTGGTTTTACTGCCGCTTGCGCCCTGTATGTCGAAGTCGCCAAA
>JANTFL010000002.1 GCA_024763455.1 Sediminispirochaeta sp. | reverse complement strand
TCCTTCATAACAGGCTCCCATCCCTGCCTTAAGGTGGAGATCGTTCCGTCATGATCAAAGATTGCAACCTTCGGAAAGGCTCTTTTGCCTCGGTCTATTAGTTCTATTTGAGTGTTATTAAGGTAAAAAGCTTTTCTTTTATCATTTGCCAATTCGGGGTTGTATCTGTAATCAGGAGAGTCCCCGAGGTTCATTATCTCTTCCGGTTTTGGATGCCCGGTCTCAAAAAGCTTTGTTACTGAAACGGCAGCACTGAGGTTGCCTATTCGAAGTGCTTCCTCCATTGTTCTGCCTGAAGCTAACGTTAAAGCAAAACCGGCAAGAAAAGCATCCCCGGCTCCCACCGTATCTGTCTGGCCAATTATGTTTATTCCAGGGGTAGAGTAAAGCTTCCCTTCGTTATTTATGGCAATTGCTCCGTCTTCGCCAAGGGTTACTACTACGGGCTTTCCCCAGCGGGAATAGAGCCATGTAATTACTTCGTTATAATCAGGGTTTTCCTGTGCATAATCATTGCTGGCCCGGTATAACTCCAGTGCTTCGTGGATGTTGAGTTTGCGGATGGTTCTATTGTACCTGTCGTTTAGATGGCGGGAATCGGTAATCCAAATACATTTGTTTTCATACTTCTCAATAATTCTGTTCAAAGCAGCCTGAAAGAATTTGTTGTGATAGCCCTGTGGTATCTGTTCGTTAATTATAACAGCCTGATAGTCTTCTATGCCTGATTCAAGGTCTTTGATTAGTGTTGTGATTGTATCTGATTCTGCTATGTTGAAGTTCCCTATGTCATATCTCGGTTCTTCCTTTCCTTCCTTGTATATCTTGTGATATACATGGGTGCTCCAGCCTTCCCCCTGGACACGGATGTGATTACAGTTTACCCCCGAATTTTCAAGGAGTTCTTGTAAGGTGTTCCCGTAAGGGTCTTTGCCGATAACACCGTATATATCCACCCTGCCTGCTCCAAGGACTTTTAAGTTGACTGCAACATTTCCCGCACCACCAGCTTTGTGCTTGAAATCATAAACGGACCGGGTTTTAAGACCTGTTTCGACAGAGATTTCACTCTTTTTATCTGTTATAAAGTAATAAGTATCCAGGCAGATATCCCCGATAACAGCAATGTGTGTTTTGGGATAGTCCGCCATTATAGTTCCTGGATCTTTCACGGCTGCTCCTGTGTACCATATGTAACCGGTAACAAAGTTGTTTATTCATAGTAGTCCGGATCTTTATTTAAGTCAATATTTTAGCGTTTAAAGGATGATATATTGTGTAACCGGTTACATAATATGGTGATATCGGTATAAATTTGGATACTATGGTATCCAGTAGGCGGATACTAGGGTACCCGCATATCCTGTTTTTTAAAACATGAAAATAAGGTAACTGCTGTAATGCTATTTAATTAAGAATGGCACGAATATTGCTTTAGAATAGAAAAACTTATAAGGAGATTTATATGAAAAAAGCTTTGATGATTCTAATGGTACTGCTGGTTATCTTCAGCATGAGTGCCAATCTGTTCGCTAATGGACAGCAGGATAAGGGGAAAGATGAGATTACAATGCTTTTTATGCCAGGAGTAGCTGATCCTTTTTACTACATGATGGAAAAAGGGGTAAGAGCAAAGGCTGAGGAACTTGGTGTAAATGTAATTGTTGCAGAGTATCCTAAATCCTGGGGACCAGAGGTTCAGGTTCCAATTCTTGAAGCCACTGTAGCTCAGGGTGGAGTTGATATGATTCTTATTGCTCCGACTGCTATTGATGCACTTGTAGCTCCCCTGAAAAAACTCTACGACAAGGGTATAGAGATTATTACTGTCGATACGTTCCTTGGCGATGGTGATTATTCCAAAGACAGTGACTATTCATTTCCTTTAAGTTACATAGGTTCCGATAATGAAAAGGGGGGCCGGGAAATTGCTGAACATCTTGCAGAGATGATTGGCAAGAAAGGAAAGGTCTATGTTAACTCAACTAATCCCGATGTTTCATCTGTAATGGGCCGTGTAAAAGGGTTTAAGGAAGGTATTAAGGAATTTCCGGATATAAAGCTTGTAGGTGTTGATTACAACATGGATGTTCAGCAGAAAGCTACCGATCAGACACTTGCGGCATTGCAGAAAGATCCTGATATAGCGGGTATCTTTGCAACCAACGTTTATTCGTCACAGGGTGCTTACCAGGCTGTTGTAAATGCAGGACTTATTGGCGCAGTTAAGCTTGCTACCTGGGATGCTACTGTCGATATGATCAATGCTCTCAAGAAGGGCCAGGTTGATCTTGTTCTTGCTCAGAAACCCTATGAAATTGGATATCTTGCAGTGGAATGGGGATATAAGTATCTGCATGACGGAGCAGAAGTTCCCAAGAAGGTTATTCCGGGGTTTGAATATTTTACACCTGAAAACGTAAATGACCCTGATATGGATCAGTACATCTACAAATAGGACTTATTGCCTTCTAAGGTCTCAAGGCGGGGAACTTCCTGAGTTCCCCGCTTTTTTAAAAGATTATAATCGTTTATTGTATAGTTATAGGGAGTTCCATTTTGAATAGCAGTTTAGCTCTTTCGATAGAAAGATCAAAAACACTAAGGGTGGTTGCCAAAAACTGGGCATTCTTTTTCCTTTTGTTTTTTCTGATTTTATTCAGTATAACCGGACGCGGTTTTTTAAGTGTCATGAATTTTCAGAACATTGTTCATCTTTCCGTAATAGCCATTCTTATGGCCAGTGCAGAAACATTTGTAATAATAACCAGCGGTATTGATCTTTCGATCGGTTTTGTAATGGGTCTTTCATCCGTTACAGCCGGGAAAATAATTCAGATACTGTACAACAGCGGGAATCATTCAGCAGGGTTCAGTATCTTTATCGGGATTTCCATTGCTCTTGTACTGTCCCTTATTCCAGGGATTATCAGCGGGATAATGATAGCAAAATATAAGGTTCCCCCCTTTATTGCTACTCTCGGCATGTGGGGAATTACCAATGGGATAGCTTTGAAGATATCCAATGGTTTTCCTGTCGCAGAGCTGCCGGACAGCCTTACAAAGATTGGCAACGGCTATACACTGTATTATAAACCCGGCGGAGGTTTTAGTTTTTTCGGCCTCCCCGAGGGGGTGGGGAATGAACATATAAGGGATTACATCAGGCTTATTCCCAATTCATTCCTCTTCCTTGCCATTGTCCTTTTTATCCTGTATTTTTTGCTGAAAAAAACAAAATTTGGACAGCATACCTATGCCATAGGGGGAAACGAGGATGCAGCAATACGATCCGGAATAAATGTAAAAAAGCACTTAATCATTATCTATACACTTTCATCCTTTATTGCTGGAATTGCTGGAATTTTTAACATTTTTCAAACAGGAATTGGAAATTTTACACCCTTTGGAGCGATGTATGAGCTCTTTGCCGTAGCGGCAGTCGTTATTGGAGGTGCCAGTCTTATGGGAGGAAAAGGAGGTATACTGGCTTCCGTTGTGGGTGTTCTTCTCATTGCTGTGTTGGAGAACGGACTTCTGATTTCAGGGGTAGAACCTTTTTACAGGTTTATTGCAGTCGGCTTGCTTCTTATCCTTGCAATTGTTATTGATGAATTGTTTCCTGATTTATTTTAAAGGGAGAATTAACATAATGCAGAATCTGAATAATCACACCAGGACTGGTTTACTACTTAAGATAGGCCGGCAATGGGCACTATTATTTCTCTTTATAGAACTTATATTTTTTAGTTTTATGGCGAGAGGGTTTTTGTCGTTAAATGTTTTTCAGATAATCTTCTTTTTTGGAACAGCTGTATTCCTTTTAGGAACAGCGGAGCTATTTGCAATAATAACAGGCGGTATTGATCTCTCTGTTGGATACGTAATGGGATTGGCAACAATCGTTTCTGCAAAACTTATAGTTGCTTTTACAAAAACAGGAATGGGGCCGGGCTTAAGTATCACCCTGGGTATTCTTCTGACCTTGGTAATAGGGCTGCTCCCTGGCTATGTCAACGGTATGCTCATTTCCAAGCTGAATGTCCCTCCGTTTATCGCAACTTTCTCTATGCTCGGAATCAGCCATGGTGTTTCAGAACTGTTAATAGCGGAGAAAGCGGCCAAGAACCTTCCTCAACTTGCAAATACCATTGGAAACGGATATTTTCTCTACTATTCCAAAGGTATTGGGTTTTCCTTCTTCTCACGTCCAGAGGTGGCAAGAAGAGTAAAGGTTGTTGAAATTTTACCAAACGTTGTTGTTATTGCGTTTATTCTTATTGCAGTTTTTGCCTTTATTCTGAACAGGACTAAGTTTGGGCAGCATACGTATGCTATAGGGGGTAACAGGGATGCTGCAATCCGTTCGGGGATTAACTTAAATCGGCATATTATAAAAGTTTATATGCTGGCATCTTTTCTTGCTACTATTGCAGGGGTTTTGTATACCCTTAAGTATGTAACCGGAAAAGCAGATGCCGGGGCATCTTCGTTGCTGGATTCGATTGCAGCCGTTGTTATTGGAGGCGCTAGTTTGTATGGGGGTAAAGGTACTGTTTGGAGAACCATTCTTGGAGGGCTGATTATTGCTGTTTTGGAGACAGGCCTACGCATAATGGGTATTCCGACATTTGATAAATATATAATTGTGGGAATTATTCTGATAACGGCAGTTTTGGTTGATCAGTTTTTTCCCGAACGAACATACAAGGAGTAAATGAGTGGGATATTTAATAGAAACCAGAAACATAACAAAGAGATTTGGTGGACTTGTAGCAGTGGATAATGTAAGCCTGGGCGTGAATGCAGGAGAGGTTGTTGCTGTTTTAGGAGATAATGGAGCAGGGAAATCGACACTGATCAAGATGATTTCGGGTGTGTATCCCTCCGATGAAGGGAAAATTTTTTTTAACGGACAGGAAGCCGATATTAATTCTCCTATGGATGCTCTTGCAATTGGAATTGAGACTATTTATCAAGACCTTGCTCTTGCAGAAAATTTGAATGTATATTCAAATATTTTCCTGGGCAGGGAAAAAACCAAAAAATTTATGGGATTCGTTCCTGTGCTTGATCATGATTATATGCATGAGGAGGCTTCCAAAGTACTTAAAAAACTGGATATAAATATTCCTTCATTAAGAAACAATGTAAGAACTCTTTCCGGAGGGCAGAGGCAGGCTGTAGCAATATCCCGATCTATCTACTGGAATGCAAAAGTCCTTATCATGGATGAACCCACTGCTGCTCTCGGTGTTGCGCAGCAAAAGCAGGTGCTGGATCTGGTGAATACCCTGAAAGACCATGGTATTGCTGTAATCCTGATTAGTCACCAGATGCATGATGTTTTTGAAGTTGCAGACCGGATAGTTGTAATGCGAAGGGGAGAAAAAGTTGGTGACCTGGTTAAAGCTGAAACTAGTACAGAAGAGGTTGTTAACCTTATTGTTGGCTCAGAAATGGTAAAATGATAAGATAAAAGAATGAAGCTGTTTTTCAGGGCGTTACTGTTTTTTATCGCGGTAGTTATTTTTCAATCTACCCTTACAATTTTCCTTGTTGAAGGTATTGTTACAAGGAGCAATGAAGCCGATGCAAGGCTGGAACTTGAGAATTCTTCAAAAGCTGTATATGAAAGCTATACCACATGGGTCAGACGGCTGTGGAAAACGGTCGTTAAAGTAAATAAGGATGAAGAATTTAAAAAAATAGCTGCAAGTTTCCCTGATTTATACAATACAGATGATTTAAGAAATTGGTCCGAAGAGATCCTCCTTCTATCGGGGATGGATTTTGTAGTTTTAAAAGTTCATGACAGAATAGTTTTTGAATACTTTGATATAGGAAACACAACTCTTGGTAATGGAAGTCTAAGAGAGGTAAACGCGGAAAGAGAACATCCTTACATAGAGCTCAGGAAAATTAATGGCGGAATCTATTTGACCGGAATTCTGGAGATAGATGCTTCTAAAGGACTGGAGCTGTTCATTCTTAAAAAGATTGATACAGATTTTTACAAACAGACCTCCCTTCCTGCCAAATCAAAGATATTCATGGTTAACAGCAGAGACACAAGTTTTGGAAATGATGCTTATGCCGAGGCTATAAAAACAATGACTGAGTATGGGATTCCCTTTAGGACAATCTATAGCAGTATTCAGGATGGGCACAGTTATAATATAGCATTCAGAAATTTAGGAAGGATTAAGCAGGATAGTGGAGAAGATAATTTAATCCAGGTGTTGCTCATTTCAAATGACCCCTATCAGCGTATTGTCACAAGAATAAATAAAACCCTCCTTACTGTGTCTATGATAGTGAGTCTTTTTGCCATCCTTTTGAGTTTCTTTCTTTCGGATAGAATAACCCGGCCTATTAGTCTTCTTATAAGAGCCATGGAAGATATCAGTAAAGGGAATTACAGAATCAAAATAGCTCATGGTTCAAGGAGCGAAGTAGGCAAGCTTTTTCAAGGATTCAACGAAATGGCCAACCAGCTGGATCAGAATAAAAAAGATATGGAGAGTTATATTCAGGAAATAACATTTCTCAAGGACTACAACGAGAAGATTATTCATTCATTAAGAGCCGGAATTATGGTAATTGGCAATGAACTGGGAATCGAGAAGGTAAATGGATTTTTTCTTGAATGTTTTCATTTGGAAGAGCAGGAGACTCTTGGAAAGTTTATAGATGATTTGCATTTAGATATTATCGATCAGTCAGTACTTGGCAGTATTAAAGAAATTATTTGTGGAGAGATAAATTCAAAATCAACTACCAGACGGGTAGGAAATCTTGTATTTGAGATCAAACTCTACCCTCTCAGGGCAGTGAATTCAAACAAAGACCGTAAATGTGTTTTGGAGATAGATGATGTGAGTAAAAAGTTCGAGCTGGAGGAGAAGATTTTTCAAGCTGAGAAGCTCTCCTCTCTAAGTATCCTTTCTGCGGGAATATCCCATGAGATAAATAATCCATTAAGCTCAATACTCACGAATGTTCAGAACCTTCTTGCAGAAAAGAACGAAGAAGAAACACGTACAGCTTTAGTATGGATTGAGCAGGAGACAAAGCGGATAGCTAAAATCGTAAATGAGCTGCTGGATTTTTCGGCATCTGAAACCAAAGGTAATGAAGGAACAGATGTTAACAGCAGTATACGCGAAGTAGTCAGGTTAATTAACTACGGCCTTGAAAAAGATAAAAGGATAAGAATTACCACCAATTTTCAGGATAAGCTCCCTTTAGCAGTTATAAGCAGTAGCGAACTAAAGCAGGTTATTATAAATCTTATTCAGAACTCCATCTTTGCTATTGAGGAGAGAGGGCAAATAAGTATAACAACCAGTCTCAAGCATAATAACCAAGGTATTCTTATTGAAATAAAAGATACAGGCTCTGGAATGGATAAGGAAACGATGCAGTATATCTTTGATCCGTTTTTTACGACAAAGCCAAACGGGAAAGGTACCGGGTTGGGACTTTCCATAGTTTATGGTATAATCAATAAATTTTCAGGGGAAATAGATGTACAAAGTGCCAAAGGTTCCGGAACAACAGTTATCCTGACTATCCCGGTTTTAAAAGTGATAACGGAGTATCAAATAAAAATAGAGGGCATTTAAAATGAAAACTCTTTTAAAGGACAGGAAGAGTATACTTGTCGTTGATGACGAGAAGGGTATCCGGTATGGTCTTGTAAAATTATTTGGCAGGGAGGGGTTTGATGTTTTTACCTCTGAAAATTATAAAGATGCCGTTGAAATTGTCAGCAAGAAGAAGATAGATATTGCTCTCCTTGATATCAGACTCAAAGGGCCGCAGGACGGCATTGAGCTGCTTAAGGAAATAAAGAAGAGGGACCCCGGAGTAATCGTTTTTATGGTTACCGGACACGGCAGTATTCCAAACAGCGTTGCAGCCATGCAGGAAGGAGCAGCAGATTATATCCTGAAACCAATCGATAACAACAAGCTGCTCACCATAATCAGGAAAAATCTTGAGATAAAAACTCTCAGGGCTGAGAATAGTTTTCTTAAAAAGGCCCTTATTAAAAAGGTGTATTCTTACGATTTCATTACAGATAACCCTGCGGTTAAAGATGTCATCAAGGTAGCAGATAAAATAAAGAATATCGCTGCTACAGTTTTGATAACAGGTGAAAGCGGAGTCGGTAAAGAAGTATTGGCACGATATATTCATTTTACAAGTAACCGAAGGGAGGCAAATTTTGTAGGAATAAACTGTGCAGCTCTTTCGGATAGTTTACTTCTCAGTGAATTGTTTGGCCATGAGAGAGGGGCTTTTACAGGAGCTGTAGAGCAGAAAATTGGTAAATTTGAGCTGGCAGATTACGGTACTCTCTTTCTTGATGAAGTTGGTGATATGTCGGTCGATGTGCAGTCAAAACTACTCAGAGTTCTTGAGGAGAGGAGTTTTGAACGGGTTGGCGGTACTAAAAAGATTTTTGTTGATGTCAGGATAATAGCCGCTACTAACAGAAATATAACAGACCTGATTAAAAAGGGGAGATTCCGTCAGGATCTGTATTACCGGTTGAATGTAATATCTTGCTATCTTCCGCCCTTGAGGGAAAGAACTGAAGATATCCCGCTTCTTTCTGATCACTTTTTGAAGCAATATAACAGGAGATACAATAAAAACGTTCAGGGGATTGAGTCTTATCTGCTTGACCGGTTGCGATCCTATCACTGGCCGGGAAATGTAAGGGAACTCCAGAATATGATAAACCAGGCTGTGCTGCTGTGTGAAGGGGATATGATTACATCCTTGAGTTTTCAGGACAGCGGCGGGACTGATTTGTTTGATGTGGTTGAGGCATCTGGTCAGGGAAAACCGCTGAAAGAATTTCTTGAAGAGGTTGTTTCCCATTACGAAAAACAGTTAATCGCCAGAGTTCTTTCTTCCAATGATCATAACAGGAGTAAAACAGCGAGGGATCTGGATATAACCCGTAAAACTCTGGCCCGTAAGATTGATAAGTATAATCTTTAAGGAGGAATAAATGAAAAGAAGTGAAATAAATAACTACATAAAGGAAGCTGAGATAATCTTCAGGGAAAATAATTTTTATCTTCCTCCCTGGGCATTCTGGAATGTTGAGGACTGGGAAAAAAATAAAGAAACCTGTACAAATATATTTAGTAGTTTTTTGGGTTGGGATCTGACAGATTTTGGAAGCGGTAATTTTTTAAAAACTGGTCTGCTTCTTGTAACTTTACGAAATGGAAATAAAGATTTTGATGTAAAACCTTATGCAGAAAAAATTATGATTGTGAAAGAAAACCAGGAGACTCCTTTCCATTTCCATTGGGAAAAGACAGAAGATATTATTAATCGGGGGGGAGGAAATCTTGTGATAGAACTGTATAATTCAGACAGTAATGAAGCGTTCAGTAAAAGCAATGTGACATTTTTGTGTGATGGTATTAAGAAGAATATTTCTGCAGGAGGGAGGGTTGTTTTAACTCCCGGTGAAAGTATAACACTCAGAACAGGAATGTATCACAGATTTTATGCAGAGGAGGGCGGTGGCCCGGTAATAGCAGGAGAAGTCAGTATGACTAATGATGACGCCCATGATAACAGATTTTACACTGCTCCCGGAAGGTTCCCTGAAATAGTGGAGGATGAAGAACCATACAGACTCCTCGTGGGGGATTATAAAAGGATTTTATAGGGATGCGCTTCCCTTCGGGCAGCAGAAATCCTTTGACTCTACGTACTGCACTACCAATAAATTAGTTAGGTCTTGAACTTGTCTGTCTGATTCTTTAAAAGGGCTGCCTCATCGGATATCTGCCGGGCAGACTCTGACAGCCGTTCTGTCACCTTGCCGATCTCCTGGGCTCCTGTGGAAATTTCGTCCATTGAACCTGAAACTTCGGTAGATATTCTGTCCACCTGGGTTACTATTTCTTTAAGTTCTCCAGCTGTTGCCGTAATAGCTCCCGAGCGTCCCGTTACCCTGCTGCTGATGCTGTTGAGGGTTTCTACTGATCTGAGGATCTGGGTCCCTCCCTCGGCGAGTTCTTCCGTAGTGGTTAGAATTTCCGAGAAGGCATCGTAAACACTTTTTACCTCGGAGCTTATTTCGGAAAAACTATGGGTTGTTTTGTCGCCCTCCTTTACTGCCTCTTTTATGCGCTCAATAATTGTTTTTATTTCAGATTTTATATTATGAGCATTCAAAGCTGCGTTTTCAGCAAGGACACGTATTTCGTCAGCAACCACAGAAAATCCGCTGCCTGCCTCTCCTGCGTGCGCAGCTTCGATGGCAGCATTCATGGCAAGCAGGTTTGTCTGTGCTGAAATGCTGTTTATAATTCCCACCATTTGTGAGATACTTTCAATGTTCTCCTCAATCGCTCCAATAGCTTTTATGGTTGATGCGATAACAGCTTCTCCCTTTTCTGTATTGGAGAGGAGTTTTCCCGTCGTTTCCTTTTTCCCGGAAGTTATGGATGCAACATTCTTTATGGAAGCAACCATCTGGTTGACTGCAGAGCTTGAATCTGCTATGGCCTCCGTCTGATCCTGTATCAGGGAATCAAGATCCTTTGCTTCGTTTAGGATCCCCTGAGTACCTTCAGCGGTATTGTTTATTATTGTTTTGAGCTGTTCAATGGACTTGATAGTGCTTTCTATATTTGCGGTGATTTCAATAACAGCGGAAGTAGTATTGTCAACCTGATTGTTCAGATCGTCCTTTACTTCAATCGTTGAAGCTACACTCTTTTTAATCAAAACGACCATAGTGCGGAGGGTCCCAATAAAAGCATTAAAAGAACTTGCCAGGGATCCGATTTCATCTGAGCTGCTGATAGCAATCTCTGTTGTAAGATCTCCTCCCCCGGAAGCTATCTCTGCGAGGTTATGGTCAATTTTATTTAGTGGGACAGTAATTAACTTTATAATAAAGAAACTTAAAATCACACCGATTAAAGCCAGAGCACCAAAGGTCAGTAGAAAAAGCAGGGTAAATGATCTAAAACTTTTCTTCATTATCTCTGAGCTGTCGTTGAGAGCGTTGATGGATGAGGTGATATTCCGGGCAAAAACAATAACCCCGACGGGATTCCCTTTATAATCCATCACCGGGAAGGTATTTAATGAATAATTCCTTATTACTGTACTATAAAGCCCTTCCACACCTTTATCCAGAATTTCTTTTGTTACAAGGGGGGTTGTAATATCCGGGTCTGAAACATCTGTCAGCACATAGCTGTCTGCAATAGTGGGGTAGACCGCCGGATCCTGCAATGAGGTAGCTACCTTAAGATAGTCTGCACGCATATAAGCGGCGAAGAAAGTTTTTGTATCGTTTGACATATTCTCAAAAACCTCGGAAAAGGGAAAAAGAACTTCAACAGAACCCAGGTGCTCACCATTGTTTCCTGTAACAGGGGCAATGCCTCTGATTGCAAAACCTCCCCGTCCGATCTCTATACCGGTTATCGGTTTGTAGGGTTTTTTATTTATCTGCACTACCGTATTCCTAAAAGAACTCAGATCATCTGAAATATCAACTTTTTGGCCGTCTACTTTTGTCTGGTAGCCATCCCTCCAAAGCCTTGCCAGGCTCCGGCCGTTTGGAAGATGAAAATGAAGCTTCAGTACCTTTCCCTGGGTACTTCTGCTGTATCCCTCCATAATTGTTGAAAAATCCTTTCTCAGCATTTCACGGGCAGCTTGTGACTGGGGGGAATATGGATCGTTTATGTTACCGGTGAGGGCTGTCTCATATGCCTGTACAACCGCTTCTTCCCTGCTGAAGAGAGAAGCAATGGAAAGAGCTCTAAAACTGATAAGGTTTACCTGTCTGTCTAAAGCGTTGTGAGTTGCGGTGTTTAAAGAGTCTACGTTGTCATTGATGGTATTTGAAAGAATAGTTGAATCCTGCTGCTCTAGGGTTTTAAAGAATTTAAGGGTGATAAAGAATATAGATGCACCCAATGCGACGATTATGAATAGCATGGTAAGAGTAATTTTTTGCCGTATCTTCATTAATGTCCCCCTGTACACAAAACGTAGGGGAAAAGCACTCGAAAGTCAATAGATAAAAGTTGTCGTTATCTTCTTGTATAATTCGTCCGGTCAGCCGGGGAACTCTGTCTTTTTAAGCAGCAGAATCCCGGCTGTAATAAGCACGCCAAGGGCAAGAAAAAGATATCTGTAGGAAACTGCCCCAAGGGAGGAAAACCTGTCCAGAAAAGCTCCCGAGAGCAGGGGGATCCCGGTACTCAAAGGCATGGTAAGCAACGGAGCAATACCAAAAAAATTGGTAGCATCTTCTGCTCCGGATATCTTTTTTATAGTTGGCATATAGACCAGGCTTCTGGCACCCCTGGACATTCCCATTAAAAAACTTACGGCAAAAAATATCCCTTTTCCCGAGAAGAACCACAGGAGAAGTGCTGCGGTAAGGGATATGAACTTGCCTGCCATGTACTTGTGTTTAAGTTTTATCGACGGACTCTTTCCGTAGAGTACATTTATTGCAATCATCCCAAGATAGTTGAGAATAACAAATCCGCCTGCTGCTGTACCGGCTTCTATACCACAGTGGGTCACAGCATAGTTTGCATAAAAGGAGAGTATGGTAATCAGAGCAAAAAGTTCCAGATCACTGGCCAGAAGCAGAAGAAAATTCCGGTTATGAAGGGCACTTTTCAGATCCTCTTTGAATTTGTGTTTTGCAGTGGGATATTCTTCCTTTTGGGGCAGTTCTTTTGTGAAGAAGAAAAACAAACTGCCTGCTATAAAAAGGATACCCACCATGGTAAATATCAGTGCAGACCCCTGATAGGAAAAAGAGTATGCGGTTACTACTTTGAGTATGATAAAACCCCCTATAAATTTCCCTGCACTTTGGGCAATCCACATAAACGAATGTCCCGAGAGGATCTCTTTTTCTGTATAGATTCCGGTTATGTAGTTCTGCCATGCCGGAAGCAGCAGTCCTATACCGACGGAGAACAGGGCGTAGAGTATGAAGAAGAGCTTTAAGGTATCATCACCGAATCCAAAAAAATTCAGGAATATGCCGAAAACAAGCATCGGCATGGAGGCTATAAGATGCAGAGTCAGAACAGCTTTTTTTTTCTTTTTTAAATGCCCTGTAAGAATTCCGGAGAAGAGGGAGAAAAAGGAAATACCAATAAAAAACAGGGTGGGAATCAGCCCTATCAGAAAACTGCTTGCTCCAAGGTTTTTTAAAAACAGCTGAAGGAATGTGGATTCAATGACAACCGGCAGGCCCATGCCCCAGAACAGTTCCACGGCAGAGATTGCGGCTGTGTTTCTTGTAAAGTGTTCATCCTTCGGCATTGAACACCATTGTGCTGGAAGGAAAGATTGGTGTCAAGATGTATTAAGATTGACCCCGGTAAGGTTCCTGGAGTATTATATAACCATGGATAGACATGCAAGGGCGGTAAAAGCGTATAAGTTTGCCTCTCTTTCGCCCAAAGAAGATAAAGAAAAGGAGCAGGAGCAGGGGTTTATCAAGAAATCTGCTGAAGTTGCTGAAAAGAAAGATGTAGGATACCGTAAAGCGGCGAAATTCCTCCTGCTGCTGGGGAAAAAGGAAGCTGCGGAGGTCCTAAAACACTTTTCTGAAGATGAAATAAACGCAATAACCAGAGAAATTGCAACGATCAAAAGAATCCCAAAAGATGAATCAGTAAAGATCCTTGAGGAGTTCGGTTATCTTAAGCCGAAAACACCTCATATCACAAACGGAGGCGTTGAAGCAGCGAGAGAACTGGTCTGTTATGCCCTTGGAGAGGATAAGGGGCTGGAAGTTTTTAATAAGGTACTCCCTTTCGGAGGGGAAAAACCTTTTGCCTTTCTGGAGGATCTGGAGAACGATCAGCTTATCATGATTTTAAGGAAAGAATCCGCTGCGGTGCTGGCTATAATATTTTCATACCTGGATCCGCTTAAAGCTTCAGTTATTCTTGAAGCCTTGCATCCTGATGTACAAAAACAAATCGTACTGAGAATGTCAGGAATGAGAAGAGTGGCGCCGGAAGCTGTAAGGGCAATTGAGACCACCCTTATTGAAAGGGTCAGAACCCAGGGAAAGGTGGTTACTGAGGAGATAGACGGCAGCAGTGTACTCGCAGCTATTCTTAAGAATATGAATCTTTCCGATGAGGGGAGGATCCTTTCCGAACTTGCTGATGTGAACGAGGATATCTCCAAAGAGGTTAAAGAAAAACTTTTTACGGTAGATTCGGTACTGGAGCTCAGGGATAAGGACCTTCAAAAGGTGCTCAGGGATTACAGTGATAAAGAGATTGCTGTACTTTTAAAAGGACAGAACGAAAAGTTCAGAGAAAAGATTTTTGGGAATCTTTCCTCAAGGAGAATCGAGTTCATAACCATGGAGGAGGATGCACTAGGCCCCATGCTGCGTTCTGAAGTGGATAAAACTATGAAAGATTTTCTGGATTATCTACGGGAACTGGAATTACGAGGATCTATCCTGTTCACGGGAAGAAAAGATGAGTATATTTAAAGGGGAGTTATTATTTTGTATTCAACAGGAGTAGCATACCTGCTTTGGCTGGTATCGGGATTTGGAGCCCTTGGGTTTCACCGGTTTTATCTTGGGAAGTTCGGGACAGGGCTGCTTTACATGTTTACCGGAGGGTTGGCAGGCATTGGATCTCTGTATGATTTGGTCACCCTTTCCCTGCAGGTCAGGGAGGCGAATCTACGGCTTGGGTACCGTAATGCCGTCTGGGATGATGAAGTACCTGAATATTCCGGGTTTCGGGGGAAAAAAGAAACCATAGAGTCGGTTATTCTCAAAACAGCAAAAAAGAATAACGGTGTCGTAACTCCATCGGCTGTAGCCCTGGAGGGAGGCGTTGACCTCGATGAGGCGAAAAACGCTCTGGAAAAGCTGGTTCAAAAGGGACATGCGGAGATCAGGGTGAAGAAAACCGGGATGTATGTTTATTTCTTTTCTGATTTCTCTAATGGTGTACATCCCGATCTGGAAGATTTTTAGTTCCTCCCCAATAATTTTAATGCTATTTCACCCAGTTTGTACTTCTGAATCTTCCCGCTGGCAGTCAGAGGGTATGAGTCAACAAAGAACACATAAGAAGGGATTTTGTGCCGTGCAATCTTCCCCCGGCAGAAATCTTTTACATCTTCTTCGGTAATGGCAGCATTCGCCTGAAGTTTAATAAACGCTCCTACCAGTTCACCGAATTTTTCATCTGGCACACCTGCTACCTGCACATCCAGTATCTCTGGCATTGAGTAAAGGAACTCTTCAATCTCCCTGGGGTAGATGTTCTCCCCCCCGCGGATGATCATGTCTTTAATCCTTCCTGTTACCCTGAAGTAACCGTCTGCATCCTTGACACCAAGATCTCCGGAATGAAGCCAACCCTCTTTGTCAATACAGGCAGCTGTCTCGTCGGGCATCTTGTAGTATCCTTTCATTACATTGTATCCCCGGCAGCAGAGCTCTCCCTGTTCTTCTACCCCGCATTCTATTCCGGTTTCCGGATCAAATACAGCCACTTCGATTCCCGGAAGTTCCTGTCCTACCGTAGATACCCTCTTTTCGAGAGGGTCGTTGGTCCTGGTTTGAGTCATAACCGGCGAGGCTTCGGTAAGTCCGTATGCAATGGTAACTTCACTCATATTCATCTTTTCAACAACCTGTTTCATGGTTTCCATGGGACAGGGGGAACCTGCCATGATTCCTGTTCTCAGACTGCTGAAGTCAAACATGTCAAACATGGGATGATTCAGCTCTGCGATGAACATCGTCGGAACTCCGTACAGGGCCGTACACTTCTCCTTCTGTACCGATGCCATGGTAATCAGGGGATCGAATTTTTCGATCATGACCAATGTCCCTCCATGGGTAAGGATGGCGAGCACCCCAAGAACGGTACCAAAACAGTGAAACAGCGGCGGAGCAAGGGCGAGGATATCCCTATCGGTAAAATCCTGACATTCACCTATGTAATATCCGTTATTCAGAATGTTGTGATGAGTCAGCATAACTCCCTTGGGGAATCCGGTTGTTCCCGAAGTATACTGCATGTTTATTACTTCATGGGCACTGCAGCTGTCAAATGATTTTCTCAGCTCTTTACCATCAATGTAGCTTCCCATAAGAAGACATTCTTCTGTGTTGTACATACCCCGGTGTTTTTCAGGGCCGATAAATATAACGTTACGCAGGTAGGGAAACTCTTTTGATGTAAGGTTCCCCCGCTGGCTTGTTTTCAGTTCCGGGATGAGCTCGTTTACAATCTGCACATAATCGATGTCCTTGTAGCTGTCTATTATACAGAGAGTATCGAGATCTGCATGTTTTACCAGGTATTTCAGTTCATGGAGTCGGTATTCGGTATTGATTGTTACCAGAATTGCCCCTATCTTTGCCGTCGCAAACATTATTGTCAGCCATTCAGGTACGTTTGAGGCCCAGATACCTACATGGGAGTTCTTTTTTACTCCCAGCGCCATAAGTCCCTTTGCCATCTTATCAACCCGTCCATTAAACTCTGAATAAGTAAACCGGAGGCTGCGGTCTGAGTATACCATGAAATCCTTTTCGGGGAATTCTGCCGTCTTTTCCTCAAGGAGCTGTCCCAGGGTGGTTTCAAACAGTTTCATCTTATCTCCTTTGTGTGCTATGCGGGTTCGTGAACAACAGCGATAATTTTTGCGGGGGCGTCACCTGCAGCGAGGACATCATGTTCAATAACCGAATCATAGTAGATACTTTCTCCGGTTCCCAGGGTAAAGCTATCATCACCGTAGAGAATCTTCACCTTCCCCTCAAGGACATAGATAAATTCCTCTCCCTCGTGGGCCGAAAGTTTGCCATTTCCTGCACTGGAGGTTGATAACTCAACAATAAAGGGCTCCATGTGTCTGGATGTTTTGTTCAGTGCAAGGGAAAAGAATGTCCTGTTCCTGTCATTTTCGGAGTCGACTCCCCTGAATCTTTCAACCTGAGCCATATCCTGTTTTGTAGTAATAACAGGTCCAATCTGCTCTTTATCATCCAGAAATGTCCCGAGTCTTACACCAAGAGCTCTTGCTATTTTAATGAGGGGATTCAGGTAGGGAGCAAGGTCTCCGTCCTCCATCCTCTTGATCATTGCCGCGTCTATTCCTGATCGTTCTGACAGTTCTTCTACGGATATGCTGAACTTCTCTCTGGTGAGTTTTACCCTTTCTCCAAGTTTTACATTATAAGCCAAACTTAACCTCCTTAAGTATTACTAAAGTTTTGTTTGTTGTACCACTATATTGCTGAAGATACAAGAGAACGATAACCCTATTGGGTAAGTATTTCCGGTTCCCCTTGAAATTGGCTGCAGGTCAAAGTATAATGCGCTCATGAAAATAGATGAACTGAGAAGCAAATATATAGAATTCTTTACAGGAAAGAATCACAAACAGATCAGCGGTAAATCCCTGATTCCTGAAAACGATCCGACGGTACTCTTTACCACAGCTGGAATGCACCCGCTGGTACCGTATCTGCTTGGCGAGGACCATCCTGCCGGAAAGAGACTGGTTAACTTCCAGAAGTGTATCCGTACAGGCGATATCGATGCGGTGGGTGATTCCAGTCATCTTACATTTTTTGAGATGCTTGGAAACTGGTCCCTTGGAGATTACTTCAAAAAGGAAGCCATTACCATGAGTTATGAATTTTTAACCTCCAGTGAATGGCTTGGGTTTGCTCCGGAACAGTTATCGGTTACGGTCTTTAAAGGAGACGATTCAGTTCCAGCCGACAATGAGTCTGCAGAAATCTGGCGTTCGGTAGGGATTCCTGATGATAGAATATACTTTCTTCCCCGGGAAGATAACTGGTGGGGACCTGCCGGGAAAACCGGACCCTGCGGTCCTGATACCGAAATGTTTATTGACACCGGGAAAGAGCCCTGCGGCCGGGACTGCCGTCCTGGATGCTCCTGTGGAAAATACTTTGAGATTTGGAATGATGTATTTATGGAGTACGAAAAGAAAGAGGATGGAAGTTATATCCCCCTGAAGCGCAAGAATGTCGATACCGGTATGGGAATCGAACGAACTGCTGCCATGCTCCAGGGGAAAAGTTCTGTGTATGATACGGAGTACTTTGCTGAGCTGATAAAAGGAATTGAGAAATTATCAGGAACCCATTATGGGGCTGATGATACTCAGGATGCTTCCATAAGGATTATAACCGATCATGTAAGAACCTCTGTTTTTATACTTGGAGATGAACAGGGTTTAAAACCTTCAAACCTCGGGCAGGGGTATATCTTAAGAAGGCTTATCAGACGAGCGGTGAGACATGGCAGGAAACTGGGTATTGAGGGGTTTTTCCTCAAGTATCTTGCAGAGATTGTTGTTGCCCAGTACAAGGGAGTGTATCCTGAGCTTCAGAAAAACCGTGAGTTTATTCTTTCAGAGCTGGATATGGAAGAAGAACGTTTTTCGCAGACTTTAAAAAAGGGTGAGAAAGAGTTTTCAAAGATGCTTCCTAACCTGCTTAAGAGCAAAAACCCGGTAATCCCCGGAAGGATTGCCTTCAAACTCTACGATACCTACGGATTCCCCTATGAACTTACCGAGGAGCTAGCAGCAGAGAGTGGGCTTGGTATGGATAAAGCGGGTTTTGAAAAAGCCTTTGCCAAACATCAGGAGTTGTCCAAACAGGGAGCGGACAAAACTTTCAAAGGGGGGCTTGCAGACCACTCTGAGGCGACCACCGCTCTTCATACAGCTACCCATCTCCTTCATAAGGCTCTGCGGACTGTTCTTGGAGATCATGTTCAGCAGAAAGGGAGTAATATCACTGTAGACAGGCTGAGGTTTGACTTTACGCATCCGGAAAAGATGACCCCCGAACAAATCAAAGAAGTTGAGGATTTGGTAAATAAGCAGATTGAGGCAGATCTTCCTGTAACAATGGAGGTAATGGCTCTGGAAGACGCTAAAAAAGCTGGAGCCCTTGCTTTTTTTGGTGATAAGTATGATGAAAAGGTAAAAGTCTATTCCATTGGTGAATTCTCAAAAGAGGTTTGCGGCGGTCCACATGTAAAGAGAACCGGAACCATGGGACACTTCAGGATTAAGAAAGAGCAGTCTTCGTCAGCCGGGGTTAGAAGAATCCGAGCTGTTCTCGAACACAGCTAGCTGACCGCATGCTCCGTTGATCCCCCTGCCTCTTCTGTAGCGTCTGGTTACGGTAACTCCAAGTTCCTCCAGTCTGTCTAAAAAGAGGTTTACGTTTTCTTCTTCCGGTTCTTTAAAGGGCAAAGTATCTGCAGGATTCCACGGAATAACATTAACAGCAGCTTTCATATTCCCAATAAAATGGCGCACTTTTTCTGCATCCTTCAGGGTGTCGTTAACTCCTCCCAATAGGACGTATTCAAGGGTAAATCTTTTACCTGTGCTCAGCTGATACTGTTTCAGCGATTTTTTTAACTCCGGGAGTGGATTACTTTTGGTAATCGGCATAAGGGATGTCCGTGTATCCTGATCTCCGCTTACCAGGGATACTGCAAGTCTTACGGCAGGTCCTTCCTCAGCAAGGGAATCAATCCCTGAAATAATGCCGCAGGTGGAGATTGTTATCCTCCTGAGACCAATATTCTGTCCATCCTGATGATGAAATATCTCAATGGCTTTACGGACACTGGCTAGGTTTTCGAAGGGTTCTCCCATTCCCATAAAGACAATATTGGATATTCTCCCATACTTGTTCTGGAGCAGGAGAAACTGTTCCACAATCTCTCCCGGAGAAAGATTTCTTAAAAGACCCATGGTCCCGGTACGGCAGAATTTACATCCCATGGCACAGCCGGCCTGACTGGAAAGACATGCTGTCTTTCTTCCTGTTTCATCTTCCAGGAGTACTGCCTCTACAAACAACCCGTCCTCCAGTTTGATGGTTATTTTGACTGTGCCGTCGCGGCTCACAACCTCTGTTGCTATCATGGAAGAGAAGAGAACACAGCGGGACGAGAGATTTTCCCTCAAGGCCGCTGAAAGGTTAGTCATCTCTGTAAAAGATTCTGCTCCGCTATGGACCCATTTAAAAATCTGCTTTCCCCTGAAAGACTGCTTAAGATCCAATGCAGAATAAATTTCGTCTGGTAATAGTCCTGTGAGAGGCTGCATTTTTATGATCTGCCGGACTTAATTTTTTCCAAAAGACGGGTTACATACACGCTGTGCATACCCTTCTTCTGAAATTCGTTGAGTATATCGATTGCTTTGCTTTTTTCACCAAGGGAGAGATAACATTCCGCCATTTCTGAGTATAATCGGTGATTCCTCGGATCGTTAAGGATAAGGGAAGAAAGGCTGTCAATAGCTTCGTGATAGTTTCCCCTTGCTTTGTTGAGAAGCGCAAGACCAATAACTGCAAAGGAATCAAACTCAATATTCAGTGCCTTGGTATAATATTTTTCAGCATTATCAAGGTCCCCAATTTCACGGTAAGCATCACCAGCCCGGGTAAGAATAACCTTGTTGTCGGGATCATTCTTCAAAATCCTGTGCCAGCATTCCAGGGAATCCTCGTTTCTGTTCAATCCTCGGTAGCAGTCTGCCAGGCCGAAGAGTGCATAAAAATTATCAGGGTCCAAATCCAGGGCCATGTGGAAAAATTTAAGTCCATCTTCGTAGGTTTTGAGTTTTCGGTGGCAGTTTCCAATCGAGGTTAAAACACGTATATCTACATGATCTTTGTTCAGTTCCACTATCTTTTCCCAGTAGAAAAGCGCCTCTCTAAACTCTTTAAAATCGTAATGGAGATGTCCCAGCCCAATAAGTGCATAGGCATTGTTTTCCTCAAGTTCCAGAACCTTTAAGTAAATTTCTTTGGATTTCTTAAAACTCCTGACCTTCCTGTATGCATCCGCAACCCTGGTGAGGAC
The DNA here is from genome assembly GCA_024763455.1 of Sediminispirochaeta sp. GTDB lineage: Bacteria > Spirochaetota > Spirochaetia > B11-G9 > B11-G9 > B11-G9. The sequence continues at coordinate 48,031 of JANTFL010000002.1, read as the reverse complement.
TGTTATATTATTTTCATCCTGGAGGAGATACTCCTCCCAGATTTTAATTGCCTTGTTGTACTGATTCATTGCCTTGTAGCAGTCTGCAAGACCAAACAGAGCATAGTTGTTGGATTCGTACAATTCAAGGCATCTTTGATAGTACTTGATTGCTTTGTTCAGTTTTCCTTCTTTTCTGGCGGTATCTCCAAGTCCGACAAGAGCATAATTGTTGTCATCCTCAATCTCCAGAATCTTGAAAAAGCATTCTTCAGCTTCCTGGAGCCGTTCCTCTTTAAGAAGATGATAGCCCTCTTTGGAAAGCTGTGCTACTTTTTCACTTAATATCTGTTCAGGGCTGGCAGCTTCCTGCTCTGCATCCTGTGGTATATCCATTTCTTCTTCGTTCATTATGCTCTATTCCTCTTTAAGCCACCGGCTTAAGATTGCTGCTGTTTGTTCCAGGATTTGGTCAAATTTATCTTTTGCCGGAGCTATTTTGTACATCCTCAATGCCTCTATGGTATTACCCTTTTTCTTGTAGTAATCTCCCAAACGGATAAGTCCGTCACAGTAGGAGGTTGTGATAAAAATTTTTTTAGCAGTTTCATAGTCGCCGCGGTTAAAAAATTCATTCCCCTTCCTGATTAAAGCAGATCGCTGTGAAGAAGTGAGTACTTGTTTTTTCCCCCTGCCGGTTTTTAAAAAACCTTCAGGTTTACTTTTTTCAGGCATCTGCACTGTTAAACCCCAATAATACTAAACATTAACACTAATAGCAAGTAAAAATTTGGAGGAATTAGAGAATTCCCTTGGTTGAAAGAACCTCACCCTTCTGCTCCGGCGTAAATGAAGTTTCAATAGCTTTTCCCAATGCTTTAAAAAGGGCTTCTGCCATGTGGTGACTGTTACTTCCGTACCTGCAGTCAAGATGAAGTGTCAAGCCTCCCGCATGCGCAAGAGCGGTAAAAAACTCATTTAAAAGGGGCATGTGAAAATTTCCGGAATATTCCTGCGGGAATTCCGCCTTGAATACTAAAAATGCTCTCCCGGACGCATCGATGGTTGCTTCTGAAAGAGCTTCATCCATGGGAATTATGCCGTGCCCGAACCTGCTGACAGGACCGTAGGTTCCGATTATCTCTCTGAGGGCTTGCCCCAGTACAATGCCCGTATCTTCGACAAGATGATGGGGATCTACCTCCAGATCTCCATCTGCTTGTACGATCAGTCCAAACTTACCGTGAAAAGCCATGGCATTCAGCATATGATCAAAAAAGGGGAGACCTGTGGATATAGAAAGCGTTCTGCTCTCCATTTCCAGAGAAAGATCTATTCTGGTTTCTTTTGTTTCACGTTTTACAGTTACTGATCTCCTGTCCATTATGTAATCCTTTCTACAAAAGTATTGATAGCCTTGTAATTCAGTTTATAGTATGAGGGGTTTGCTATCAAATGGACTTTAATGTCCTCAAGTTTTTCAAAAACTTCAAGGTTGTTTGCTTTTAAAGTACTTCCGGTTTCTACAAGATCCACGATGTATCTGGTAAGACCCAGAACCGGAGCAAGCTCAACCGAACCGTTAAGTTTTACTATTTCCACTGGAATCCCCCTCTTATGGTAATAATCTCGGGTGAAATGGGTGAATTTTGTAGCAATTGATAACTTTTTTTCTGACATATCCAGTTTTTCACCTTTTTTTCCTGCAATACACATTGATGTACCGCCGAAGTCGAAGGTCAGAAGCTTGAAAAAATCATAGCTGTTCTCGTAAAGAACATCTGATCCGCAGATACCCAGGCCTGCAATACCGTGGTTCACATAGGTGGGGAGATCAGAGTTCTTTACAAGAAAGATCTTGAGGGTATTTGAGGAATCGTATGCTACTAGTTTCCTGTTGTCAAAGGAAAAATCCATCCCCTTCGATGCAAAAAGGTTTTTAACGTTGTCAAGAAGTCTGCCTTTGGGCAGCGCCATTGTCAGTGTCATAGTATTGCTATTCCCCCTTCTTTTCTGATCTTTTCTGCTTTTCTGAATGCTGTTGCAAAGTCTTTTTCCTTGATCCTTGTGTTCTCGGGAAGGGTAAACTTTGAGCCGAGATGTTCCTCCACCTTTCTAAGGAGAATTGAGAATCCTACCGAAGGGGTGTCGAACCCGAAATGCTCAAGGAGGGAATCGTATCTTCCCCCGGAAACAACTGCGGAATCGGTACCTTCCAGATATCCTTGAAAAATAATACCGGTATAGTAACTCTGGTTTCCTGTTTCGGACATATCTATACGGAAGTACTGTCCCATTCCAAGTTTTTCAAGAGTATCCAGCAGAGACAGCAAGTACTCTATCTTCTCCATTTCGATTTCAGAAGGTTTATACGAGTATTTTTTAAGCATATTCCTGAATTCTTCACTGGTTCCAATAAATTGGAGGAGATGCATGAAAAAGGGTATTTTCTCCGAGGAAACATTTCCTTCCAGAAGATTTTTCAATGACGGAAAGTCTCTTTTTTTAACCGCCGTGAAAACCGAAGCGGTAAAATCATCCGGGTAGGCGGAAAGCAGAGTATTGATAAGATCCCGCGAACCGATATGTACGACAGGTTTTACGTTAAGCGCCTCAAAGGTCCGCACAAGAAGGGTTAGAACTTCAAGATCTGCTTCTGCTCCGCTCTTACCGATAAGCTCTATTCCAGTCTGGAAAAACTCATTTTTGGAAATATCTTCTCTGTTCTGGTGGCGGAGGATTGCTCCTGAGTAGTATACCCTCTTCGGAAGATCTGCCCGGGAGAGCATGATGCCCATCTGTTTGGCAAGGAAAAGGGTAATATCGGACCTGAGCATTAACAAATCTCCCTCCCTGTCAACGAGCCGGTACACATCTTGTACCTTGTTGCTGAGAAGCTCCTGATAGATATCAAAGAAATCAAACAACGGAGTTTCCACCGGTAAGTAACCCCAGGAAGTAAAGAGGGTGTTGATTTGGGAAACAGCCTGCTGATGTTTGAAAGCTTCCTCTAAATAGATAATCTCGGTCCCTTGAGGGATTTGGAGAAGCCTCTGATTTTTTTCTGTCACTTCGATCCTCCTTGACGGTCTATCATCGTATCAGAATAGAGAATCAGTGGCAATTGGTGTTTTCTTCTGTAAACTTGACAAGCTATACTGCAGAACCTATAGTATGTGATGGTTCTGCAAAAACACCTTTAGGAAGCTGTATATAGACTGCCTTCCAAATAAGCTTTTCTGAATCATTTCTTGCTGTTTTACCAAACATTTTCACTCTTGATACTGTTAATTAAGAGGATAGTTTTCTATTTGCGATGACCGGAGTTAGAGGAATAAATAATGAATTTAGAATTATATGGCTGGAATGAGAGCAGAAACGCCGAGATATCCGCGTCAGGTTTAGAAAATTGCATACCCGGAAGGGTAGGGTTTGGAGCCAGAGGACTTTACTCTGTTGTTACGGAAACCGGGGAGATTAAGGCTGAACTTTCAGGATCCTTCCGTTACAAAGCTCTATCTGGAACAGATTTTCCTGTTGTTGGAGATTTCGTCCTGCTGAAGGAGGAGCGAGAGCTTTTCCTCATTGAAAAGGTGCTTTCGAGAAAATCGATTCTTAAGCGGAAATCGGCAGGAGTAACCTCACAGGAGCAGATTCTCGCTGCAAATCTTGATATTGTCTTCCTGGTATTTGGACTTGACGGCGGAAGGAGTTTTAATACAGGTTCATTGGAAAGGTTGTTGACTCTTGTTTGGGACGGCGGTGCATCTCCTGTGGTTGTTCTTAACAAGGTAGACCTGTGTGAAGATGCAACTTCCATTCTGACAGAAATAAATGGAGCTGCTCCGGGGGTCCCTGTCATTATGGCAAGTGCGGTTACCGGAACCGGGGCTGAGAGAATAAAGAAGGTTCTAGGATCGGGAAGGACTGGTCTTTTTATCGGGAGATCCGGGGTAGGGAAATCAGCTCTCACCAACATGCTTGCCGGAGAGCTCATACGCGATACCGGTTCAGTAAGGGATGATGATAGAAAAGGACGTCATACGACCACCAGCAGAAATATGTTTCAGCTATCCTGGGGAGGTATCCTGATAGATTCTCCAGGTATTAGGGAGATTCAGCTTACGGGTGATACTGCTGCAGTTTCCACTGTTTTCAGTGATATTGAAACAGCTGCAGAATCATGCAGATTTAGTAACTGCACCCATAACGAAGAACCTGGATGTGCTGTCCGGGAAGCAATAGATAATGGCTTACTAGCTGAATCAAGATTACGCAGTTACAGGAAGTACATGAATGAAGTCAGGTATCAGGAACGCCGCGGAAATCATCGTTTAGAAATTCTTGAAAAACAGAAATGGAAAGCAATTCACAAGGAGTATAAAAATTTCGGCCGGAAAAAAAGATAAAGGGAATTTGTATTTTATTTCCCTGATATGAGCAGAATTGATTGGAAAATAAAAAAAAAGGTGTAAACTAGGAGGTATGGACGACAAGTTGAAGATTGAAGATATCCTCCTGACACAAAGCGGGGAACGGTTTAAGGAGATTCCTGTTGAAACTATACCACAGGAACCGGAAGGACCTCTTTTGGATAGATGGAAAAAGTGGGTGGAAGCCGTGAACGGCTGATGTTTAGACGGGTCTGAAGAACCTTACAATAGACCCGCCGTATTTGCGTATATCATAACATTCAAGATTACCTGTTTCCTGATCCCACTCATCTGTAGATGGGTGATGGATCATGACAATCGTTTCCGGCCCAATAAGGGGCGATAAGCCTATTTTTCTGATCAGATCCTGTTTCTTTGAAAATATAAAGGGAGGGTCAGCATATATCAGATCAAAGCTGTGCTTTGCAAAATCTATATACCGCTGCACGTTCATCATCCGTAAGGTGATCTCGCTCTCAACAAATTTCATGTTTTCCAGAATCACTCTTTTCTTTTTATAATCCCTCTCCACCATTACGACCGGATCCGCCCCCCGGGAAGCAGCTTCAATTCCGACCAGGCCGGATCCTGAAAACAGATCCAAAAAAGAGCAGCCGCTGATATCTCCTAGAATAGAGAAAAGTGACTCCCGCATCCTGTCCATTGCCGGACGGATTATTCCCGGTGGGCAGGTGACCTTTCTTCCTCTGTACTTTCCGCCTGTTATTCTCAAATCTACACTCTCCTAACCGCTTGACAAGAGATCATCTTCAAAGGGGGGACACCTTTCCAGAACTTCTCTCAGCACTCCGTTATCTGCACTCAGGAATCCGGGATCTGTTTTTAATACCGATAGAGCATCCTTCCTCGCCAGATGCAGAATATCTGTATCCCTGATGATATCAGCAAAATTCAGTTTCAGGAAGCCTGATTGCCTTGTTCCGGCGAGCTGTCCGGGGCCTCTTATTTTGAGATCCTCTTCTGAGATTGAGAACCCGTCACTGTACTGCATCATCACCTTCAGGCGTTCTTTTCCACTATCACTCAGGTTTTCAGAGTATATTAAAAATGCATATGCCTGCTCCGTTCCTCTCCCCACTCTTCCTCTCAGCTGGTGGAGAGCTGAGAGTCCAAACCTCTCGGCGTGTTCAATAACCATACACGTCGCATTCCTCACATCGACTCCCACTTCTACAACGCTGGTTGCTGCCAGGATTTTTATTTCTCCCCGGCTGAAACTGTCCATTATTTCGATCTTTTCTGTATCCGGGATTTTTGAATGGATCAGGGCGGTTCTATACTCCGGAAAAATCTCATTCTTCAAATAACGGAACATCCTTTCTGCATCTTTGAGGCTCTCTTGAGCAGTACTTCCGGAGGAGATCCTTGGATAGACAAAATAGGCTTGATGCCCTTTCTTCAGTTCATTTCCTACCGCCCGGTAAACTTTCTCTTCGTTGCCCATTCTTGACAGATGGGTTATTACCGGTTTTCTCCCTGCCGGGACCGTTTTAATAACCGAAACATCAAGGTCAGCAAAAATGGTCATGGTGATAGTCCGGGGAATGGGCGTTGCTGTCATGAGCAGGACATCAGGTTTTTCCCCTTTGTTGAAAAGTGATATACGCTGCAGGACGCCAAATTTATGCTGCTCGTCAACGATAACGAATTCCAGTTTTTTGAATGCTACATCGGAGGTAAAGAGTGCATGAGTCCCTATAATAAGATCTATTTCTCCCTTTTCCAGTGCCTTTAAAAGCGGTCCTCTCTGTTTGCTCTTTATATTGCCGCTCAGGAATGCAAGACGGACACCCAGGGGTTCGAGAAGTCGTGCGGCATTTTCAGCATGCTGGCGGGCCAGAAGCTCAGTAGGTGCCATAAAAGCGCTTTGTCCTCCTGCTTCGGTTATAAAAAGAGCTGCAAGGAAGGCTACAAGGGTTTTCCCGCTTCCCACATCCCCCTGAAGAAGCCGGTACATGGGGCTTCCCGATTCCATGTCATTTTTAATTTCCTTCAGGACTAAGATCTGGTCCGGTGTAAGGGTGAAGGGGAGGGCCAGGACGGCTTTCTCCATCAAACCGCCGGGAATGTCACGTACTTCCCTTTTCTCTTTCTTGTATTTGAACGCCCGGCGCACTGCAGAAAGCTGGAGAAAAAAGAGCTCCTCGTATTTAAGCAGACGAAGGGCTTTTTCCCTCTCTTCTATGGACCCGGGAAAATGCACAGCATTAACAGCATCTTTCCTGGATGGGAAATTGTATTTCCGCATAAGATCGGCAGGAAGCTGATCATCAATAGAAGGAAGATAGGTATTGAGTACTGCTTTCACAGCCTTTCTCAGAACGTTCTGCTTAAGATTCCCTGAGAGGGGATACACAGGGAGGATCAAACCGAAATTCCTGGGGGTATCAGAGTAGGCTTCCGTATCAAACTGGGTTGACTGCAGTTCACCGTAACGGAAGTCAAAATGTCCGTAAAGGTAGAACCGTTTACCGACAGGCATTTTGTCCTTTAGAAAATTCCTTCCAAAGCATACAAGAACTCCTGTTGCGGTTGCATCCCTAACGAATATTTTCAGGGTCTTTTTCTTTCCGTAACCGACAAAATCATGGGCAATTACTTCGACGACAGTGTTCACCTCTCTCCTATTGGGGACGGAGGAAAGGGGGACACTGTCTTTTCTGTTTTCATAACTTCTGGGTATATAGCGGATAATATCAGCAACTGTCAGTATCCCCGCCTTTGCCAGAGATTTTGCATAGGAAGACCCGATCCCTTTTATATCAATTGCTGGAAATTTTAGTTCATCAGCGAACATGTTCTAAAAGGGAATCTTTAAAAGGACACCTGATAATCCTTTAACAAGCATATCTCCGGCTATGGAAAGGGCAACAAATATTCCCCCTGTCATTGCCATCTGAACCTTGTATGAAAGAAAATTCTTTTTAGCAATGGTGTTTTTTACATAGGCTGTAACAGGGTTAACCAGTGCATCAAGAGTTGTTTTAAAAGGAGAGTAGGTATTGGGCTGAAACAGCTCCATAAACAGCCTGATTGCAATTAGAACAATGTAAAGGGTTAGTAAAAATGATACTGCAGACCAGAGAGCTGCGAGAATTATGGAAAGGGTTATCCCTACAGTGATTTTACCGTAGGCCAGAATCGTGTTGAGCATATTCAGAATAACAACCAGAACAATAATACCTGCTACCGGTGACATATCGATCATTCCAATCCTCAGGAAAGAGAATTTCCGGAAATAATTCAGGTAAGGATCGGTTACCATTCCCAAAAACTCTTCCGCTTTACCCAGCGTCCCTCTGGAAAACCATGTTAAAAGTACCCGTATGAATATGAGCAGCATGTATCCTGAAACAAGACTTGATATAATTTTTAATATTGTAAGCATAAAAATGACTCCTTTATGTTAAGCCGTCCAGACATCTTCGATGTTGGGATATTCTTTGATGGATTCTATCACGTTACCGGATGGTTCCAGTTTTATTTGTCGGGAGGCTTTTATAACAGTATCGTTTCCGGAATTTACGGATGGCAAATGAAGAAAAACCGTGCAGTTTCCAATAAAATCCATAAGGTACTCCCTGAACGATACAAGTTCTTCCTCCTGACATATCGCCCTGTTCATCTTTATGTGTATCTCCGAAGTCTTTACCTTCTTGAGATTTTCCGGAGGGAAAACGTCATCAACAATAAACTTCGGATCATCTCTGGAAAGATCGATTTTTCCCGAAAATCCTGAGATACCATCTTTCTGGATGAGCATCCCTTTCTCTTCCCAGATTTTGGAAAAAATAACAAGCTCAATAGAACCGTTAAAGTCCTCAAGCTGTACAAATGCCATGGGTTTCCCTCTTTTAGTCTGAATAACCCTTACATCGTTTATCATTCCCATTATGGTATATTTCCGGTCTGCAGACAGATGTTCAGGGGCAGCCAGGTCAAGATTTGTACTTTTTTTCCAAATCCTTTTATATTTGTCCAAAGGGTGTCCCGAAAAGTAATATCCCAGAAGTTCCTTTTCATTCTTCAGGTTGTCCATCTGGGGCCACTCTTCCACCGTTTCCATCCTCAGCTGAGGAAGCTGAGTTTCTGAAGAGTTGTCGAAAAGTGATGTTTGACCGAACATCTCACTCTCTTTTCGTTTGTTCGTATATTCAAGCATTGTATCAAGGTTATGGTTTAAAGTAGCCCTGCCGGTATTGAAGGAATCAAAAGCCCCGCACTTAATAAGCGATTCTATTACCTTTCTGTTTACACTCCTGAGGTCAACCTTGTACAGGAAGTCCAGAAAGGATTCAAATTTTCCTTTCTCCTCTCTGGTGTTGATAATCTCATCAACAGCTGCTTCACCAATATTCTTTATCCCCACCAGTCCATACACTATACTGCCGTTTTCAACAGTAAATTTTTTATCGGAAAGATTTATATCCGGGGGCAGGATCTTTATCCCCATGGTTTTTGTTTCATTAATATACTGGGTGAGTTTGTCAGGGCTGTTAATTTCGTTGGTAAGGTTCGCAGCCATGAACTCCGCCGGGAAGTTTGCTTTGAGGTATGCAGTCTTGTATGCAACCACCGAGTATGCCGCTGCATGGGATTTATTAAACCCGTATCCTGCAAACGGTTTGAGCATTTCAAAGATGTCAGAGGCCTGTTTTTCAGAGTAGCCCTGGCCTTTGGCTCCTTCGATGAACTCCACCTTCATCTTTTCCATCTCTTTTACTTTCTTTTTACCCATTGCCCTCCGGAGAATATCCGCTTTACCGAGGGAGAAGCCGCCTATTATCTGGGCAACCTTCATAACCTGTTCCTGGTATACAATAACGCCGTAGGTGGGCTTCAGTACCTCTTCCAGATTAGGGTGGGGATACTTTATCGGCATTCTTCCCATCTTGCTGTCGATAAATTGGGGAATGTACTGCATTGGTCCCGGACGGTAGAGGGCGTTTAATGCAATAAGGTCTTCAATGGAGTTCGGTTTAGCCTGTTTAAGGATCCCCTGCATACCGGAGCTTTCAAACTGGAATACACTAACACTCTTTCCTTCTCCAAGGAGTTTGAAGGTTTTTGGATCATCGTCAGGGATCTTGTCTGCACTGAAGTCGATCCCTTTTTTTCTTATAATATCTTCGGTATGCTTGATAAGAGTCAATGTTTTGAGACCGAGAAAGTCCATCTTGACCAGACCGCACTCCTCTAACTGATCCATGGTGTACTGGGTGGAGATTGAACCTGTCTTTGCATCACGGTATAACGGTACGTAATCAGTAAGGGTTGATTTCCCGATTACTACCCCTGCTGCGTGAGTAGAGGCATGTCTGGAAAGTCCTTCGAGTCTTTCTCCGGTATCAATTAACTCTTTGTAGAGTTCTCCTCTATTCTGATACTCCTTGAGCTTCGGTTCTTTCTCAAGAGCATCCTTTATGGTAATCTTGTTTTCGGCAGGAATAAGTTTTGAAATCTGGTCTGCTTCGGAGTAGGGTATATCCAGAACTCTGGCGACATCACGGACAACTGCTTTGGCTTTCAGGGTTCCAAAGGTAATAATCTGACCGACTCTGTCCTTGCCGTATTTCTGGGTTACATAGTCTATAACCTCCTGACGTCTTTCGAAGCAGAAATCAATATCAAAATCAGGCATTGAAACCCTTTCCGGGTTTAAAAATCTTTCAAAAAGAAGATCGTATTTCAGAGGATCTATATCGGTGATCTTTAATGAATAGGCCACTATGGAACCTGCACCTGATCCTCTTCCAGGGCCGACAGGGATATCATTTTCCCGTGCAAAATGGATAAAATCCCAGACAATAAGGAAATAGCCGGTAAAGCCCATCCCGATAATGATATCCAGTTCGTACTCCATCCGTTTTTTTATCTCTTCGGAAATTTCCGGGTACCGTTCCTTAAGTCCAGCTTCAGTAAGAGCCCGCAGGTAGTCGTCCGGGGAGCTGTATTGATCGGGGATTTCATAGTCCGGAAGCAGTGGTCCCGGCAATTCTATCTCCAGATTACAGGTTTCTGCAAGTTTCACGGTGTTCGACAGTGCTTCAGGTATCTCTTTAAATACCTCAAACATTTCCTCCTTGCTCTTCATGTAGAATTCGCTGGAGTGAAATTTCATCCTGTTCACTTCGTGTTTTTTGCGGTTGGTTCCTATGCAGATCAGGATATCCTGGGCATTAGAGTCTTCCTTTGTAAGATAATGGATATCATTTGTTGCAATGAGAGGGATCCCTGTTTCTCTCGACAGGCGGATCATCCCTTCGTTTGCTATCTTTTGTTCAGGGATGCCGTGATCCTGAAGCTCAAGGTAAAAATTTCCTTCACCAAATAGATCCTTGTAGAAGAGAGCCTTTTTTTTTGCCTCTTCATGGTTTCCTTCGACAATGTATTTGGGAATTATCCCTGCAAGACATGCGGTTGTACAAATCAGCCCTTCATGGTACATGCTGAGAAGTTCATCATCTATCCGGGGTTTATAGTAAAATCCTTCTGTGTAAGCAAGGGAGGAAAGGATCATGAGGTTTTTATACCCTTTGTAGTCCTTTGCAAGAAGAACAAGGTGGTTGTAACGGTTTTCTTTGTCTGAGCTTGACTTTATATTTCTGCTCACTGAGGATACGTAGAACTCGCACCCTATAATGGGGTTTATTCCCTGCGACTTGCATTCTTTGTAAAATCTAAGGGCACCGAACATATTCCCATGATCAGTAATAGCCAGATGTTTCATTCCCAGCTCGACAGCCCTGCTGACCATTTTTTTTATTGAAACAGCGCCATCGAGAAGAGAGTAGTCAGTATGATTGTGCAGGTGAACAAAGTCAGGTACATTTAACATTAATCATGAATATACCGCTTCAGGGTTATTCTGTAAAGATATAAACGTCCCTTAACTCACGAAGAAACCAACGGACGAATCGTATTGACCGGTCCTTTTGGAATGGGGTCAGATCACCTTCAATGTTCTGAACAAATGACTGAAAGATGTTCACCGCTGTTTCAAGCTCTCTACCTGAAAGTCTGAGTTTTTTACCGGAAAGATAGGTTTCAAAATCTATGCTCCGCAGGGTACTCTTTCCTATGTTTCCTACAGCAAATCTTAAGTTTGAGATGATTCCCTTGTTGGTCTCAGCAAGAACAGTGAATGAAAGAGAATCCATGGGATGAAGAAGCGGATCTCCTATCGCCCTGAAGTACTGAAGATCCCAGTTCCTGAATGGAATACGGATTCTTGTCAGGACTTCGGTCGCCGATATACTGTTCAGCCTTCCAAGCTGAACCCACCTGCTTTTCCCGCTCATTCTAAGCTCCACAATGCTGTCCATCAGCATGAGTACGCTGAAAGAGTTAAGCCGACCGTCTCTGAAGCCGAGATTTCCCCCTATTGTTGCAAGATTTCTGACCGCAGGAGAGCCGATACTCATAAGGGCCTGGGCCAATGCAAAGGGAAGTATGTGCTGCCCAACATTGATTATTTTTTTTACCGGAACTCCTGCTCCGATTTCCAGGTATCGTTCGGTCCTCCGTACCTTTTTAAGTTCGTTTACCCCGGAGAGATGAATAATATCTCTTTCGAAAAAAGGAACTGGATCTTTTTGCATTCTCAAAAGGGCGGTACCCCCGGACCATAAAATTGTATCCGGGTGCTGTTCTCTCAAATGGAGAAGCTCGTTGAGGGATTTCGGTGCGTATATATTTCTTCCAAGGCTATTTCCTTCCAATACGTTTCCTCTTTCTGTACAATGCTGCTCTTTTAACCGACTCTATAATAAGACCTATATTGGTGCAAGGGCAAATATTACCATTGAATGCGTCGAGTATCTGAGGTTCATCCGGTTCCGCAAACCGTTCAAGGATCGATTGGATTGTCAGAATTGTGCCTCCTCTGCAGAAATCGCAGGGAGATGCTCCTGTTTCTTCGAAAGCCTGAATTATATCATTGTAGTCCTTTGTTTTGCTGAATCCTTCCAGGGTTACTATATCGCTCCCCCTGACAGAAAACGCAGGAACCATACATGAAGGAACAACTTCTCCGTTGATAATAACAGAGCAGCTTTTACACTCTCCCTTCATACAGGATGTGCGGACACTGGTAATTTTACTGTTTGCTTTAAGGATATCCGAGAGCCGTATCGTGGGGGATACCTCTGTTTCGAATTGCCTGCCGTTTAAAAGGAAAGAAATTTTCATACTCCCTCCATTTGTTTGTAGAGGATCTGCGGTGTTATGGGAAGTGAATCGGGATAGATCCCTGCTGCCTGGGATACTGCAGAAATAACAGCTGCGGGGATAAGGGTATCAGGCAGCTGTGAGATTCCTCCTGTAATATTCTTTCTTCTTTCAGACAGGATCACCGAAAGATCCGGTAACCTCCTCTGCAGAGGTGTATTGAATCCTGTATCAGTTACGGACGGGGAGGTTACTTCATCTTCGGTTACAATCCATTCAAGGGTTTCGAGTATCGATGATTCAAGGGATTTAACGGCAATGACTCGATTATAGAGTCTTCCACTGTCAACTATCATCCATAATGCTCTTACAATCGGCCGTAGAAAAACAGGATCTATCTCAATTTCAACGACTACAGCCCCCCAGGAAAGGGAATTGAAGGGCATTCCTTTAAGTTTTTCAGGATCCCATTTTTTTACGCCGGAAGAGCGGTAGGATCTCTTAACCTCAATTGGAAGGGCTTTATGAAACCTCTGTTTTTTTATGGCAAGGCAGCACTTTTCAACAAGACTTGTTACAACGCTTATATCATTGCCAAGAAAAGAAGGACCTGAATTCGGGAGGGTTGAGGTATCCCCTTTTAGAATTTTTACCGAATCTGCATCTACAGTCAGTATAGAAGATGCTGTTTCCTTCCAAACTGCCGTCGAAGAGGATCCATTTGCGCTGCTTCTAATTGTTACTTTGTTGTCTCTGTCAAGTTTTACAGCAACGGTGTGCGATTCTCCGCTTTCTTTTCTCCCGGAGAATCCGTTTCCGGCAAACCCAAAAGAAATTCCGATTCCCCGAAGAAGTTCCCGTGATACCCTGCCCGGTTTCCTGTGTTTTCTTAAAACTTCATAAGCTGAGTATTTCCTGTTAAAATCCGATGTACGAATAATCTGCTCAAGAAGTTCCTTCCCCTTAAAGTTTTTTTCTATTCCTCCAGTCGGAATATATGCAGGTTTCCCGGGCAGGTACTTTAACCGCCAGTCTCCCGGATTGCAGCTGTTTATCTCGGCTATTCTGGACAGATGTGCTTCGCAGGAGAAAACTCCCGCGGAAAGGCTGAGGCCGTTAAAGACATTCATGGGAGGTTCACTGGTTGTGATTCCACTGCATTTGATTGACAGATTGGGTATGGAATAGGATCCTGCAGCTCCTATTATAAGTTGGGTAAGAATTTCGTCGGCGAAAAGGGGATATGCTCCGAAATTAACCTCAATATCGATAATTTCTGCTGTAATCTTTCCCTTTTCATCAACCGCAGATTTCCTTTTTATAAATACTTCCGGTTTTCGGCTGCTGAAATCTATCAGCTCTTCTCTGTCCGGTATAAACCTTACCTGTTTTCCAGTTTTAAGTGACAGAAGAGCTGCCAGGGAAGCGTAGATAGTAGGTACTATAAGTTTTTCATCGTAAGTGGGATTGAACTTTCCAATTGCAGTTTTTACCGTATCCGGGGGTAAAGAGCACACTTTAGCTACTGTATTCCTGAGGTGGAACGGCCATTGGGTTTCTGTTTGGATCTCCATGATACCTTTTGTGTAGCCGGCTAGAACCCCTTGATAACTGGTAAAGCGCGCTTTTCTTGCAGCGGTATGGTACGTCCCCTCAACTATACTAGCAGCATCTTCGAAAATTTTTTCCGGATTTCCTTTTGTGAACTGTTTCTCTTTTATAATCTGGTCATGGGAGTACCCTTTAAATGCCTTGAAAGTGTAATTTGTCTCTGAAATTATTTTGGTGCTCCTGCAGAGGGAAAGGACTTTGCTTCTTTCAGGCCCGCAGACCACTGCTATGGGCTCACCCTTGTAGGAGATTTCCTTCTCGCACAAAAGAGGCATCTTTTCGGCTGCAACCTGAATGAAATTTTCTCCGGGAATATCTTTATAGGTAAGAGAAAAATATCCATCAGGCAAAGGGGGGAATTCAATTGCTTTGATCGTACCGGTAGGCTGAGGCGAGCGGATAATAATAGCGGTTAAAACATTTTTCGGGGAAAGGGTATCGATATCGAAATACTCGGTTTCCATTACCTTTTTCCTCTATAATGGTTTTTCCCTATACTTTTCACCGTTTCTGCCACCCTGGTGTATTGCTCTTCGCTCATTCCCGGGTAGATTGGTAAACTGAAAACTGATTCGAAAACCTTCATGGTATTGGGAAAGTCTTCCGGCTTGTAGCCGTATGTATCCCTGTAATAAGGCATTATGTGTAGCGGTATATAGTGGACAGAGGTTCCGATTCCCTCAGCCTGTAGAAGTTTTACAAAAGTATCTCTTCCAATTGAGAGTTTATCTGTTTTCAGCCGTACCATGTACAAATGCCAGGCATTTTCTCCCCCGGGAGTAGGGGTACTGAGAAAATCAAGGTCTCCAAGGGTCTTCTGATAAAATTCAGCAATTTTTTTTCTTTTCCGGAAAAACATTTCCCCTTTTTTCAGTTGCTCCCTCCCTATGGCAGCCAGGATATCGGGCATATTGTACTTGTATCCTGCTTCTACAACCCGGTACATCCAGGAAGCCTCTTTTGAGGTATACCTGTCCCATACTTCCCTGTCTATTCCATGGAGCCGCATAGTGGAGATCCTCTTTGCAAGATCACCGTTATCAGTGACAACCATTCCGCCCTCTCCGGTTGTAATGGTCTTTGTGGCATAGAAGGAATACACACCTGCATCCCCCCATGTTCCCAGGAATCTATCCCGGTAAACCAGCGGAAATGCATGTGCTGCATCTTCCAGCAGGAATAGATCCCGGTCTTCTTTGATACGGTTCAGTTCTTCAATGGCAGCAGGTCTGCCGCCGATATGAACCGGAAGAAGTCCCTTTACTCCTTTTACGGACTTTAATACTCTAGTGACTGATGCCGGATCAAGGTTAAAGGATTCAGGATCAATATCCACGAATAAAGGGTCCGCTCCAAGGTAACGGATAACCTCAGCAGTAGCGGTAAAGGTGTAGGGTGTTGTTATTACTCTGTCCCCTTTTTTAACACCAAGAGCTTCGAGACACAGATGAAGACCCGCTGTGGCAGAGTTCACTGCCAGGGAATGCCGGGATCCAACATAGGAAGAAAATTCTTTTTCAAATTCCCGTGCTTCAGATCCCGTCGTCAGCCAGCCGCTCCTGAGGACTCTCAATGCAGCTTCTTCCTCCTCTTTCCCCAGAGAGGGGAGGGCAAATGGAATGGGTTTAGACTTCTGGTTCATTTTTGACCCACGGAATTGAAGGGATAACTTCTTTCAGGGAAGAGCGTAAGTAGATCCTGTTCCGGTAACGGGGGCTGCTTCTCCCGTCTTCGGTAAAGCATACTTCCTTAAGTTTGGATATAAGACTGTCCAGTCTTCCATTCAGTCTACTCCGGTGTTTTAAGCGTATAATGCCGGGATATTCAGTTTTGACAACCTCATCTTCCTCGGTCCAGAGATGCTCGGTAAGCTTTTCCCCCGGACGGAGACCGATGTACTCAAGCTTTATCTCCTTACCGGGGACAAACCCGTAAAAACGGATCATCTGTTCGGCAAGCTCCTTGATCAATATGGGTTCTCCCATCTCAAGGATGTATAGATTCCCCCCTTTCCCCACACCTCCGGTTTTGAGTACCAGTGATGCTGCTTCGGGTATGGTCATAAAAAACCTTTTTGCCCTCTCATCGGTAATGGTTACCGGACCACCTTTTTGAATTTGTTTGGTAAAGAGGGGAACGATACTGCCCATAGATCCCAGCACATTGCCGAATCTGACAACCATAAATTCAGTACCCTCTCCATTGTTTGAAAGGATGAGTTCTTCTGCAATAAGCTTACTGGCTCCATAGATACTGGAGGGTTCTACAGCCTTGTCAGTTGATATGAAAACAAACCTTGAAACACCGGCATTCTTTGCCGCCTCTACTATGTTTTTTGTGCCAAACACATTGTTTTTTACTGCTTCTACAGGGTTTTCTTCAATTAAAGGGACATGTTTGTAGGCCGCACAGTGGAAAATGACATCAGCTTTCAGTCTTTTAATAATAAAGTTAACAAAGTCTCTGTCCTGCAGTTCCCCGATTATAGGTACCACCATGGCGGCTTCACCGACTCCCTCTTCCTGAAGGATCTTGAGTTCCTTGTCTATCTCGTAGACGTTGTTCTCTCCATGATCGAAAAGGTAGAGCCTGCTTGCCCCTCCATATAAAAGCTGTCTGGCTAGTTCACTGCCGATACTCCCTCCTGCGCCTGTTATAAGCACCCTTTTCCCCCGCAGGTATTCCAGGCTCTCCTTCAGGCTGATCATTACCGGTCTTCTGGCAAGAAGGTCCTGGACTTTGATCTCTCGAGTTTGTATAAGATGTGCTTCCCCCTCAATAATTTGGGAAATCCCCGGGAGTATACGTATGTTTTTAATTCCTGCAAGTTTTAAAGCGCTATACACCCTTTTTAACTGAGATCTTGAGGCTCTGGGGATGGCTACAATCGTTTCATCCGGGGAACACCTCTTTTTCACCTCTTCAATGGTGTTTATCGGTCCATATACCGGAATCCCGTCGATGTGTGAACCGATCTTTTCCTCATCATCATCAAGGAATGCAACGACCTCTCCGAGTATCCCTTTGGAAGAAAGCTCTGAGGCAAGCCCTCTTCCGGCAAATCCTGCTCCAACAATTAAGATCCTATTTTTTTCTTTCTTTTTCATCTTCTACTTTTTCCAAAATTTCAAATCCAAAATCAATCTTGAAGGATTCATCATAAAGCGATAATTTGATCTTAGCACGTTTTTTCCTTCTGTCCACCTTTATTATTCGTCCTTCCAGTCCTTTCATGGGGCCGCTGGCAACACGGATGACATTATCCTTGTCAAACCATACCCTGGATTTTTCTACAATTTCCCCAAAGGAGAGGAAATGAAGAAGAAGTTTTTTATCATCACCATGTATAGGCTCTATCTCTTTGTTATTCTTCATAAAGCGTACAAACCCGGAGGTTCTTTTCAATATCCAGTATAAATCGGGATCTATAGTCTCTGTCTGCAAAAAAACATAGCCGGGGAAAATAGACGCGACCTTATCGGTAAGTTTACCCCTCCTGCGTATGGTAAGTTTTCTTTTCGGCCAGATGAAATGAACCTGTTCAAGACCAGCGGTATGCTCTGCAGCGAGATTGTATTGAGCCAATTTGATAAACTTCTGTTCCTCGCCTGTCAGCACCTGAAGTACAAAGTAATTCATACGACAAATTATCACGCTATAGCAATATCTTCAATACTGCCGGGATTTTTGCCGATAGATCGGGTATGAAACGATTATACATATTTTTACTATTGGTTGTTCTGACCGGCGCATCGATATCTGCTAAGACAATATTTATTTATACGGTCTCCGAAGGAACAGAGAAAACCTTAAAAACAAGTGTCCCCTATATGGAAGACGGTATATTCAAGACCCTGTTTGATGCTGGACATATTGTATTTAACGATTCATCAATCAAGCCGGTTGTAAAAAGGGGCCTGGATAATTATAAAGAGCCGGAAGATTTTCTCACCGCTAAAGCCGGAGGAGCCTCAATTCTGATAGAGATTCATCTTTACTACAGGGTGGAGGATGAAAAAGAGATCCCGGAGTATGCCGATTACAGGCTTTTTAACGTAATTTCGGGGAAACTGTTAACCGACGGCGTCTCCAGAATCGTCAGCAGCGGAGAACAGGAGACAGAGGAAGAAAAGCTTGAGAATATGGGAAAACGGATGATCCAGAATATTTTGGACTTTTTATAATTTCCGCTAACCTGCAGTCCTGTTCACCCCGACAATAGAGCTAGAGGTATTTTTCTATGTTACATTTAACGAATAAGGGTATTGTAGTAGCCATTGCTGTTTCTATTGCTGTATTCTTATTTAGCAGCCCTATACTGTTTGCTGATTCCTTCTGGGAAGGTTCTATAACTACTGCTGCATACGGTACACTTCCTGAAGAGGGTATGTACGGCGCCTCAAACGCTTTTCCGATAAACTCAAAAGTTGTTGTAACCAACCCTCAGAACGGCAGGCAGATTGAAGTTGTCATAACAAAAAGGCTGGACAATCCTTCCATATTTCTTTCCCTTTCCGGCGGTGCTGCGGCAGAATTGGGAATAGCAAGAGGCAGTGTTATAAACGGGACGGTGTTACTTCCTGTTTCCTCACAAAGCAATGGGGCTGAATCCAAATCCGATAAAGTTTTGAGTCAGGATCCGGAGATAAATCCTTCAGCCGGAGGGGACGAAGGCGAACTTGCCTTGATAGAGGAGTACATAAACAATGAGCTGGATGGGAATACCTCAGTGCCTGTTCCGGAGCAGAAGATAGAGCCTGTTCTCCCTGAGGAGGTAGAGACGACTGCCGCCCCTGTAGAAAAGGCGGAACCAATAAAAGAAACTGCCTCTAAAGAAGAGTCTCCTTCTGCCGAAAAGGCTCCTGAAGTAACAGCTGCTGTGGAATCTCAGGACAAGACAGAAAAAATCGAGGTTCCTGCTCCTGAACCGGAAAAAGAAGCAGAAACTCCGCCCCCTGTACCTGTTGAAACAGTCGTAGAGGAAGCAGATTCTCCTCAGTTAACAGTAATTCCCGGGGTTTCTCCCGGAATCTCTCCCTTACCTGCAGTTTCGGCTCCATTGCCGGAGCTGCTAGCCGTGGAAGAGGTCCTCACCGAGGTACCCAGTGTCGTTGCATTCAGCAAACCGGAGGTCCCGGTTCCGGAGACAAGGGGATTTAGAGCAGATTCTCTTCCGGAGATTGCCAAGACAGAAAGGGAAACTCCCGAAGTTGTCAATCTTATCGCTTACCCGGAGGAGAAAAATTTTACTACCCCGCCTGTAAGTATCCCGGAACTTACTCCGGTTAAAGCCGCAAGAACAGAAGACCTTCCGGAAGTAGTTGCTCTTGGTCAGGCTGCTGCAACACAGGAACCTGCTGTAGACGTTGCTATCGCTGCTCCCGAGATAAAAGAGATTCACGTCCCTGATGCAGTAGAAGAAAAAACAGAAGAAAAAGTTGTTAAAAAGCCGGCAGAAAATGTGGAGATCGTTCTGAAACCTGCGGAACCCAAACCGCCTGAGCCTGAAAAGATAACAGAACAAGTTATTCCGGAAAAGGCTCCCAAAGAGGTTCCAGCAGCTATTGCCGAAGCGGTAGAACGGGGTGCTGCGGAAGTTGTAGCCCTGAATAAGCCCTATCTTGTTACCGGAGAACTGGATAAGAATGCATATTATCTTCAGCTGGGAGCGTATAAAGAGGAATATGCGGCAAAGGGGTTTGCAGATACCCTGGTTGACAGATATCCTGTTACGGTACTTGTGGGAAATGACAAGGATAAGGTAAGCTACAGGGTAATGGTAGGTCCACTGAATGAGGATGAAGGGGGGACGCTGCTTTTTAACTTCAAAGCTGAAGGCTATAAAGACGCATTCTTGAGAAAGGGTAAGTGAATTGATGGGTAAAGATGAAATTATAAAGGAGATCAGAAAACTTTCTGATCTCCTTACTTTATATCAGGACTCCTACTACAAAGAGGGAGTCTCGCAGGTAAGTGATCGGGAATATGACAGGCTTTTTGACCGTCTGCTTACACTGGAGAGAGAACACCCTGAGTTGGCCTTGCCTGATTCCCCCACCTTAAGGGTCGGGTCGGATTTGACTAACGATTTCCCGGAGGTTGATCATACAATCCCGGTGTTGAGCCTCGATAAGGCATATACAACCGGAGAGATTCTTTCCTGGATAGAAAAAACCGCTGCAAAGAGCAGCCGGGATCTGACCTTTTCCATAGAGGAGAAGATTGATGGTTCTTCCATCGTTCTGTACTATGAAAATGGTATCCTGACACGTGCTGTTACCCGGGGCAACGGGATGCGGGGGAACGATATAACTGCCAACGTTAAGACCATCCGTTCTGTTCCCCTGAGATTGACTGAAAATGTCACTATTGCGGTCAGGGGGGAGATTTTTCTTCCGGTAGAGAGTTTTTCAAAGATAAACAGCTTGATGGAAACTCCTTATGCAAATCCCAGAAATCTGGCAGCAGGGACCCTCCGGCGGCTGAAGAGTTCAGAGGTAGCCGCTGTCCCTCTGGATATTTTTATTTACGAAGGATTTCTTGAAGAATCGGGTAGAAATCATGTAGAGATCCTTCTCTATCTGGAATCCCTAGGTTTCAAGATCAGCAGCAGAATAGGTGTATTCGGCGCTCAACGAAAGCCATTTTCAGAGATTACCCAGAAGTGGTTCTGTGGAACCTTCGAAGATATTCCGGATTATATCGACAGGGCAGTTGTTGAAAGAGATTCCCTCCCCTATGAGATAGACGGTCTTGTGGTAAAAGTAAACGAGATAGATGTCAGAGAGGAATTGGGATATACGGGGCATCACCCCCGCTGGGCAATAGCGTACAAGTTTGAATCACCGGAAGGGGAGACTACAGTACGGTCAATTGATGTACAGGTGGGGAGGACAGGCAGGATTACCCCGGTTGCACGGGTGGATGCTGTATCAATCGGGGGTTCAACAATCTCAAACGTTACTCTGCATAATCAGGATTATATTAACATGCTGGAACTCTCCATTGGGGACAGGGTCGTTGTTTCAAGAAGGGGAGATGTGATTCCTGCAGTAGAGCGGGTAACTGAGAAAAATGAGGCTGGAGAGCCGGTGTGGAAAATGCCAGAAACCTGTCCCTCCTGCGGAGAACCCCTTGTTAAAAACGGCGCTCACCATTTCTGCATAAATCCTGAATGCCCTGCCCAGGTTAAGGGGAGAATATTTCATTTTATTGGAAGGGATCAGATGGATATTGAGAATTTTGGTCCCGAGACAGCTGAGTTTCTTATACATAAAGGGTATATTTCAGGGATCGGAGATTTGTACTTTTTTAACTATGATCTTCTGGAGAATGAACCGGGATTCGGGAAAAAGAAGATTGAACTTATTAAGCAGGGACTGGAGAAAAGCAGGAATGTACCGTACAGGAGGGTCCTTCCGTCCCTGGGAATCCCGGAACTGGGGAAAAAAGCTGCCCAGCTCTTGATAGATGCAGGATTTAACTCTATTGATTCTCTTCTGGAATTGGCACTGAAAAAAGATACCGATGCTCTTCTTGCAATTAAAGGGGTAGGAGAAAAAACTGCAGGAACCATCCTTGATGAATTAAGACGGGAAGAGAATATCAGGTTGATTGAAGAACTCAAAAAAGCGGGACTCAACTTTGAAGAGGAAAAGAAAGACCTGGAGGATGTTCCGGTGCAGTCTTTTGAATCTCAAGTGTGGTGTGTAACCGGAAGTTTTGAAAATTTTAAACCACGGTCCCGTGCAGTAGAGGAGATCGAAAAAAGGGGAGGGCGGAGCACTTCTTCGGTTACCGGTAAAACAACCCACCTTCTTGCAGGGGAGAATGCCGGAAGCAAACTTGCCAAAGCACGGCAGCTCGGGGTTAGAATAGTATCTGAGGAGGAGTTTATGGAAATGCTGAAAGAGGGCGAACCACAATGAGCAGTTTTGCTGCAGAGGAAGCTGCCGAAGTTTTAAAAAGAGACGGATGGGGAGTTATTCCTCCCTCCCAGTATCTGACTGATATGGAAGAGGATTTCCTTGGGATATGGGAAAGGGTACAGGATTATACAATGATTTCTGTTGAACGGGGCTATTCCCTTTACAAGAGCGTGGAATATGTTGTATCCGGCGGTATCCCCGGTGATTTTGTGGAATGCGGGGTATGGAAGGGGGGCGCCTGTATGCTTATGGCTTTAACCCTTGAAAACCTGCAGGAGAAAAACAGAAAGATTTACATGTACGATACCTTTTCGGGAATGACTAAACCTACCGGTGAAGATGTTATCGCATGGAACGGTGCAGATGTCATGGAGCGGTGGAAGAACAACGGATTCAGTTCATGGGCCGTCGGGGTTGAGACTGTCCGGGAAATGGTTGAATCAGTCGTTTCCGATATGTCTCCCTTTGTCTTTATAGAGGGGGATGTGGAGAATACACTGGATGAAAGGGTACCGGAATCTGTTTCAATTCTTCGGCTGGATACTGACTGGTATGCTTCTACTGCAAAGGAGCTGGAAGTTTTGTATCCCCTTTTAAGCAGGGGGGGGATTCTGCAGATAGATGATTACGGGCACTTCAAAGGAGCCCGTAAAGCGGTGGATGAATACTTTGCTGAGAAGCCGATTTTTCTATCCCGGATTGATTATACCGGCAGGCAGGGGATAAAGTGCTGAGTGGAAAACCTCTGAGCTGCGCTAAACCAAAAAATATTTGCACTCCTTACCCGGGTCAAGTATAATCAGGATTAAACAGGAGGTTGTTTATGTCTGCATTAAAAGCCCTGCTGCCGCTGATACTGATGGCGTTGTTTTTTACTGCTCTTGTTGTAACGCTGATTGTAATGGGTATCCGGGGAATTCTTAAGAAGAAGGGATACGGTGCTCTAGCTGAGAAGAACGGCTGGTCTTACAATAAAGAACCGGATGTAAGGAATCTTGAGGAAGTGCTTTCTTCAAGCCTGTTTACCATAAACAGAAGCTCGAACAGTACTCACACCGTCAAGGATGTTATCCATGGTACCTTTGAGGGGTTGGATTTCTTTTTTGCCAACTATACCTACCGTGAAAGAAGAACGCAGGGACACGGTATTCATGATGAATACTCCGTTTTTGTTATTTCCAGAAAGACACCGGGGCCGAACTTCTATTTTCTTTCAGTACCAAAAATAATGAAGAAACTTGCAGGGACTGTTGCAGACGGCGTGCTTCAGGATGTGTCAGATCCTGACTGGGATTGGGTCCTTACAACAGATCCCGCAGCTTTAAAAAGTACAATTGCCGGGGAAGAGACTATTGCTTCGCTTAAAAGTATTTTAAACTCCCAGGATGGCGTTTTTTTCTATAATGACGTTGTTGTGTGGAGTATGAAGAACTTTCAGAGCCCCGGCAGACTTCAGGATCTCTTAAAAAAACTCAAGGAGCTGAATAGTTTGTTGTAGCTACATTAGCGGATAAATTGTCATGATCCTAGAACACCTTTAACACTGGGAATATTGAGTTAACATTATTCCCGAATCCCACTCTTCCAGAGATAGTGTGTGGTACAGTTGCTTGCCAAGTAGAAACGTTATTAATCAGGAGAATGATTCTCCAGGACTTTTGCCAGAATATCCTTTAACGTTATGGAATTAAACGGTTTCCTTATTAAAAATGAATCAGGCTGGCTATTTACCAGTTTCATTGTTTCCTGATCTGTATAAGCTGTAACAAAAATAACCGGAATAGTGCTCTTGGATTTTATATATGCAGCTGCTTCCATACCTGTCATACTGGATTTTAACCGCATATCCATGAGAACCACGTCAGGTTTCTCCGATAATGCCAGCTCAATTGCTTTTTCACCAGTATCAGCAATTCCTACGACCAAATACCCCATGTCTTCCAATCGAAATCGAATATCCATTGAAAGAATACCTTCATCTTCCACAATTAAAACAGAATATTTAGGTTTCTCCCCTGAATTTCTCATGTTTTATTACTTCCTGCTGGGAAAGTTACTTCGATATGTGCCCCATCAGTATTGCTGATCACCAACTCTCCATCCAGTTGTCTGGTTAGGGAAGAAACCAGCTGCATACCCAGGGAAGATGAATTATCTCTATCAAAGTGGGGAGGGAAACCTATGCCGTTATCTTCTACAATCAATATGTAGTTTCCGGATTCTAGAAAGAATTGTATATGGAGTACACCGCTTCCTACGGGGAATGCATGTTTCAGACTATTGGTGATAAGTTCACTCACAAGTAAACCGCAGGGAATCGCAGTTTCTATTTCCAATTCTATTGTACCGCATTCCAAAGAGAATGTAACAGGGTTTTCTCCTCTCCAGAATAATTGAAACAGATTACTTGCCAAGCTCTCCAGATAGTTTTTGAAATTTATTTTCTCAAGGGTATCGGATTGATAAAGCATCTCATGAACCAGCGCCATAGACTCTATTCTGCTTTGACTGTCATGCAAGAGAGACAAGGTTTGTTCATCGTTGACCTTTCTCGATTGCATGTTTAACAGGCTCAGAATAATCTGCAGATTATTTTTAACCCGGTGATGAACCTCTTTTATCAAGATATTTTTTTCATTAATGATATCTGCAAGTTCAGCTGTACGTTCTTGAACCTTTAATTCCAATTGATCATGCGCCTTTTGTAAGGCACGATCAGACTGTTCTATGGTATCCATCATACCATTAAGGGTATACATGAGATCAGAAATCTCATCTTTACCCGTTACAGTCAGGCGCTGCGTGATGTCACCGTTTACTGATATAGTGTTAAGAAAATTGTTTAAGTTGATAAGACGGAGCAAAACCAAACGATCGATGAGTATAACCATTACTACAATTAAAAGAATTGCTATGGCCGTTGTTACGCCAAAAAAGTACCCCAGGCTCCTCCATGCTGCTTCAAAAAGAGTCCGTGGCTGTGGAACCTCGAGAACGACTGCGGGGGTTCCATCAAGACCTGATAAAAAAGTGAATCCGCTGATGGAATGTTTCGATGTAATCAGTACAGGATCTGTCAAACCGTCCTTATAATCCTTACATGCTTTTTGCACCGGCAGCGGCAGGTTGGATCCGTCAAACTTGTATACAATAAAAGGCTGAGTAGATATTGTAGATATTTTTTTTACCCAGTTAGAGTCCATATATTTACCCATAATAAAGATCCCGGAAACCGGTCCGTTATCATTACTATCGCGAACGGGTTGCGCTGCGATCATACCAAGGTCTTCCTGTGTGGCAAAAAAGGTCTTCACTTTCTCCTTAACGGTTGTAAAGTGCGTTAATTGCGGGTGGTTACGGATGTAGTGCCGTAATTCTCCTGGAAACGGAATTTCTTCACCTTTGGTAAGGTCAACCATTTTAGCAAAAAGCTCCCGGCCTTCAGTATCTCCTATCCATATAAAGTTGATACTTAAATTGGTAAAACTTGCATCCATCATATTATCCTGGATATATTCAGGATACGTGCCAAGTGCGTAATCTTTGGTATCATCCCATCCAGTCCAGTCAGCAAGAGTGCTATTAAGTCCATCCAACTCATTATTGATTGTGTTTTTAATTTGCATAAGCCGCTCTTTCAAAGCGTTATTTTCCATATCCCTGTAACTGGATAAAACTGAAAACCGCATAGCGAGCCCCAAAAAAGTGAGCATCACCAGAAATGAAAGCGTAACTATTAATGTTGTTTTTTGTTTTAAAAGCGTAAATACCTCACATGATAAAAAACTTTGCTCAATTGTACATTACTGCTTTTTGTAAGTCAATTTAAATACCCGGCCAAATTCATGCAGGGGTTACAGTCTATTTCATATTACCTTGACTTTTCTCCTTATGTATTGTTAAAAGATTACTAAATCATCATAATAGATAGAGTTTGTAAAAGGAATTGTTGGGTTTCTATAAAGACCAAATTTAAAGTAATGTGAGGCATTGTTGAGCATGTTCTTACCTGATACTTTCCCATTAGTAAAGTTAGCATTATTAATCCATGCTTGAATAAACCCCACATCGCTTCTTGACCATTTTATGTGGAACTTAACTCTTAACCATTCTCCTTTGTTGATTTTTGCGATAGCAATAGTTTTTCCGCCATAAACAAGTGAAAAAGTCGATACATTATTCCAATTAGGATCTAGTCCATAGATAGTTAAAAAGTTTGGGTCCTTTAAAAGATTTGAATAGACATTATCTGTAGTTGAAAGATAATTATAATATAGAGCAATAGGGGGTGAGTTTCCGGATATGTCATCCCATGTTTGACCTATACATTTATCTGGTTGTTCATGCCATTGTCCCATTACTTGCCAATTTGGAGTTCCATCAGAAGCCTTTACACTATCAACATCTATGTAATTATCAGGAATGAATATACTGTATTCGTAAAATGTCTCATCTTCTTCCTCGATTTGTTGGTCAAAACTTAATTCTGATCTAACTCCCGAATTGACGTAGCTATCAGGAGTAACAGTAAATTTTGCGGACCTTAACCCCGAAAATGCAATGTCAGTACTCATGTCAAAATTTACCAAATCAGGTATTTCAATTTTACCACCAAGCGCTTCCCATTCGTTGAGATTAGTTTCAAACCCAAAATTTAAAGATTGTAAATCTCTTGCAGGGCAATCAGCACTATAATTGCTTTTACAGGAAAAAATGAGAACATTGATAAGCCCAATTAGAATGAGAGTATGGCCAAACTTCATTTTTTTACTCTAACGGTTTTTTTTTGATAGTGTCAAGAATATTGCTTGCTCCGGACTTACTGTTTTTTTGTCTAACCTTGACTTTTCTCCTTTTTGATGAAAAAATCTGCTGGTAGCACTGCTATCAATTATGTAGTAAACTGGTTACAAGGAGAATGCATTGGAAGAAAATAAATGTATAGGTGATCACAGTAAACATGTCTGTCAGCTTGTTGCTGAAAACAATAAAGATCTTGATAAAATTAAAGGTATCGTAAAGGATCCGAAATATATATGTTTCAATTGTGCAAGGGTAGCTGCCAGCAAAGATAATCTCTGCAACCCCATGCCGATTAACGGTTAATATAGTCAGAATCCTTCTCTCGCTTTGAATCTCTGAAGGATTACTCAAAAAAACTTTCTATCTCCTTTCGCGTATCAGCATCGAGCTTGTTGATCAAATCACCGGCCTTCATGTTTTCCATTACCTGTTCCGGTCTGCTTGCTCCTGTAATGACACTGCTGACCCGTTTATTACCGGCTGCCCATGCAAGTGATAGTTGTGCAGTCGTTACCCCCAGATCACCTGCTGCCGATTCAAGTCTTTTTGCAGCTGCAATATGTTCTTCGGTGAGCATCCCTTCCTTGAGCCATGCATACCCCTCAAGGGACATCCTAGAACCCTCCGGGATGCCATTGTTATACTTACCGGTCAAAAGCCCTGAGGCAAGGGGACTCCAGGTTGTCAGTCCAAGTCCAATATCCTCGTATAAACGTACAAATTCCCTTTCCACTTTATCCCTGGTTAATAAATTGTACTGGGGCTGTTCCATCTGGGGTTTGCGCAGATGATGCCGCTCTGCTATCTGCCATGCCTCCATAATTTCCGCAGCACTCCATTCGCTTGTTCCCCAGTAAAGGGCTTTCCCTGAAGCAATAATATCGCTCATGGCGAAGACAACCTCCTCTATGGGCGTCTCGGGATCAGGTCTGTGGCAGTAGATGAGATCAATATGATCCATTTCGAGCCTTTTTAATGAGCCGTTTATAGATTCCATCAGGTATTTTCTGTTGAGTGTATTCTTTTCATTCGGTCCGTCATGCAGTCCCCAGTAAAATTTGGAAGAGATGATATAGCTGCTGCGTCTCCAGCCAAGTTTCTTCAACGCCAATCCCATTATCTCTTCCGATTTACCTCCTGCATATGCTTCTGCATTATCAAAAAAATTAACACCGGCATCGTATGCCGCCTTCATATTTGCCACTGCCCGGTCTACATCAACCTGTGAACCGTAGGTAACCCATGATCCGTAGGACAAGATACTTACTTTTAATCCTGCGCTTCCTAATCTTCTATATTCCATTCTTTTCTCCTTCCTTTTAATATAACTTTTCAGCAGATAATTGGTATCGGGCTGCTAAGACAGCACGTACAGCGGTTATAAAATCTATTGATACCTTTATTTTATCAACCCCACACTGCCCCCTGCATTGATAAAGTAGCCTGAAGCAGGATCCATTTCGCCTGAGATAAATCCTGAAACTATAATCCCTGTTCCCGGAAGAATCCAGTGCAGTTCTCCCCCTGCATAGGCGGGGTAGTCATCAGCAATCCCCCCGTCCCTGTATGTGGTTCTCAGTGCTCCGGAAAGAGCCATCCATGCGGAGCCGAAATCCAGGATAACAGCACCCCGTCCGTACCCGTAGAGGTAGAATCCTGCAGGATACGCTTCGTTTCCAACGGATACTCTATAAGGGGAGAGCAGAATATCAGGTGTTACTGCCAGGGTAACAGGTCCGAAGGTTAGTGCTGCAGGAAGACTCACCGAAAGTCCGGTAAAGTTGGTCAGGGAATCGGTATATGTCCCGAACAGGTATGAACCCTTGGCTATGAAGGATAGTGAAAACGGGGAGTTTCCCTGAGGGATAAGTCCTTTTTTAAGGGCAATACCTGCAAAGTATGCGTTGTCCGCAGGGGACTGTAGTAAGATTCCTCCGGTGATATCCGCTTCAAGTTGTTCGGTAGGGACAACTCGTAGAGCAACTGATGTAGGAAATCTGTATAAATTGCTTTCCATATGTCCGATGCTTCCTATGTCAATCTGTACGCTTCCCATGGGGAGGGTATCGGGTGTTGGGGAAAACATGGTTCCCGAAGCTCCCGAAAAACTATTCCGGTCCTTGATAATAAGAGAATGATCTATCCGGATGACTGCAGTTTTTGTATCTTTTTCCACTCCCTTTGAATCAACGCCTATCAGGGTTATACGGTAACGGCCGTCGGGAACCGTTCTGCCCCGGGAATCTTTTCCGTCCCACGTGAAACCCTGTTCCCACGTGGTAAAAGGTTCAAACTGATGTTTACGTACGGTTGTCCCGTCTTCCGACTTTATTGAAAGAATCCCTTTGCCATAAGTTGTAACGGTAAAACTGATTCGGGATGTTCCCAGTCCCGAGGGGTTATTGGGGTTGAACACCTGCCTGGTAAGGCTCAGGGGAGAAAAACTGAATTTTGATGGCTGCATATGAATTATGAGATTTGTTGTTGATTTCTCATAGATAGTAATATTTGTGCTGAAATGGTCGTATCCAAAAAGATCAGCGCTTATTGTATAGTTTCCTATAGGGAGTTCGTTCACCCCTTTTGAAAGGCCGAAGGAAGATGCTTTTACCTCTGTTTCGGACGGGTAGGTAGTCAGATACAGATACCCGGTAATCTGCTTTAGAGGAAAGTTGATGCTTACAGAAGTCCCTGTGTTATATTCGATCCATCTGCTCTCACTATAGTAGCCCTCTTTTTTCAAAGTAATTCTGTATCTTCCGGATCCGGGAGTCAGGGTCAGGGGAGTTTTCCCCTGGTAGGTGCGGTCTATGTATATTTCAGCTCCGGAAGGATCAGAAGTAATGGTCAGTCCCTCTGCCGGCTCTTCGGGTTCAGTGTAAGTACTGCCCTCATCCTGGGTATTCTCTGCCTTTGAGGCGGAATCAGACTGAACCGTATCTTTGAACAACGTTCCGCTGGAGGTCGCACAGCCGGAGAGAACAAAAATAAACACTACGGTACTCATTATGGCTCGTTTGTATACTTTCATAGTACTAGTTTATTCCAAAAAACCAGAATTTCAATGGTTTCTTTTCTTAAAAATAATGCCGATAAGAGAAACATGGCTAATTTAAAGAAAATCCTGCTCCTATTGATGGCAGTTATCCCTCTTTATCTCCCGGCTCAAAGCAGCAGCACTTCCAAAAGCGGTACTATGGATATTCCGGGACATTTCAACAAGATTTACTTGGGGATGACAATGGACCAGGTTAAAAACGCTCTGGCTGAGGACAGTAACTTTCATTATACAGGGGATCCTGATTTAAGTATTCTTCAAAGACCCAACGAAACGCTTCTGGAGTGCAGCGGCACTTTTTATATAGAGCGTGCTTTTTTCCAGTTTTATCAGGAGAAGCTGTATACTATAATTCTTGTGCTCTCGCCTGAAGATGTGGACCATTTTTCCGTTTATACAGAACTCACCGGGAAATACGGTGATCCTGTAGAACTGGATCCCCGTAAATCGGTGTGGCTTTCAGATTCCTACATCCTGTCCCTGGAAAGACCCTTAACCGTCAAGTATATTGATAAAAAGGTTTTAGATGAGATTAGAACCTCAGGCAAGTCGCAAAAGACCCTGCAGGAACTGTCAAGAAAACAATTTCTTGATCAATTTTGAAAAAAATGGAGTTAAACCGGAATCCAATGCTGAAAATTAGGTATGCATTATTTTTTCTGCTCATTACTACGGTCTTTTCATGTACAGAATCAATGGAAAAGATCAGCCTTGAGATAGGTAAACGTATCTATTCTGTAGAAGTGGCAAAGACTCCTGAAGAGAGGCAAAAGGGGTTTATGGACAGAAAAGAGGTCCCGGATAAAACGGGAATGCTTTTTGTGTTTGAAAATGACCGGAAGCTTACCTTCTGGATGAAAAACACCCATGTTCCTCTCTCGATAGCCTACCTATCCTCAGAGGGAGTAATAAAAGAAATTTACGATATGGAACCTGAGTCCCTTGCTCCCGTGCCTTCTGTACATTTCGTCAGGTATGCTCTGGAACTGCCGCAAGGTGCTTTCAAAAAGGAAGGAGTTAAAGAGGGAGACCGGATCATTCTGCCGGAAGGTGTTTCTGCACCTGGAAACTAAGCGTATTTCGCTGTTTATTTTTTTATCTAAAATATGTTGACTTAAGTATCTTTCAGTCTATTCTATATAGTAGAGGAAGATGTTATGGCAGCAGATCATTTGCAAAGGCTGATAAAAGAGAATAAAACCCAGCTTGATTCAGGTTTGAGTGTTCTCGGGATTATTTCAGATGTACATTACCGTTTTGACGGTGGAAGTGAATCTCCCTGGATGAGCGGTGTAGGACAGCATTTCAGGCATATTATTGAGTTTTATGTTACCTTTCTTTCGCAGTATCCCCGGGTTAACTATGATTTGCGTCAACGGAACCAGATATTGGAAACGGACAGAAATGCAGCAGCTGATAAAATTAATGAATTAAAAACTGCGCTGGCACCATTCGAAGACAGGAAACGGGATGAAAAGATCACCCTTTATGAAAGAGATATCCCGTTTGATAAAAATGATAATCTGGTGAATTCAACCCTGAGCAGAGAGTTACGGTATTTAGTTGAACATACCGTTCATCATTATGCAATCATTGCCATGTTTTTAAAAAATTTCGGATATCAGGTACCGTATGGATTCGGAGTGGCTCAGTCAACCCTCGAATATGAAGCATCTGAAAAAAACAGCAGGTAAATTAGTTCATTAATTGTTATCAAAAAGTTCCAGATTTGGTGTATCCTCCGGAGATTCCGGTTTATTTACAAGAATTTCTACCTTTCTTTCAATTTTACTGAGATCTTTCTCCAGTCCCTTTGCAAGTTTTATCCCTTCTTCAAAGAGGGTGACTGCTTCTTCAAGGGGCAATTGTCCATTTCTCATTGTTTCATTCAGTTCTTCCAGTCTGGAAAGCCGCTGTTCGAAGGTTTTCATTTTAGTATCTCCTCTATTCTGCCGGTCGCACTTCCCTCAGCAAACCGGATTGCAATGGAAGAATTTTCTTCCAATTGCCCGGTACCTGTTACCAGAGTGCCGTTGTCTTTTAGGGTAACAACAGAGTATCCTTTCTTCATGATTTCTACCGGCGAAATGTTCATAAGCTCAGTTTTCAAAATCTGTATATGGTGTTTCTTTTCGGTAAGATACTTATTAAATTGGTTCACCAGGGTTTCTTTTCCGTCATCCAGGCGGAGCATAAACGGCTGGACAATCTGCCTGAATGAGTTTTCCAAATTTTCAGGTTTAAATCTGT
This sequence comes from Sediminispirochaeta sp., assembly GCA_024763455.1. Lineage (GTDB taxonomy): Bacteria > Spirochaetota > Spirochaetia > B11-G9 > B11-G9 > B11-G9. The sequence continues at coordinate 15,779 of JANTFL010000002.1, read as the reverse complement.
CAAGGAGCAGGTGTATCCTCTCCAGCCGTGTTTGGATGTTCTCACTGATCATTTTTTTTAGATCAGCAACCCTGTTAATAATCTGTTCTCTGTTTTCGCTGACTATTTCAGCAGCTGCCGACGGTGTCGGGGCTGACTTATCCGCAGCGAGATCAGAAAGAGACAGGTCAATTTCATGACCGACAGCGGAGATTACCGGAATGCCGGATTCGTACACGGCATGGACTACCTGTTCATCAGAAAAGGGGAGAAGATCTTCGAGAGAACCGCCGCCTCTTCCAATGATTAGTACATCTCCCAGATTGAAGGTATTTGCCCTTTTTATCTGAGCTGCAATTTCCGCAGCTGCTTCTTCCCCCTGTACGGGAGCCGGTAGAATGACAATATCTATCCCGGCGTTTCTGCGCCCCAGCACCTGAAGAATATCCCTTATTGCTGCTCCGGTAGGGGAGGTTACAACTGCTACCTTTGACGGAAAAGATGGAATGGTTTTTTTCCGCTCCTGATCAAAGTATCCGAGAGCGGCGAGTTTCCTCTTTCTTTCCTCCAGCATAAGGAGAATATCTCCTTCTCCGGAGAGTTTCATGCTGCTGCAGACAATCTGGTATGTTCCCCTTTTTGCATACACAGAGAGGTTCCCTCTCACAATAACTTTCTGGCCGTCTGAGGGGACAAAATCTATGCTGCCGGTTCTTCCTCTGAACATAACACAGGATATCATCGAATCCTTATCCTTAAGAGAGAAGTACCAGTGGCCGGTACTTGAAGGTCTGAAGTTGGAGAGTTCCCCCTCTACCTCTACGGTTAAAAAAGAGGATTCCAGCACTTCCTTTATGAGTGAGGTCAGACTTGATACGGTGAAAATTGATGGTAAAGGAGCCATATGTGTAAAAGAGTATCCTATTTATGGTGCTTGATCAATTACCGGCTGAAGGGGAATTCTATTATAACTGAAGTTCCCTTCGTTCCGTTGATAGTCAGAACCCCCTCAAGCTGATCGGTAAGAAGCTGAATAAGGGTCAGACCCAGGGAATCCATGGTGTCTTTCCTCTCAGGTGTGATCCCTATCCCGTTATCATGTACTTTGAATAAAATTGTTTCTCCCTGTTTTTTTAAAACTACCGATATGGAGCCATTTCTTTTTTCCGGAAAGGCATACTTCATCGAGTTAGTGATAATCTCATTCAGCAGCAGGCCGAAAGGTACTGCTGTGCTCATGGGGAATGATAGCGGATCAATATCAGTAATCAGGGATATTTCCCCTCCAAGACTGTATGTTGAAACCAGTTCCCTGCTGACCATTTCAATAAAAGGAGCCATTTCAATTTCAGAGAAATTATCCGTTTGATACAGCTTTTCATGGATTTTGGACATGGTGAAAACTCTGTTTCTGCTTTCCATAAAAGCTTCCCGGGGATTCGCTCCCTTTTCAATTTCCTGGAGCTGAAGGTTCAGAAGGCTTCCGATGACATTCAGGTTGTTTTTTATACGGTGATGAACTTCTTTGAGCAGGGTGTCTTTGGTTTTTACTTTTTTCTCGAGAAGTAAGGCTTTTTCTCTGACATCGTTGTAAAGCTGTGCATTTTTAAGCCCAATTGCACACTGAATCCCGAGAGTCTCCAAAAAGGTGCTGTATTTTTTAAAATTTCGCTTTTCGGCAGAAGCTACTCCTATGAGACCAATGTTTTTGTTATTTATTACCAGGGGAATAGCAGCAAACGATCTGGCTCCGGCAAGCTTGCAGCTATTCAGGGTACATCGTTGGTCACTGGATATGTCCTCAGCATACACTGCTTCCTTTTTCAATGCAGCAAATCCGCAGAGGCATTCCCCTTTTTTAAAAGGTTTTTCTGATTTCCAGTTTTCTAAATTTTTATTGTAGGAAGCAACTCTGTTTACCGAAAAGCCTGTTTCCTCTTCCATGAATAACAGTATTGCATCCGGGTTTAACGCCTGGTGAATACTATCCAGAGCTGAGGAAATTACCTCTTCCTCCGATAACGAGTGAATTATCCCTCTGCTGAACTGGTTTAGAATAATCTCTTTTTCTTTTTGCTCAGAGAGTACTTTGTAGCTGTCAATCAGTTCCCTTTGAATCACCTCCCTTTGAGGATGTAATCCTTTTGAGAAGAGAAAATCTGCTATATCTTCTGATACGTTTACTATTTCCAATAGATCTTTTTCTTTAAGAAAAGCAGGTGTTTTTGAGTAAAGCCCGAGTATCCCCTTGGCTGTTTTCCCGGAAATGAGGGGTACCACGAGAAACGATTTGAATCCGAAGAATGCTGCAGTTTCACTCCACTCTTTGCTGAACGCTTCTACGGAAAGATCCTCTGCATAGTAGTAATGACCTGAGGTGAGAACGTGATATTCGGGGATTGTTATGTCCGGGTTATAGGGGCGTGAAGTTTCTGCGGTTATATATCCGGAAGCAGGTCCAGCATAGAAAGCAGGAACAATTCCGCTGCTCTTTTTATCCTGTGCAATACCAAAGAATGTAAGTGAAAGATCAAAGCGGTTCTCAAATAGTACACACAGATCTTTCAATGTTTCAAGGCGGCTCCTGGATTTTAATAATATTCTGTAGGCCTCAATGGTAAAAGATGTATTCGTTTTTAAATCTATGTTCTTCATTTTGTACACTACAGTGTACGACAGTAGCAGTGAGCTGTCAAATAAAAAGCATGGTGTTTCCTGAAGGCCCTCTTGAGGCTGCGAGACAGCCTTTGTATACTAGGATCAGCGGAGGTGGGTTATTGTTATGACTGAAGAGATGAAAAAAAAACTGGACAAAGTGCTGGATGAAGTAAAGGACCCTGAAAGCGGGCTTTCTATTGCAAATCTGGGAATCGTCGAGAAGTATCGTTACAACGAAAAGCTCGGCGAACTCTACGTGTTTACTACTTTTTTATCCCACCGTCCGGCTTGTAAAACCTGTGTGGGGATATCAATGCTTCTGGAGTCCTCAATAAAGAGGGATCTTCAAGCAGCTTTGGAGAGGGAATTTCCCAATCTGGCTGTAATTTTTGCAGATTAACCGATTAATATGTTAGTTACCGGGAAACTGTAACCTTGTATAAAGAGGTTTCTCCTGAAACCAGAGGAACAATGATCTCCTGCCCTCCAAAACCGTGGCGCTGGCATTTTGCCCGGACAAGGACTTCGGACAGGGTAGGCGGGATCTTTATAGTTCCCTGGCTTCTGGTAAAAGGCTGTTCGTCTACATGCGGATGAGCCAGCACCCTTTCGCTGAGGATCTCCATTGTTTCCGGATTGACAACCTGCCATGATGTTGCGTAGTGGTTCCAACCCTCATCGTTATGCCGTAGAGTAACATCAAATCTCCAAACTCCCTTCGATGTTTCAAAAGCATTTACGTATACGACTTGCGCATAGTCCAAATCAGGATTAAAACCCTCATCTTTCCCCTGTGCTGAAAGAAATACTGTGATTATTAAAAATAATATACCTGAATAATACAATTTATTCATACCCGCTCCTGTTTATTACCTAAATGATAAGAAAAAATCAGGAGCAGGGCAAGAATTTTGCTAAAGAATATGCTCTAAAAATCTTTTCGTCCGGGGTTCTTGAGGATTTGAAAAGATATCCCCGGGAGTTCCCTCTTCGACTATGAGACCTTCATCCATAAAGATAACCCTGTCTGCAGCTGCCCGGGCAAAGCCCATTTCGTGAGAAACGACCATCATGGTCATCCCTTCCTTTGCCAAATCGAGCATAACATCAAGGACTTCCTTAATCATTTCAGGGTCCAAAGCTGATGTCGGTTCATCGAACAGCATCACTCGGGGGTTCATGGCCAGAGACCGTGCAATTGCAACTCTCTGCTGCTGTCCCCCTGAGAGCTGGCTTGGATAGGCTGTTTCTTTATCAGCCAGACCTACCCGTTTAAGAAGTTTTCTGGCGGTTTCCGCAGCTTCCTGCTTTGATACATTTTTTACCGTAAGAGGAGCCATTGTTATGTTTTCCAAAACATTTAGATGGCTGAAAAGGTTAAAGCTCTGGAAAACCATTCCGACTTCTTCCCGTATTTTCCGTATGTCTGAGTCCTTGTTTGTAACACTGTCTTCATCTACCCAGATTTCCCCTTTGGTGAGGGTTTCCAGACGGTTAACACTTCGAAGCAGTGTGCTTTTCCCGCTTCCGGAAGGTCCAATGATCAGGACTACTTCTCCATGTTTGATTTCCAGGTCAACCCCTCGTAAGGCCTGTACCGTACCAAAGGTCTTTACGGCATTTTTTATGCGTATAATTGGTTTATCGTTCATGATGCTGCATCCTTTCTTCCATTAATGCCACAAGTTTGGAGAGAAACAGGGTAATTACAAGATATACCAGTGCAATAACGGTATAGGTTTCAAAATATCTGAAAGATGTTGAGGCAAATTCTCTTCCCCGTCTTAGAAGGTCTGAAACTGCAAGAATTGATACAAGAGAAGAATCTTTCAAGAGTGCAATGAACTCGTTACCCACCGGAGGCATAATAACCTTAAAAGTCTGGGGAAGTATGATCTTTCTTATTGCCTGGCTTCTGCTCAAACCCAGAGCAAGGGCCGCTTCCATCTGTCCTTTGGGAATAGCCTGTAGACCTGCTCTGAAAATTTCACCCAGGTATGCACCGTAACAGAAGGACATCGCTACGACAGCAGAAGTCAGCCTCGGCAGCTGGACCATTTTGCCCAGAGCATAATAAATGTAGAAAAGCTGTACCAGCAGCGGGATCCCTCTCACAACCTCTACATAGATAGTTGCAAGCCTGTTAATAAAGGTAATGCGGGAGATCCGTCCAAGACCGGTAAAAAGACCGATAATCAGCGCGAAAATAATAGAGAGAACGGTTACTTCAAAGGTCTTGAGGATTCCGTCAGGAATAAACTTGATTATATCCAGATAGGGATCCGGAAAAAGGACCGGGAGCAGAACAAGAACAGCAATTGCTCCGAAAAAAGCGAGTCTCCATGCGGAAAAAAGGGAGTGCTCACCCTTGTCGGGGATGAGCGCTCCATCTGAAATTTCAATTCTACTGCTTTTTATCTCAGCCACTTGTCTTCTAACTCTTTTGCCTTACCGGAATCGATAACAGCCTGGATCCCTTTGTTTACAAGATCAAGAACTTTTTTGTTCCCTTTCTTGACAGCAACTCCATAGTATTCCTCGGTAAAAGGAGTTCCTACGATCTTTAACGAGCCCTTGTAGTTTTCGTTCTGAAGTACATAGTCTGCTGCAATCGGGGAGTCGCAGACAACGCCTGCAATTCTTCCGTTTGCAAGATCTTCTACTGCAAGACCGATTTCGTCATAGGTTTTAAGATTCACTCCATCAGCGTCCTTGATAGCAAATGCACCTGTTGTTCCAATCTGTGCTCCTACATCTTTTCCCTTAAGGTCGGTTAGGGCTTTTGCACTGTTATCCGAAGCCGGTACAATAAGAACCTGACCTGCGTTGATATACGGCATGGAAAAATCCATTGTTTTCTTTCTCTCATCGGTGATTGTAACAGAAGAGATAACTGCATCATACTCGTTGTTTCCAAGTCCGGCAAAGATTCCGTCCCATGCAGTATTCTTAAATTCAACCTTGAATCCGGCTGCCTCTGCAACAGCTTTCATAAAGTCAATATCAAACCCGACAATTTCCTTATCCGCATTCACCATCTCCATGGGAGGCCAGGTTGCATCGGTTGCAACGACAATTGTGTCGGAACTGTCTTTCTGTCCGCCTGCAAAGAGGGGAGATACCAGAAAGAGCACTACGAGTACTAAAAGTAACGCCTTTTTCATAAATCTAACTCCTTTGAAATTTGCTTCTATTAAAAGTAGCATTATAACTATTCAGAATAAGCATTTTACCGCGTTTGTCAATATAAAGGTTTATTAATGAACGGGGCTGATTGTTATTGTTATAATCATCACATTATTACAATATTTAATGGCAAGTAATCATTGACATATGCTAAAAGTAGATTTATAGTCATTGTGTATGTTTATTGTGAATATATATTCAGAATAAAATATAATTCTTATCATTTATGTATTAATTACCTGTTTTTAAAAAAATAGGGGGAGAAGTGCTCATGAAGAATTTTAAGGGTTTCATTATTTTCGTGATTGTGTTGGCCCTTACCTGGCTTTTACTGACAGGTTCTCTTGGAAAAGATGAGCTTCTGATCGGCGGATTGTCGCTGGTGTTGGTTGCAATTCTTTTTTTCGGGTACAGTGATCTTTACCGTGCTTTAAAAATTACACCGAAGATTATTCTGTTCTATCCGTTATACCTGCTGGTTTTCCTGAAAGAACTCATAGTTGCGAACTTTGATGTCGCATCACGGGTTGTAAGACCGTCTCTGCCGATAAACCCCGGTATTGTTGCAGTAAAGACCAGTTTGAAAGATCCGCTTTCAAAACTGATTCTTGCCAACTCCATTACCCTGACTCCAGGGACGCTGACTGTGGATGTGAAAGACGATACTCTTTTTATCCACTGGATTGACGTGAAGGGAAAGGATGTTGAGGAAGCAACAAAAGAGATAAGCAGAAAATTCGAAAGAATACTGAAGGAGATTGTAAAATGATTTTAGGTTTATCTTTTGTGCTTATAGGACTTGCCGTTTTGTTTTCAACACTGCGGTTGTTGAAAGGCCCGTCAACGTTTGACCGTCTGCTCGCTGCAGATACCCTTGCCATAATAACGACAGCATTGCTTGTTCTCATGGCATCTTATTTTTCCCGGATAATCTACATGGATGTTGCACTGGTTTACTCTGTTCTGGGATTCGCCGGTGTTGTTGTGGTTGCCAGATATCTCGAAGGAGGTCTGTAGAATGGTTGTTGTTGGAAAAATTCTCGTACTGATCGGGTCTATCTTCCTGTTTCTTGGGTCTTTAGGAATCTTCAGGATGCCTGATGTATACAACAGGCTTCAGGCAGGAACCAAGGCAACGACCCTCGGCGCACTGTCTTTGATTCTTGGGGTAGGATTTATGAACGGCAGTTTTCTGGTTAAAAGTATTGTGCTGATTATATTTATTGTTCTGACAAACCCTATATCAAGCAGCACGATAGCAAGAGCAAGCCACAAAGCGGGTATCCCTCTTGTTAAAGAATCTGTCGTTGATGTCTGTAAGGACAACGTCAGGAAAGAGGAGGCATAGCGTATGTTGTACCTTTTAGCATTTTTAGTGGTGGTTATGCTCATAGCCGGTATTGCTGTAATAGTGGTAAAAGATATTTTGAGTGCAGTAATTCTTACCACAGTTATTAGTTTGGTTGTGTCTGTAATCTTTCTGTTTATTGCTTCCCCTGATGTTGCAATAACGGAAGCGGCGATTGGTGCTGCTCTGACAACGGTTGTTTTTGTTATAGCAATAAAACGCACCAGATCAAAAGAAACCACGGATAAGGAATAGATTATGAGAAAAGTAATAAGTTTTTTGCTTCTTGCCGGGTTCGTTTTTTATTTTGCAACTCTTACCGGAGGACTGCTTATTCCGGATTCCAGCGCTGATAGAAGCAGTGTCGGATTGGATATCCTTTCAAGATCTGCGGATGAGACGGGTTCTGCAAATGCAGTTACGTCTGTGGTTGTCCTTTACAGGGGATTTGACACCCTTGGGGAGGTAACTGTCCTTTTTCTTGCAGCCTTGGGTATTTCGGTTTTTATGAAAAGTACCGGTGAAAAGAGAAAGAAGGTTCTCGATCAGAGTTTTATACTAAAAACAGGGAGCAGGCTGCTGTTTCCCCTGATGTTTCTCTTCGGAATGTACATTATTGCCCATGGGCATCTGTCTCCCGGTGGAGGATTCCCCGGCGGGGTTATCATAGCGACAGGATTTTTTGTTATTCTCCTTACATCTGAGTCGGTCAATTTTAACAAGACGCTTATGTCAGTGCTCGAGGGGCTTGCAGGTCTTTCGTTTATAGGTCTTGGTGTTGTCGGACTTTTGGGACCGGGGAATTCATTTCTACAGAATTTCTTACCCCTGGGAACCTTTAATACAGTATTCAGCGCAGGTATCATCCCCCTGATTTACGCAGTAGTTGGTATCAAAGTCGGGGCTGAACTTTCAAGCGTTGTGTATGCAATGAAGGAGTCAAAATGAACGGAGTATTATCAATTTCAACGGTTCTGAATTTTGGATCTGCAGGGTTGATCGTTCTGGGCCTGTACATAGTATTTACCCAGAAAAACCTGATAAAGATGGTAATTGGAATCGATATTGCTGAAACCGGGGTGAATGTTCTTCTTGTTTCAACCGGTTATATTAAAGGAAACACTGCACCAATTTTTTCAAAGGCCGGTCTGCAGGTTTCGTCAATGGTAGATCCTGTCCCCCAGGCACTGGTACTGACATCAATCGTTATCGGTTTCGGTGTTTCTGCTCTGGCACTTGCAATGATTATCAAATTGTATGAAAAAACCGGGACTCTGGATACTTCTAAAATAAGGGGGCTTAAATGGTAAACCCGATTCTGCTTATAATTGTTCCCCTGGGGACAGCGTTCTTAATCTCGCTTACTGCTTCATTTCTCAAGAACAGTACAAAGTATCTTGCACTGCTCGCCATGATTGCAAATGTATGGGTAAGTATAAAGCTGCTTCCAGAAGTTATGCAGCATTCAATTAATGTTGTTATTGCCGGGGTAAAACCTCCTCTGGGAATAAACCTGTTCGTAGGTCCTTCGGGAGCTGTTTTTTCCATACTTATTTCAGCAGCAGGTCTTTTAATACTGCTGTACTCATTCAAGTATATTGAAGGAGATTCTCAGCATAAGTATTACACCCTGTTTCTCCTGCTTATAACCGGTTCCCACGGAATGGTACTGACAGGAGATGTTTTTAACCTGTTTGTTTTCTTTGAGATCCTTGCAATTTCTTCCTATATCCTGGTCGGATACGAGGGAAAGCGGAACGGTCTAGAAGCTGCGGTTAAGTATCTTATTCTCGGTTCTATCGGTTCAGTTCTAATCCTTGTGGCAGTAGCTTTGATCTATCAGGAAGCAGGGACTCTTAACATGGCGGACCTTGCGGACAAGTTCGGTATGATTGATCCTTCCAAACGGTTGATGATTCTTGTGTTTTTTATTACCGGCATGGGGGTTGAAGCTGCGGTATTTCCGCTTAACAGCTGGCTGCCGGATGCACATTCATCGGCTCCATCGTCGATCAGTGCAATGCTTTCCGGTTTTGTTATCGAGGTAGCACTGATAGTTATTGTAAAGTTTGTGTATTCGATTTTTGCTATGACAGAGATTCTGGGATTTCTAAGCCTGGTTGCTGTTATTACCCTTCTGGTAGGGGAGTTTGCTGCGTTTAAACAAGCCAATATAAAACGGGTACTGGCCTATTCAAGTATTGGACAGATCGGTCTTATCCTTTTTGCCATGAGTTTGAACAGTACCGGCGGTATCAATGCCGGGTTGATGCAGATTGTTAATCATACAGCATCCAAGTCTATTCTGTTTCTTGTGGCAGGGTTTCTGATTGTACGGACAGGTTCGTATCAAATCTCGGATTACCGGGGAATCGCAAAAAAAATGCCGGTGAGTGCCTTTTTCTTTGTTATCGGAGTGCTCTCCCTTCTTGGAGTTCCGCCGTTTTTCGGTTTTTTCAGCAAACTTGCTATTATAATAGCTGCTCTTCATACGGGAAGCATTTTTAACACAGTAATGGTTTTTCTTGTCCTTCTCGGAACGGTGATAGAGTCTATTTACTTCTTGCGGATAATTCAGGTTATGTATAACAGGGATGGAATTGTTGATTCGGTAAAGGAAGCTCCGTTTCTGCCGCTCCTTGCTATTGCTGCTTTTGCCGTTGTTATCCTGGCGGGGTTTCTCGTGCTGCCGCAGATAACCGGATATACCGGTGGTGTGGCTTCCGAGATAGTACGTAAAATGCAGATGGCACAGGTCTTTTAAAAGGAGGAAGCATGTCAATAGTATTAAATCTTTTAAGTATTGCACTTGCGGGTGTTGTTCTAAATGTGCTGTTTTCCAAATCAAAAATAGTACAGAAATATGTAAGTCTGCTTATTTTTGCAGGTTTAACATACTTTAGTTTTGTAATGTACAGTCAGGTTGGAGAACATTTTGATTTTCCATTCCAGATAGCAGGTCAATCCATAGGGTTTACCATAACCTGGCTTAACTACTACTTTGGGATCATGATAACCGGTATAACACTGTTAACAGTTATTTTTTCCCTGAAGTACATGGAAGGAAAGGATGGTTCTACCCATTATTACACGGTGCTTTCCCTTAAAACCTTTGGTATGCTGGGGGTAATATTTTCCAGCGACCTTATTACGTTTTTTGTCTTCTGGGAGATTATGAGCTGGAGTACCTTCGGTCTTATGTCGACAGGCGGGAAGGATGCTCCGAAATCTGCTTTCAAGTACTTTGTTTTCGCAATAACTGCCTCCATGATTCTTATGGCAGGGGTTGTTCTGAGTTACTCACTGTTCGGATCCTTTGATTTTGCCGTAATACACGACAAGATAGGTTCCCTTTCACTGCCGATGACAGGATTCCTTTTATCGATTTTTATCGTATCTTTTTCAGTTGAATCGGCTGTTTTCCCTGTACATTCCTGGCTGCCGGATGGTTATTCAAATACCTTTACCACCTTTACTGCATATCTTTCAGGGATATCCACCCGTATCGGTATTTATGGAATCATTTTGTTTCTCTTCGGTATCTTCGGGATACAGACGGTTGATAAACTGAGTATTATCGGAAAGATCAACTTCCGGTATGTGTTCGGTGTTTTTGCTGCACTTACCATGGTTGTTCCCACTTTTACAGCTTTATACCAGCATGATGCAAAAAAACTTATTGCCTGGCACAGTGTCGGTCAGGGCGGATACATGCTTATCGGTCTTGCCAGCGGCAGTGCCCTTGGAATAGCCGGTGGTATGTTTCATGTATTGAACCACATGGCATACGTTGTTCTTATTGTATTTGCCATAGCCGCTGTGGAGCACCGTACAGGTACCACAAACCTGAACAAACTTGGCGGTCTTATTAAAAAGATGCCGGTTTCCTATCTAGCGCTGCTCTTTGGTATTATTGGTCTTGCAGGACTTCCCCCCATGAACGGTTTTGTATCCAAGTGGTTTATCTACCGGGCGCTTATTCTCGGCGGGTACCCATTCCTGGCAATTGCGGCTGTAATTGGTACTCTGGGTACTATACTGTCAGTTTACAAACTTATTCATAATATGTTTTTGGGACAGCTTCCTGAGCGTTATAATAACGTGAAAGAGGTCGGGTTTTCCATGCAGCTTCCGATGTGGATTCTTATGATCGTTGTTCTTGGGCTTGGTATTTTCCCTGGAGCTGCTATGGGACTCATTGCCAAAATACAAGTTGCTTTAGGACTTACAGCAGTTCCGTATTCACTTCATGGGATCCAGACAGCCTCCGGCCAGTTAAACATGCTGGTCGTTTCAGCCGTTTTTATCGGCGGAATCTTTGTTACCTGGATTATATACCTTTTGGGGAGCAGGCGGAAACATGTCAGCCAGTATAATAATTATGCTGCCGGCAATTTTCTGGACAAGAAGGTTGCGTACAATTTCAATTATGAATTTTATGCTGCTATGGAACATGTCATAGACCCTTACCGGAAAAAAATTATTCAGCGGACTGAGCAGGGTATTGCCGGGCTTACGGATGCTGTTTCAGAATATATTAGAAGGATATATACCGGTATGATAAACACATATGGTATATATGTCATCACTGCTTTTATAGTAACTATTATTATACTTAAGGAACTAATATGAACGTAGTACTATGGATAATATTTTTACCGATAATTCTGTTTGTTATCGGAACGTTTATGCTTGGGTATTCACGGAAGTTTATTGCCCGGATTGAAAGACGGTATGGCCCTCCCATTCAGCAGGTGTTTTACGATATTTTTAAACTGATGAACAAAAAAACCAATATTTCCCATGGGTGGATGCATGACATAGCCATTCTTATGCTTCTCGGGGGGACGCTGCTAACCATGTACTTTGTACCGGTTCCCGGGTTTCATTTTTTTGCCCAGTACGGTGATATGCTGGTAATAATGTATATTCTTCTTATACCTGCTCTGGGGATGGCTCTTGGGGTTGGTGAAACAGCAAATCCAAACGGGAGTATTGGTATTTCCCGTGCGTTAATGATGCTTGCAGGGTACGATATCCCGTTTGTTTTAACCTTCATCGGGTTTGCCATGATAAATCATACCACCTCCATGTACGATCTTATGCTTGCGCAGCAGGCTGGTGGTATTGCAGGATGGGGGCTGATATCCCAGCCGCTTCTTGGTATTGCAGCACTGATAGCTTTACAGGGGATGTTAGGGGAAAAACCTTTTGAAGTAATGGTAGCACCCCATGAAATTGCAACAGGACCCATGACGGAGATGGGGGGAAAGTATCTTGGAATAATGATGATACAGCATGCTATTGGTATTGTTGTGGAACTTACTATATACATAAATCTTTTTCTCGGCGGTGCGGTAAACTGGTTTGAATATATTGTGAAGCTTTTTGTTCTTTTTACCATGCTGTTAAGTGTTAATGCTGTATTCGGCAGGTTTAGAACGGATGACGCCGTCAGGTTTATGTGGAAGATACCGTTGCCCCTGGCAATCATCGGTATTCTCTTTATCATCTTCTAAGGAGTGAAACAGAATGGATGAAAAACTAACCCAGCGGAGTGTCTGGGAAAAAATAGCGGCAAAGCTCAGCAAACGCTCTTTGTGGATGCTGCACTACTGTACAGGATGCGGTGCGATAGAGCTTCCTCCGACAATGACTGCACGGTTTGATATGGAGCGTTTTGGTATCAACCCTATGGTTACACCGCGACAGGCGGATATTCTGCTTATAACCGGGTATCTTTCAGTAAAAACTTTAAAACGGGTTGTTCTGACCTATGAGCAGATGCAGGCGCCAAAATATGTTGTCGGTTTCGGATCCTGTACCATAAACGGCGGTATGTACTGGAACAGTTACGCAACGATGAAAAGTCTTGACAGATATATTCCCGTTGAAACATACATTGCAGGATGTATGCCCCGTCCCGAAGCAATTATACACTCATTTAACGAACTAATTGCAAAGATCGACAGGGGAGAGGCAAACTCATGGAAGGACTACTATAAAAACTATGATTTTTACAGGAAAAATCAGGAGCATACCTTCGAAGGACCGATCGAAACGTACAATGACATAAAAGCAGATGCTGCTTTGTTCAGGATATAGGGGAGGGATTAAATGGAATATGCAAAAGAAAATTCTATTATAGAAATGATGCAGACAGAATTCCCTGAAGCTCACTTCACTGTAAAAAAGGAACGGCGTATTGAGGTAAAGATGCCCTCCGGAAGGTTGTACGATTTTGCTGTAAGAATGCAGAAAAAGTGGAATTTCCTCCACCTTTCAGCAATAAGCTGTGTTGACTGGATCGACGACGGTGAGTTTGAACTTGTGTATCACTTCTGGAATTACGACGAGAAGGTCCTTGTAATGGCAAAAATCAGGATTCCCCGTGAGGAAGAGGGGGACTCCCACTTTGAGACAATATCCAACCTCTGGCAGCCGGCCAAATTCTTCGAAAGGGATATCCATGAAATGTTCGGGGTATATTTTGACGGGAGTGAGGATATGGAACGGTTTATCCTGACAGACTGGACTGGACCGCCGCCAATGAGAAAGGATTTTATAACGAGGGAGTTTGCACTGAATTTCTATCATTACAGAGAATATGAACCTCAGTGGCTGAAAGATATGATGGCGGCAGGAGAAGGCAATGAGTAAAATAGATGAAGTACGAGATTATGAGCTCTTTATAGGGCCGAATCACCCGGGTATTGAAGGTAATTTTTCTTTCAAAATGAAATTACAGGGAGACAAAATCCTTAGCGCAAAAACAGATGCCGGATATCTTCACAGAGGGTTTGAGAAACTCATGGAGGAGCGGCTTTTTATACAGAATATTGCTATTGTCTGCCGTATCTGTGTACCGGACCCGGATCCGAACGAAAACAACTATGCACGGGCAATTGAAGAGATAGCAGGGATAGAAGTACCGGAACGTGCTCATTGGATCAGGACGCTTGTTCTTGAACTTTCTCGGCTCGCTTCGCATCTTTTCGGACTTGGCGGACATGTTGCTACAACCGGTCTTTATGCTTTTCCGAACTGGACCATTGCAGATCGTGACCGGATAATGGAGCTCTTTGAAGAACTTACCGGCGGCCGTGTATACCACATTTATCAGCTGCCCGGAGGCGTTAGAAGGGATTTCCCGGATGGATTTGAACGCAGAGTTCTGGATGTTATGGATTACATTGAAAGCCGGCTGTCCGATTATGATGACCTTGCCATTAATAATTCCCTGTTTATAAAACGGGCAACAGGTATCGGTGTTATTACAAAAGAACAGGCGATAAAATGGGGGGTTACCGGTCCCAATCTAAGAGCATGCGGGGTTGCTGCTGACGTTAGAAAAGACGATCCCTATGAAGTTTATGATAAGCTGGACTTTGAAATTCCTACCAGGACCGAAGGGGATGCTTATGCAAGAATTATTGTGAGACGGAAAGAGATAGAGCAGAGTATTTCTATTGTACGGCAGATTATTGATAAAATTCCGGCAGGCCCGGTGTGGAACAAGATCCCAAATCCGCTTAAGTGGAAAGTCCCTGCAGGAGATGCGTACGTACGGACAGAATCTTCAAAGGGTGAATATGCATACTACATGGTCAGTGACGGCGGAAGGAATCCTTACAGGGTTCATGTAAGGGGTGCGTCAACTACCCACGGAGTGCATGTTCTCGAGAATCTACTCGCAGGATCACGAATTGAGGATGCGTCGCAGATAATGTTCAGTCTGGATGCGTGTCCCCCGGAAGTTGACAGGTAAAGGAGTAACAGATGTCTGAAAATAGAAAAGGTAGCATATTAAAACCCTTTAAAGCACTCAAATTTATTGGCGAAAAGCCCGTTACCATAAAAACCCCTTTCGAAAACCGTCCTACGGCACCACGGTACAGGGGATTCCATGTGAACGATCAGGAAAAGTGTATCGGCTGCGGGACCTGTGCTGAAATTTGTGATAACGATGCCATTAGAATGATTGAAATTCCCGGTCTGGAACCTGAAGTGGGATCCAGCAATCTGCGTCCTGCTATTGATTACGGCAGATGCTGCTGGTGTGCGTTGTGTGTTGATGTTTGTACAACAAACTCCCTCAATCTGACCCAGGAATATACCCATGTAAGCGATGACTTGAATACATTCTTCATGTTCCCTGATACAGAGGGAATCCATAAAACAGAATTTCCCCTTGGGTATCAGGCCAGCGATGATTCCAACTTTCTTGATCTTGAACGTGTTGAAATGGAGGAACTTTCTCCCGAACAGAGAAGTGATTCGTTTATAGAGATTGTAAAGGGATTCTCAAAGGAGCAGGCAATTGCCGAGGCTTCAAGATGTGTTGCCTGTGGTCTTTGTACTGATACCTGTCCTGCCCACATGAATATTCCTGAATATATCGAAGCTATCTGGGATGATAATCTTTCAGAGGCTGGAAGGCAGATTTACAAGACAAACCCGCTGCCTGAAGTGTGCGGGCGTGTTTGTACCCACAAGTGTGAGACAGCTTGTAGTATCGGACAGCGTGGTGAACCGATCGCAATCCGCTGGCTGAAGCGTTACGCCATGGATGCAATTCCCGCAGAACAGTATGGGGATATAAACAATT
>JANTFL010000001.1 GCA_024763455.1 Sediminispirochaeta sp. | reverse complement strand
AAGAGAGCCTTCCTTTTTTTCTCCAATGTTTCATCATGTATAACCTCTTTTCCAGCTTCAATAACCTTATACTTGTAATCAATGTACTGTTTGAGTAATGATGATATTTCTTTCAGCGGTTCCCGGTAAAACTGAACAAGCCGCCGACGCTCAGCCAAAAGTTCAGATATCTCTTTCTTTGATAATTCCATTTCCCGGGGATCAGACCGGGAAAAGGTCTTCTCCATCACCTGGAAAAGCTCAGGAATAATCATTCCCGATTCTTTAATAGCCTTCTTTATGATGTTTTCGCCCTCTTCCATCTGTTTTGATAGATGTACCTCCTGCTCCGCAGTAAGCAGGCTTTCCTTTCCTATCTCACGCAGATAGAGCCGTATAGGGTCATCGATGGAAGAATCTTTGTCACTGACCACAACATGCTTTTTGACAACCGTTTCAACTTCCTCGTCAGGGCTGTCTACTGCGATGTCCTCATCGTCATCCTCGAGATCCAAAGGTACTTCCAAATCCGCTTCAGGACCCGGGATGGGACTTTCATCTTCTAATTTTATCTTGTTTTTCTCGAGAAGATTCATCACTTCCTCTATTTTATCAGTATTGGTTATAGAATCAGGAAGGAAATCATTTACCTCATCATAGGTAATGCTTTTCTTTTCCTTTGCATATTCAATTAATTTTTGAACAGAAGCTTCATTTTCAAGATCCGACATACTACTGCACCTTCACTTTATTCAGTTCTTCATCAAGATACATTTTCTCTGATAGAAGCTGTTTGACATCCATCAGATTTCCCTCTCGTTCAGCCTTATTTAATTCATCTACTACAGCTTTACGTTTCTTCTCCAGGCTTTTCCGTTTAATACTCTTTACTCCATCTTCAATAATACTATCATAGTTTACATCAAATTCACCGGTTAACAGTTTTTCATTAACCAAATTCTTCAATGCTTCATCTTCTATTCTTTCAAGAAGGTAGTCGGCCTTCAATATATCTCTTCGGTAAAGATCCTCCATAACAATAAACAATGCCCTGGCATTTTTATCATCAAAATCTTCAAGAGAAAGATCATTCCTTACTTTAGCAAAAACAGACAGATGTGCAGCCATAGAAATCATGAAATATAATTCCTGGGAAAGGCTGATATTCCTATTTTCTTCGGTTTTGTTTTCCGTACCCTTGAAAATAGATTCTTTTTTCTTTTCCCCTGCATGAGCAAAATCATCCAATACAGCATCAAGCCTAACCTGCAGAGCTTCTGCAAGCTGTTCCAAGTAACTCTCCCGGGTTATTGCCGACTCCAGTGAAGAAATATATGGAGCAACAAACTGAAAAACGGCTTTTTTACCCTCCGGAGCCCCAACATCATGAATTTCGATAGCTCTTTCCACAATATACTCAAAGGTATTTATAGGATATTTAAGAAGTTTATTCAACGCCTCTGAGCCATGTTTTTTCAGTATATCAGCAGGATCGTCTCCCCCTTCAGGAACGATCACCTCGCTTTCTACACCAAGCTTCTCCAGAATAACCGCAGTTTTTACTGTAGCGTTCAGTCCGGCGGTATCTTTGTCAAAAAAAATCTTGCATTTCCTGGCATACCTCCTCAGAATCTTACCCTGACTCTCAGTAAAAGCGGTACCCAGAGGAGCTACCACGTTTCTGTACCCACTCTGATAAAGGGCAAGAACATCAAAGTTTCCTTCAACCAGAATAAACTCCTTTTTTTCCCTGATCTCCTTAGCGGCAGTGTAGAGACCGAAAAGCATTTCTCTTTTTTTGTAGAAAAACGTTTCAGGAGTATTGATGTACTTCCCTCCAAACGTATCCAGCTGCCTGCCGCTGAATGCTACAGTCTTTCCGCTGCTGTTGATTACCGGAAACATTATTCTATTACTGAATAGAGAGATTTTCTTATTTTTTTTTGAAAACAGACCCGTCATTTCCAGGAACTCCGGAGAATATTTCTTGCTTATAAGGAAGTTGTATATCCAGAATCTGTCATCAGGTGAATACCCAAGGGAAAAATCACGGATAGTGCCCTCATCTATACCTCGTTCCTGTAAATAGTTCAATGCTCCGCGGGCGGTTCCTTTTTCCAGAAGAATGTAATGCATACTGTTTTTCAGGCGGTTGTACAGCTCCATCATGGCTTTGTATTTTTTATCAACCTCCTCATCTTCCTGAACGTTAAGTTCCACCCCTGCTTTCTCAGCCAGCCTCTGCACCGATTCGGGGAAAGAAAGGTTCTCGATCTCACTGATAAAGGTAAACATGCTTCCGCCTTTGTGGCAGCCGAAGCAGTAGAACATCTTTTTATCTTCACTTACGGAAAAAGAGGGGGTCTTTTCCGTGTGGAACGGACACAATCCCCAGTAACGTCCTCCTTTCGGGGTAAGGGTTACGTAATCTGAAACGACATCATAGATACTCAGTTTGTCAGAGATTTCGTTTATCTTCGTCTCAGGGATCCTCATAGCGGTTATCCTATTTGGTTTTTATATAGAGATTCTTGGCAGTCAAGTGGTCCCTGTAGGTCTCTGTAAATTTATGCCTTCCAGTTACAGGATCTTCCAAAACAAAAAACATATATTTTGTATCAACAGGATGGAATGCGGCATCAAGAGCAGTCTTACCCGGATTTGCAATAGGAGCAGGTGGCAATCCTTTATTTATATACGTGTTGTAGGGGGAGTTAATTTCCAAATCATCATACGTAATTCTTGACGGATGCGGTTTATTCTCTACATCTGTAATTATATACGCAATTGTAGCACAGGATCCAAGGCTCATACTCTCATTAAGCCGATTATAGAATACTCCGGCTATTAATGGAGCTTCATCTGCGATTCGGTATTCCCTTTCGACTATGGATGCAAGGATAATTTTTTGGTAAAGTTCATCAAAAGAAAGATCACGATACCCGGGAGAAATTATATCAAGATTTTTAAAGAAATTCTTTATCATAAAAGATACTGTTTTCTCTGCAGGAAAATCCTTTTGAAACAGGTAAGTGTCGGGAAACAAAAACCCTTCGGCGCTGTCCGCTTTAATCCCCAGAGCGGTCAGGAGTTCCCTGTCGGATCCCGCTTTATAGAAATCCGCGGCAGTGGTTATACCCTCCTTCTCAAGAAGTTCCCCTATCTGTCTCAATGTCCACCCTTCCGGAATTGTTACCTTGTACAGGAGTTGATGACCTTTTATAAGAACATTATGGATTTCACTCATCGTTTCACCGTACGTTATGCGGTAACTGCCGACCTTGAAACTACTGCCGGTACCCATAATTCTACTGTACAACCGTAAGGCAGCAGCTGACCTAATCAGCTCCTTATCGAAAAGTCTCTCTGCAATGCTGCCCACCGTATCTCCGGGAACAACTGAAAAAACAACATCTTCCCCTGTTCTACCGCTTCCCTGGGGGATATTATAGTACCGAAACAAAACTACCGATGCAGCTGCTGACAAAACGGCAACAGCTGCGAGCAACACCGCTGCTTTAATTATTTTCTTAATCACTATTTCTTCCGTAAAATAAACTCAACCCGTCGATTTTTCCATCTGTTCTCAAGATCGCTGTTTGGTACCAGGGGATCTGCTCCCCCTGCACCTACAGCTTCCATCCTGGAAGCAGCTATTCCTCTCTCAACAAGATCATTAAGAACGGTCAATGCCCGCTCTCTGGAAAGAGGAATCAGCTCCTCTATATTTTCCTTTTCAGCAGCTTTTTCATCATACCACTTTGTCACAACCGCGTGTCCTTCAATAACTATCTGGTAAGACTTGTATTTCCTCAGAATTTCACTGATTCTGTTCAGAACATATTCATTCGTCCTGGCTTTTTCAGGATCGTCATCAACAAGTTCAGCACTGTCCCGCTTGAAAACAATGTTTGCGATCTTTATCTTGAGTACGTTTCCCTCTTTGACCACAAGAACATCAATTGGTATTTTATCCTGTTTTACCGTAACGTTACCGAGAATATCTTTTACCTTAAAGATTACGGGATAGTCCATTGCCGCATAAACAAGTTCTCCGGTGGACGACTTACCGTTCCATATAATGGAATCTGCAGGAGTCCCCTTTCCACTAAAACTTATAAAAGGTTTCTTCTCTGGATCGTAGATATTCAGTTCCCAATCTTCTACTCCGCTCAGATCACTCACATTCAGTGATAGTGTCAGCTCATCATTCAATCCGTCATTATCCGGAGAGAAAGGGATGGGAGACAGTTTTAGATCCGCACGGGGAGGAGATATATCGAGAATGAATTTTGAAGAACGCGCCTCAGGTTCATTTCCCTTCAGATAAACAACTTTAAATACGGCAGTATATTCACCCTCGGAATATCGGCCATCATCGTTCACACCATCCCAGATAACCTTAGAGGGGATTCTGTTTTCACCAGTGAAAAGTTTTTCGACCTTTCCTGAATCTTCTCTGACAAGCATTAACGACCAGGAAGCTATCCCTTTTTTATTTGTTACGATGGTCCTAAACGTTAAATTCTCATACTTTCCGTTCCCGGTGGGTGACAGGTAAGAATCACTGGCAGTAATAAAAACTTTGGTTATAGAGGTATCAACGGTAATTCCTTTGATCTCTTTCTTGGTGAGGTTCCCTGCCTGATCCTCGGCACTCACTCTGTAGGTATAGACCCCGTCTTTTACAATATTTCCTGCAGTATCGCTCCCGTCCCACAAAAAGTCGGTTACGCTATTTTTCCAAAAAACGGTCTTTACCGTATTCCCTTCAGCATCTAGAATCTCTCCTCTCCACTGCTCGCTTCCCTCAGATCGCTGGCTGATTATAACCGAATCTTTTTTCCCGTCACCATCAGGCGAGAACAAAACATACTCTGTTGCCAGGGTAATCTGAGGATATGCAGTATCGACCTCAATGTTTCTCGAAACAGCCGATGGTTTATCCCCCTTGTCATATTCCATATCCAGTTTTGCATAGTAGACTCCATCAGGGACTCTCACTCCTTTACCATCCGACCCATCCCAGAGGAAATACTCGGGAATACTTTTTGTGCCCCTATATACCCTCACCGATGTGTTACTGCTGTCATAGATATTCATTGTATAGGCCGCTATACCCTCTTTTACTGACAACTGAGGTATTATCTTAATCTCATCCTTCGATCCATCGTTGTTAGGAGAAAAAACATTGTATTCGGTTGTAAGAATGACTGCAGTCTTTTCTGTATCAAGCTTAAACGAAACGATATTTGATTTACCCAGATTTCCAGCCCTGTCAATAGCACTAAGCTGGTAGGTATAAACACCGTCAGAACCAAGTCTGCCGTCTTTACTGATCCCATTCCATTCAATCTCTGGTTCGGCAGTACCTATCCAGTTGTAGTCATACTCCACCTCACCCTCTGCGGAATAAATGGAAGCGGTCCACACCTCTTCCAAGGATGTTTCCTGAAAGAATTTTACCGTATCTTTCTGTCCATCCCCATTGGGTGAAAAAACTTTTGTACTTACCCTCACTGTTGCAGAGGGAGGAGTAACATCCACTGTAAATTCAGGAGATTTCGCAGAAGGATTATTTCCGTTTACATACTGTACGTCCAGCAGGGCGTAATACGTACCTTCCTTAAGAATAATTCCGGAATTATCTCTGCCATCGTATATCAGATTCTCAGGTATACTGTCTGTTCCTGAAAAGATCTTTTCAACGTCACCCTTTGCATTAAAAACAGAAAGGCTCCAGCTCCTCAGACCTGTTTTAACACTTACTTCCGGAGTAAGAATTATTGTGTCCATGATCTTGTCGTTGTTTGGGCTGAAAAATTGTTTATCAATTTTAAGTGCAATGGGTGTCTCTTCTGTGTTCTTTATAATATTCTGAAAATCCTTCTCTACGCTGTTCCCGGCTCTGTCAGTACTAGTAACTGCATACGAATATACTCCGTCGGGAGCCATATTCCCGTTATTATCAAGACCATTCCAGACAACTTTTTCCGGTTCGGAATTTAACCAGGTAAAAGTTTTTACAACTGTTCCATTTGAATCCAGTATTGTTCCGGTCCATGTATCCTCAACGGAACCATTCTGTTCAAACGATACTGTGTCCTTGCTGCCGTCGTTATTCGGGGAGAATATTTTTTCTTCCTCCGGCGGTTCCTTAATGGTTACCTCCGGCGGAGTAGTATCGATAACGACCGCATACTCTTTTGTTTTACTCACGTTACCATTATCATCCCAGGCTTCGACATGGAAATAGTAGGTTCCGTCCGGAACAACCTTCCCCGAATCGTTGTACCCATCCCACCGCAGTTCCTCCGGCACATCTATACCGCTCTTCACTGCAGTAAGACGGTCAAAAAAGCCCATAAATCCCTGATTTTCGGATCTTTTCTCTTTATTTTTTATCTCTCTGACTAAATTTCCTTCAGAATCAGTAACGACGAGAGAGTACCCTTTTATGTACCTTGAATCCTTTATTTTAATGGGTAGTTTCAAATCATCTTTAATTCCATCATTGTTTGGAGAAAGATAGGTAAGCACTGCTCCGTCACTTTTCAGAGCATTCTTTTTTATCGAGTCTTTACCTGAATCCACATAAACAATTTTTTTACTTTGTTTACTGTGGGAAGAGTACTTTTCACTATGCCCCTTTGCCGGAACGTTCATGGATTGCGATTCAAAACCGGAAATATCGATCTCTATTTCCGGTGGATCTTTATCTAAAACTCCAAGTTGCACGTTAGCCCCTGCGCCGTATGACCAAATCCCGTCTGCAATGGGTGCAAAAGATGATTGCAGCTCAACCTGCCCCTTGTTCCAGCCCTTTTCGGATAGCCCGAGAAACGTTGAGTTTTCTCCTAGTGATGGATTAAATCTGAAATTAAGCCCTACAGAAGGGATCAACCCCGCGCTGTTGCCGTTTAGAAGGGACCTTAAATCCATTCTGCTGCCAAAGGTAAGAGAGATAATGTTTTTAAAGTCAACACTTCCCCCAAGGCTCATAAAAACAGAACTTAAACCGGGTGAACTAATATTACTGTTGAGCTTCATGGAAAAAATATCAGTCTTGAACAGGGTTCCGCTTACTCCTGCAGAGGGAGTAAAGGGCTGTTGATATCCCTTTGTAATTGTGCTGTAACCCAAATCAGCAAGGGTGAGGCCAACGGCAGTATCGGTGAATTTCCAGAAATTTCCGGAAAGATAGATTATCCCCAGATCAACTGCAGCACTGTACCCGGGCAAGGAAGAATATGCAGCCTTCACCCCTAGACCAGCAAGAAGATTCGGATAGAGATCCTTTGAAAAAGACCCCGAAACTGCAAAATAAAAAGGTACATTAAAGTTCAGATAATCTGACTTCAGCATATGTGCGGACCAGGAAAAAACCCCGGCTCTCGTCGGAATGGTATTCCCCAGATTAAAAGCGAATCCGTTCTGTCCCGTAAGCGTACCTTCATCACCGACAATTCCCATATAGCTTAGATCAAGGGTCGTCCGTTGGTAAAGAGCAGACGATGCAGGATTGACGGCATCTGACTGCGGAGCAGCCTGTTCAGTCTCATTCCATGTTCCAGAAAGGAAAAGCGGCGAATAAAATTCCTTTACCCGGGCATTTTCCTGCCCGAACGAGCCTAGTGTGGTTAAACCCAAAAAAACTACTGCAATACTGATAAATTTATATTTTTTCATGTTATGAATTTATAGCTTTTTTCCCAGAACATCAACATTCTTTTTGTATAGTTCTTCTATAGATTCAATTTCTTCTATGGAAAGAGATTCAAACAGGACTTTTTCTATCCTGTTCTTTACACTGAGTTGTGCAGGATCAAGATCACTATCATCTTTTTTCAGCAGCAAATACACTGCAACCAGTTCTTTCCCCTGAAGAATTATCAAAGCACAATCTCCATACCCTCTTTCGCCAGAGAAACGGATATATTTGAGTTTTGCTGATACTGTCTATACCATCGCGCCGATTGGAGGATGGAATACATTTTGTTATCATCATAGGAAGGTTCATGATGGAAGAGGACAAGTTTTTTTATATTCCAGACTGAGGCAAAATCTACGCATAAACTGTAGGAGGAGTGTCCCCAATCATACTTTTCTATCGCCTCATCAAGGGTATACTGGCTGTCGATAATCAAAACATCAGCATCCTTGAAGTAATCACTATTCCTGCTGCTCTTTTCGAAATCTTTGTCCGAAAGCTCCGTATCGGTGGAGAATATCAATGTTTTGCCATTCTCTTCTATCTTATATGAAAAAACTCCACCGGGATGTTTCATTCTTTTCCAGGAAATTACAGCATTGCCTATTCGTAAAGAATTTCCTTTCAATTGGTTATAGGTTATATTCTCGTGGAAAACATCCATCGTTATAGGGAAGTAGGGTTTTCTCATCTGACCGCTCAAGATATCCCTGAGTCCCTCTTCGGGTGTATAAAAGTTTACGGTACATCGGGGATCATACATCTGGGGAGAAAAAAACGGCAAGCCTTGTATATGGTCCCAGTGAAAATGGGTAAAGAAGATATGATAATCCCTTAAATGCTCGTTTTTCCGTACCAAATCCGCGCCAAGACGGCAAATTCCTGAACCTGCATCGAAAATTATAACGGTATCGTCATCAAGACGAACCTCAACGCTGGTAGTATTTCCACCGACCGTTCCAAACAGGTTTTCCGGCAAAGATGCAATGAACAACTCTCTGGATTTTTGATCAACTATATCCTTGGGCTGTATACGCTGGACAGCCGCTGAAATCTTTCCCTGTATCTGAGACGAAGTCAATGGAGTGGGGATTGAGCCGCGCACCCCCCAGAACCGTACCTTCATAGTATATCCTCAAGTCTGTACGTTTCATTATCTCTTTTTTCAAGCCAATTTTCAATAGTTTTTAAAGAATGTTTTTTCCCCCTGTTCATCCCGGGACAGTTCTCAGCTTCTTTATTCCATGCTTCTTCATTTACAAGAAAGGGGCGCCAGAATGGATAACTGCGGCATTGAAGCGGTCTTGCTTCATAAATAGAACATCCTCCATCTTTCCAGAAGATGCAGTCAAAATTCCTTTTTTCATTAAAACTTAGACGTCTGCTGTCTCCCATATCGACAATCCGGCAATACTTTTCCACGATATCCTTCTTCTCCATCTTGAAGTATAGAACGAGTCTATCCATATCTGAAGCAGAAAGAAATACATATCCCGGATCAAACCTGCAGCACGCCGAACACTGGACGCACTCAAAATTCAAGCCTTTTTTGTAGAACGGTTTATTCATAATTTTTCCCTAAAAAAAAAGGCCTTCTCTTTCGAGAAGACCTATGGGGAGAGAAGGATTTGAACCTTCGAAGGCGTAGCCAACAGATTTACAGTCTGCCCCCTTTGACCACTCGGGAACCTCCCCATAAAACCTTGAAAAGACACTATCATAAGTTGTCCAATATGGTCAAGCCACCTGTCAGATTCGAACTGACGACCCCGAGATTACAAGTCACGTGCTCTGGCCAGCTGAGCTAAGGTGGCGTCTTGAAAGAGAACATAATTGTTTTTATGAATTATGTCAAGACACCACTAAGAATGATTTAATCTTATAAATGAATGGACAGGTTATCGTCTGTAAGTACTTCTGTCCTGTCACTGAAAACGGCAAGAGTGTGCTCATACTGGGCAGAAAGAGATCCGTCACTGGTTACGAATGACCACCCGTCATCCATCTGCTTCACGTCACCTCTGCCCAGGACAACAACGGGTTCTATGGTAAAAACCATCCCCGGTATTATCCTTAAACCGGTATTTTTTTCACCGTATGGGAGGATAACAGGATCTTCATGGAGATCCCGGCCTATCCCATGTCCGGCAAATTTTCTTACCACCGAACACCCCCATTTTTTCACTGCTGTTTCTATTGCCCACCCAACATCTCCCAAACGTTTCCCTGAAACAGCAGCATTTATTCCGGCAACAGTCGCTGCATAGGCTGCTTTCTGAAGGCGGAGGACATCGTTACTTCCTGTCCCTGCAACATAGGTTCTGGCACTGTCCCCATGCCACCCGTCAAGGTTTAGCGATATATCAACGGTGAGAATATCACCGTTCTCAAGAACAGTGTGGTCAGGAATACCATGTACAGCAACACTGTTAACCGAGGTACAGATCGTTGAGGGAAAACCCTTAAAGTTAAGAGCGGAGGAATTTGCCATGGCAGATTTAAGTGCGGATTTACAAATTTCTTCTATCTCCAGAGTAGAAATCCCCGGGGCAATAACTGTTTCAAGTGCATCCAGGATCCTTTCTACCAGACTGCATGAACGCCGAATTCTGTTTACCTCTACAGATGTCTTTAGCAGTATCGTATCATCTCTCATTTTGCCAGGTCCGGTCGTAACTTTTCAGCACCATACAAGTATACAGGAACAATCGGATCACCAGCTGCCTGGTCAAAGGTAACAAGAACCCGGATTACCCTTTCCATTGCTCCTTCAATATCCGGTTCCAGGCTGCAGAACAGCGGAACAGTTTCAAAGCCGTATTTTCTTAACGCTGCTGCAGGGTTTTTAGATCGCAAGTCTCCAGTAATGGTGAATTGTATTGAAATTATATCTTCCTCATTTATTCCGTTCACTTTAATAATAGTTTTAACCAATTCGCCGACATTTCTCTCAATCAACTCTACAGAGTCTTTGCTTATCTGCACTGCGCCCCTTACTGCACGAGTCCTCATGACCATAATCCTCACCTATCCCTTAATGATTGCAAGTATACCGCTCGTTCCCAGAAAAAAAGAGATCATCAAGCCCTCCGCCAATATTGTCATTATTAACCGGGAAGAGTATAACCGCCGTTTTCTTATGAGAACTGCAAGACTGATTAAAATGTTATATACTCCGGTAACGATGAAAACCAGGGCTGTTGTTCTGAACAGCCTGAGCAGCAGGTTTTGAGTAGAATCAATAAACCCTTGTTTGTTACCGGCAAGAAAGGTAAATACTATCAGTATCGACAGCATAAACGTAAAAAGGGTGATTTTATTAATTATATCCGGAAGCCAAATGATATTTTTTTCCTTTCTCATTCTGCCTATTGTATCGGTTTGGATTGAAAAAGTCAGTACAGGTATTTTTTATATTGCAAGTTATCCTTTTTTGTTCTTTAATCAGTGTATGACACTAATACCGGCGTTCAGGGATTCTTTGATTGAAATTATAAGAGCCAATTCATCCCCTCTGGTGCCTATTAAGACAGAGATAACACCCTCTTTCAATACAATAGATCATATCAGGAGTGTTATTTTTGATGTATACGGGACACTTTTTATTTCAGGTTCCGGTGATATCGGAACGATTCACAAACGGGAAAGGGATTGCCTTTATCTTAAAGCTGCAGAGAAGAGCAGTATTGTTATACATTATGATACACCATGTGAAATCTTGGGAAATCTTTTCTCCTCTCTTATTTCCAAAAGTCATTCAGATTCCAGGGCAAAGGGGATCCCCCATCCTGAGGTTGATATTATTTCAATCTGGACCGATTTTTTTTCCAAACTGAAAGAAGATAATCTGGTTCTCACTCTGCCGTCAGAGACAGAAATTCGTACGTTTGCTGTTTACTATGAAATTCTTTCCAACCCGGTATGGCCAATGCCCGGCTTGGAAGAAACCCTAAAAGCTCTTGGACAACGGGGATTTGTCACTGGTATTGTATCCAATGCCCAGTTTTATACCCCCCTGCTTTTTAAAGCTCTGACAGGAGAAGACGTGGCGGGAAATGGGTTTAAAAAGGATCTGACATTTTACTCCTATGAATACGGTCAGGCAAAACCTTCTCCGATTATGTTTGAAAAACTCAAAGATCGACTGTATAATATCTACGGAATAACTGCTGATGAAACTGTTTATATTGGGAATGATATGCTCAACGATGTAAAGACAGCCTCTTCTGCCGGATTAAAGACCGTACTTTTTGCAGGAGACCAGAGATCGCTCCGTATTCGGGAAGATGTATGCCCGGATAGTGTTCCAGATGCAATTATTACGAGTCTCAATCAACTGTATGAGAGGATAGTATGAAAAAAATTAGAAATATATTTGTACTGATTATATTACTCCTTATGGCAGCAGTGATATTTTATCTGGGATGGATCCAGATTCATCTTGATGAAAATACTTACGCTGTAGCCTTTACCAAATCAGCAGGATACGGAGAGCGGGTATACAAGCCGGGAGCTTTTTCCTGGAGTTTACAAAAAATCATTCCCGGAAATTTAAAGCTCATCAAAGTAAAAATTCTCCCCCGTTCATTTTCGTTTTCTAAAAACGGGATACTTCCGTCGGGGAGAGTGTACGGTAAATTTATGACCGGTGAACCGGATTTTTCCTACTCCCTCTCATTTTCTGTTTCATACCTGCTGAAAGAGGAATCACTTCCCGGACTGTTGCAGAAAAATCTCATTGACCCCGGATCCATGGAGCAGTTTTACGGAGACACTAAAGACAAACTTACCAACCTGATTCAAACAGCTGTTTTTAATAAACTTGATGAAACGTCAAAAAGTGATTATAAAGACCTGCTTTCCATTGATTTTACCAATGCAGCAAGCGATGCGCTGAAAGAAACTATCCCGTATATCTCTTTAATAAATCTTACCATAACAAGCATTGAATTCCCAGATATTGCACTGTACAGGAAGGCAAAAGAAAATTATTTTAACTACTTGAGTTCCCGGACAGCCATAGACGCAGAAGCAAAACAGAGAGCAGCGGAGGATGAAATACGAGAAGCTTCAAAGATTGAGCTTTTAAAGAAATATGGCGATCTTTTAAAAAAATATCCTGAACTTGTTCAAGTACTTTCAACCGACAGCTCCCTGCGCAGCAATGTTATTCCCTCAATTTCACTTCCCGGAGAGGAAAAAAATGAGTAACTATTTTTTCAGCTTCAGCAAGATGGAGTATCTTACAGGGGAGAAGCCTGATGGCTGTATTCTATGCATGATTGCTGAAAATTCATCAGCGGTTAAAAAACTTAAGGTTTGGGAGAACGAACTTTTTATCGTATCCGTCAATCTCTATCCATACAACCCTGGGCATTTGATTATATTTCCCCGTCGGCACATAACCGACATAAGAGATTTTACCGAAGAAGAAGAAAGACAGATGATCGTTATTACTAAAAGTCTGCTGAATATTATTGACAAAACACACAAACCTTCAGCTTATAACCTGGGGTATAATATGGGTCCAGTCGCAGGGGCTTCCATAAACCATCTTCATCGACATATTATTCCCCGTTATCCACGGGAGATAGGCATCTCTGATCTTATCGCTGGTAAAAAAGTACTTGTTGAAGATCCCCGGGTTACCTGTAAAAGGATTAAAAAAGCCCTTGAAAAGTCACCTATACGGTTGTAAGCATGTGATGATAGAGGTGTTCAACCTTATTCAGATTCTCCAGAGAACCAGTGAGCAGATCCTGCAGCACAACAGGTTTGTTGTTAATAAGATAGTGTTGTTTTAACTGCTCGGTAACGGCATCATTCGTACTCCGGTTTATCTCACCCAACACTCTTTTTAACCCTGTCAGAGCATCCATACCTGCTTCGCATAAATTTCTTGCTTCCCGGTCTTTTTGGATAACAATTTTTCTAAAAACCTTTTGCTGAGAAATATCCTTGGTCATGGAAAATCTGAGTTTGTGAAAAACCTTACCTTCCTCAGAATCAGGGGAAAGGGAATCATCAAAAACCCGAATCCTTTCTGCTACATCTTCGATAACAGAAGCGTACTGCAGCATATTATCCCTCATAAGTCTGTTCTGCGCCAGTACACCTTTTTCAAGGACCCTGACTATCGATTGTATTACATTACCTCTGTAGTAGCACTCGATAAAGTTATATATCAGGGACAATGGCTCCATATTCCTGAAGGAGGAAACTCCAAGTTTCTCGTAATCTATTGATGAATATTCCCGGTAGTTTTGAAATTTCACATAATGCTTTCCGGCAAAAAGCGACTCTATTTCATGGGCGATATACTTTTCCTGTATTTCTGCAAGTCGTTCATCAATCCGGGTTATCATCCTTACAGTCAAGCTGGTCCTGTAAAAGGTTCTTAGATTAACTTCAGGAATATAAAAGATCATTTTTATAAAAGGATTCTTCTTAAAGTACCGTATGAGATCAGAAAGAGGAATCTTATCAGAAAACCATTTTGCTTTTTGAATGACTAATTCCATATCAGAAGAAAAATGCTCAACATTTTCATCAGGTTCATTCCCCGCGACAACTCCAAGGCGGTCCAGCATTCTGGAGTTAAAATTGACTCTTCTTTCCAGTTTTGTAGCAGAATACACAGCAAAATTCAGTTTTTCGAGATCATTCAGACAGAGTATGGCGGAGGCATTTTTAAATTGGGGATTTTCCGTATAGGGAGTATCAAGGAGGGTATAGCCAAATTGCTGAAAAAACTGAACATAGGGGAATAGAACAAGATCTCTCAGCCTGTATATGGGAAGCAGATCGATTTCCAGCTGTTTAAAGATATTACTGTTAAGCGATTCAAGGTAAGCATCAAGTTTTTCTATGATCAGTCTCTTAACATCATCTTTTTTTCCCGCTTCTCCGAAAGCACCAATTATGGAATCAAAACTTGCTACATCCTCAAGATCGAGAATTCTTTCCCCGACCGCTTCCTCTACTATATCCATAAAAAATGTATTAAGAGCTTTTTCGTCCAGCCAAATCCTTTTAAAAAGGGTCCTTACCGGTACCGTGGATTTATAGAGATCGTACACCATTTCTGCAAAATGAGGAGTAAGATTTCTGGTCTCAAACCCTGTAAGCCCGGAGTGCTTTTTCTTTATTTTCTTTTTTATTCGAAGGAGTTTTCCAGCAAGGAGCAGCTCTTCAACACTCTTCCCGGTAAATTTTGACTGTATCCAGAGAAAAAACCTCCATAACATGGATATTTCATTCTTCTCTTTTTTAATCAGAGCAAGCCGTTCATCCTTGTCCATTTCCTCCTGATGAAGCCCACTTTCTTCATTATCTAAACTGAGACTGTATTTTATTTTTTTAAGAAATTCATCCCTTTCATTTTGCGTAAGCCCCTTTGAAAGATCGTGGAATACCACATCTTTTTTCGTCATTCGCCAAACTCCTTCAAAAAACTTATCAGCAGTACTTTTCCGGTTACCATGGTTATTGTAAAAGGATCTTCAACAACAATGTTACTGATCCCTGCATCACCTTTACTCCATTGCACTGTATCAAGATTCCACTTCAAACCGGTGCTTTTTATCCTGCAGGGTTCCTTACCGGCGGGAAACAGTGAAACCGTTTTACCCAGCATTCCGTAAAACTCATCCCTGCTGCTGACAGGTACAATCTTCTCCATTGCGGTATACCAAACATCAGGATAATATGAACGGTCGAAGATGGATACAATGCCCAGAAGATGGTCGAGACGTCCCCCTCCCCCGCCTGCGAGGATTACCCGATCAACCTTTATCTCTTTCATAATTCTCAAGGCGATTTCTGTATCCGTTTCATCTTTATCTTCAGGGAATATCTTAACACAGTCAGCAGGAATGTCATCTAAAAAAGTTTTGTTTTTTACAGAATCCAGATCCCCTACGACAAGATCCGGTGAATATCCGCATAAAAGGGCTCTATCCAGTCCGGAATCGGCTGCTATTATGTAGTCTCCTGCCTTTATCTCGTTTTCAATAAATCTCTTTTCCGGACCTTCCCCTCCTGTAAAGATTATCCCCGTCATAAGCTCCTTCTTTCCAGAATTCTGATTTTTTCCTTGGCTCTGTTTGCAATACTCTCAAGTGGTTCCATAATGGAAAGACACAGGTTTTCAACGTATTGTCCTTCAAAACTTGATGAGAACACTGATTCAATCCTATTTCGAATAGCTGAAGTTTTACCATAGCATTCTTCAAGCCTCCGGTATATGTCAAAAGCTTTTAGTACAGACCCCCGTGCACTACCGTAGATAAGAAGTGAAATTTCAGCTTCCAATGTACTGTATAGTTCCCAACAGTTCTTTTTATTGTTTATGAATGATTCCAGCAGTTCCCGGTCTGTTACAAATTCCCTTTCTGAACTTTTATCCCAGAGAGATTTCCAGCCACTGAAAGGTGTAAACGGATCTACCCCAGGTATCCTCCGGATAATTATCTCACTATTCTCTAACTTCAGAATACTTCTGCCAGGTTCTTGTATCCCCTCACACAGAGACCCTGCAGCCCCCGGAATATCGTTGAGACACCCGCCTCCCCCCTCAGTGAATATAATTTTTTTACCAAGTGCTTCAGCAGTTTTTATGATCCGGGAAAGAAACCGGATCTCTGATTCTGCGGGGAGGCTCCTGCTTGTGAGGACAAGAAGATACCCGGCTTCCGGAATAACTGAAAAAAGGTCTTCCATTAATTCTTCAAAAAAGAGCACAGTTCCTGCGGTGTCGGGATCTATTGCTGCCTTTTCAGGATATTCCGGCGCCATGAATCTGTAAAACAATTTTTCCACAATAAAACCGCTTCCGCTTCCAGCATCAAGGACAGGGATTAAAACGATCCCTTTTTGTGCTGCCTTCTCTGCGAATTTCTGCATAAATTCTTCCGGATAAGTATAGAAGGAAGAGAAATGGAAATCCTCCGACCAGGGGAAGAATCTTCCGGGATTAAAAAACAAATACCGGAATCCGGCAGAGCTCATTCCTTCAAGGAACTTGAACAACAGGTTTGTTTTGTAGGGTGCGTCCTGACAATCAAGATAAATACCATGCATACTTGTATTTTATTTATTTTCCTAATATTATTCGACACTTAAGGGGGTAATTTATGACCAATTTAGAAAAAAGACTTGCTAAATTAGGTATCAGAATGCCAGAGGTGTACCTACCTGCAGATACCGGAAAGATGAAAGAATGGGCGGTTGTAGCCTGTGATCAATACACTTCAGATACCGGCTATTGGGAAGATGTACAAAAAACAGTCGGGGATTCTCCTTCAACCCTGAACTTGATATACCCAGAATGTTATCTTGGAGAGGATAATCCCGAACGCAGGATTAAACAGATCAATACAACAATGGAAAACTACCTTAAAAATGGAATCTTAAAAAGATATGACCCTGCTTTCTATCTTGTAAAAAGACAAAACGGGAAAGAGGGATCCTATAGATGGGGGCTGGTTGCCGCTCTTGATCTTGAAAAGTATGACTATTCAAAAGACTCTAAAAGCCTGATCAGAGCGACTGAAGGAACAATCGAAGAGAGAATACCCCCGAGAAAAAAAATCAGGATCGATGCATCACTGGAGCTGCCTCATATTCTCGTTCTTATCGATGATCCGGATAAAACCGTTATCGAACCCTTAGCTGCAAAAACATCTGAACTTCAGGAGATATACAACTTTGATCTGATGAAAAATGGCGGGCATATCGAGGGATATAGGATTGATGACCCAGAAACTGTTTCATCTATTGCAGCCGCACTTGAAAAACTTGCGGATATTGATACCTTTAAAAACAAATACGGCTCCTCTGATCTGCTGCTATACGCAATGGGCGACGGGAACCACTCACTTGCCACTGCGAAATCAGTCTGGGAAGAGATCAAAAAAAACAACTCATCTGATCCTGATCTTATGAATCATCCAGCCAGATGGGCTTTGGTTGAGCTTGAGAACATTCACGACGAGGGGATTGTTTTC
The DNA here is from genome assembly GCA_024763455.1 of Sediminispirochaeta sp. Classification (GTDB taxonomy): domain Bacteria; phylum Spirochaetota; class Spirochaetia; order B11-G9; family B11-G9; genus B11-G9. The sequence continues at coordinate 76,721 of JANTFL010000001.1, read as the reverse complement.
GAACCGATTCACAGAGTTGTTTTTAACTGTTCCAGAGAAACCTTCTTTAAAGAACTAAAAAAATACAGCTCCTGCAGGATCAGTGAAAAATCATCTTTACAAGAGGTTATGGCTTCTCTTGAGAATCAAAAACCACACCAGAGAATAGGATACTGTGACGAATCTGTTCTGGGAACCATTGATATCGAAGCTCCTGCTGCTACAATTACTGCAGGTTCAATACAAAGGGTCATAGATTCGATTCTTGCAGAGAATAAAGATGCATCTGTTGACTACATTCACGGCAAAGAAGAAACAGAGAAACTGGGACGGAAGAAAGGTACTATTGGAATCTTTCTTCCGGCTATCGATAAGCACTCGTTCTTTCAGACAATAGTCAAAGATAAAACATTTCCAAGGAAAACATTCTCCATGGGGGAGGCAGATGAGAAAAGATACTATATCGAGTGCCGAAAAATAGTCAGGTAAGGTACTTTTCCGGAACAGCACCTGCACCCTGTCTTAGTATTCTGTAAGGTCTCGCAGTAACATCGAGTATGGTGGATGGTTTTTTACCGGGAATTTCACCGGCATCAAGCAGAACATCTATTTCGTTGCCGAATTCCTCAATCATTTCAACGGGGCGGAACAGGATCTGTGCTCCGCTCCTGTTTACACTGGTTGAGTACAACGGTCTGCCAACACCATCAATAATATCAGCAAGGAAGGGATCTTCAGGGAACCTGACTGCTGTAGTATCTCCTGTCCGGTTTTTAATAATAAAGGTAATACAGCCGGGACTCACCTTAAGAAGCTCCTCTTCTATTTTCATATCGGTAAAGTTGCCGAGCCATGATGGAAGAATAAGCTGAAGAAACTTTTTCCCCTCTTCCCTCCCCTTGATTGATGCGATTTTTTCTCCCGTATCAGGGACAGCACCAACAAAACCGTATATGGTATCGCAGGGCATAATAACAATTCCGTTTTCTTTCAGTGTTTTAATTATAACGTGCTTCCGAATATCGTCTTCTGCGGATAGTATAATCATTTTTGTTCCTCGAAAATATGGTCAGAAAAAAGAACACAACAACACCCAGCGATACTGCTGTCAGCCTGATTGCCGCTATACTTGAAGTTTTACCCGAATATTCTCTGAAAAGTGATCCTACCGAATAGCCCTTACGGTTTACATGATATCCTTCCAAAAGGAATATCCCCTCATTATCACGATAGTATCCAAGGCTTCTTGCTTCCAGGGCAATTCTATCAGGGTCACTTTCAAGTCTTCTAAATTCATTGTCAAGCTTCTGGTTTATCTTCTCCATTTCGAGATTCCCTTTTACAAGCTTCTCCTTGTATTGTTCCAGCTGGCGGCTTTCTGCCAGTCCATTTGGACCCACAAAGAAGGATAACCAGGTAAATACTATAAATGCGGTGTATAAACTTATCAGTAAACGGTGAATGAGCTTCATATGTTCTTTTTTACGGAAATTCAGGTCTTAATCTTGAGCCGGGAAAGAGAAAAGGGCTCAATATTTTTTAGATTTTGATTGTTATTTCTCTATAATTCTGATAACTTGTAATTAATAGTATTGAAACTGATAAATAAGTCATACTTTAAATTTATTTGCCGATATTTGTAAAAGTGAACTAAATATCAGGAGATGGAAATGGTGTCAAACGGGAATGATGACATAAAAAAAGAAAAAGAGCTTGAACAGTACGGAGTATGGGTAAAAGCAGGTCCGGAAGAGATTGAAACCGAAGACACTTTAAATACAGGAGAAGATTTCTCTCTTCATGATATTCAGGATACTACTGAGAGTGCAATTACAGAGGAAGAAGAAAATCTTCTGGGAGAACTTGAAAAGGAACTTGTTACAGAAGAAATCGATGACGAGATTGACGAACTGGATGATCTTGACTTCGATCTTGAAGAAGACGAATCTTTTGACATGCCTCTTGATATAGAATCTTCAGAGACTTTTGATGAGTCTCCTGAAAATACCAAAGAGACTGAAACTGCTGGCATAGGAGATGAACCGGAAATGGAGACTATGGAAGAGGATGATCTGGAACTTGAAGATGTAGAATTGGCTGATCTTGATGACCTGGACAGTGAACTGGAAGACCTTGAGCTTGAGGATATAGAAGATATCGAGGCTGTCACAGAACCGGAACGTGAAACTGAGAGTATAAGTTCCGTTAACCCTGAGACAGATTCAGTTGATGATCTTGATCTTGATCTTGATGAAGATGATCTACTCAGTTCCGGCCTCGATGAAGATTTTGAAGACCTTGATGTTGACAGCTTTCTTGAAGATGATGATATCCTCCTTAACGAAGAAGGAGAAGAAGAGGCTGCTCTTCCCGGCAACGCCGAAGAGATCTCTGGAGCTGAAGAACTTGCTATTGAAGAACTCCCTGACCTTGAAATCTCCGAAGATGAAGAAGCCGGTGATGGAGCCCCTGATGACTTCTCTGTTGACTTCGATGAAACTGAAAGTATCATTGAAGATCTTACAACTGGTGAGGAGGAGGATATCGTTGAAAGTGACATCCCCTCTTATACGGCATCTGAAGTATCCGTTGAATCGGCTTCTGAAGTATTAAAAAAGATTGAAAACGAACTCCTTACCATAAAGAATGAAATTCTTACAATGAAAGAGGAGTTATCTACTCTAAAAACAACTGAAACAGTTCCGGTTACCGCTTCTCAAACGGATGAAACAGCTGAGGAGACGAGTGATTTCTTTAATGAGGATGATGACGAAACTATTGCTCTAACAGGGGATGAACTCGATAATATCCTTAATACGGCTGATATAACAGAGGAACTGGCTGTAGAAACTGAATCTCTTGAAGATTCTGAAGAACTTTCCATGGACGAGGAACTAACCAAAGCAGAAGATCTGGATTTAATTGATCAGCCAGATATACTGGATGAACTTTCCATGGAAGAAGAAATTCCGGAAGTTGAAGAACTCGAACTCGATGAAGCAGAGGAGATACCGGAAGCTGTAGTTTCCGAAGATGTAGATTTTACAGACGAACCTGACCTGGAACTCGAAAACCTTGAGCTTGATGACGTTTCGGAACTAAATTTGGACGCTGAAGATGAAGATCTGATCGATCTGGAAGTACTTGATGAGGCAGCCGACGAAACTCCGGAACTTATTGATATCGAGGAAGAGGAAGAACCGGCTGAGTTATCCCTGGATTCAGATCTGCCGAATCTTGAAATCCCGGAAGAAGAACTTTCTCTTGATTCCGACCTTACTGATCTTGAGATCCCAGAAGAAGAACTTTCTCTCGATTCCGACCTTACCGACCTGGAGATGCCGGAGGAAGAAGAACTTTCTCTGGATTCTGACCTTACCGACCTGGAGATGCCGGAGGAAGAAGAACTTTCTCTGGATTCCGACCTTACCGATCTTGAGATTCCGGAAGAGGCAGCACGTGTTGAAGAAGTTCCAGAAGTAAGTGAAGAACAGTTTGTAGAAGACCTGCCGGAGCTTAATGATCTTGATGAGGAATTTGATATTCTTCCCCCTAAAGAACCTTCTGAACCTATGGAAAGTACTGCTATTGATATCGAGATACCGGAACTCCAGGATGATGATTTATTGTCTGATTCTGTTGAGGCACCTGAGGAAATCGAAATTCCTGAAGAAATAACAGAGGATACTGAAATAGCAGACAATGCTCCTGGAGAAGAACCGATTCCATCTCATCTGCAATCTGAGGTTATTTCAGTTCTATCGTATATGGATCAGCTGCTCGAGTCCCTCCCAGAGGAGAAGATAGAAGAGTTTGCAAACTCCGAGTACTTTTCAGTTTATAAAAAACTTTTTGATGAGTTGGGGCTTCATTAGGTAGATGGGTTTACTAAACACTGTTTTAGATACAAAAGATTCTAAAAAAAAAAGCTACGAAGATTTTGTTCGTAGTGAAAGAGATTTATCCACTGATGAATCATATCCTTTAAAGTCATTAAACCTTTTTTGTGATTTTGTTGGTCTTAAAAAAGCTTTGTTTCTTTCTTATAACCCCAAAGAAGATCTTTGGTTACCGGCAGCCCAAACCGGTATTGATATAACCTCCAGCCGAAGAGTTAGATTTAACAATAAATTTTTAAGTTCCATCTTCAAAACAGAAGGGTTTAACATACTTACTTCACCTGAGGATCTGCAGAATTTTAAACCGCTGCTTTCAATACGCGAATTCACAGGACTGAAGAACATCACTTTTATGAAGCATCAAGATACTGCATTTCTGGGTATCAATTCACCGATGATTCAAAAACCACGAGCTGTTGATGAAGCAATAAAAACTCTAAGACTTATTCTTGAAAAGCTATCCAAAATTGAAAGCAGTAAAAAAACTGCAGTGTCCGCTGATTCATCAATAATTCCTTTCGTATCACGGTACCTTTCAAAACATAGGGATTCTGTTATTTTCCTTATTAAACTCAACTTTGAAGAGCTTATTTCCATTATTTCTGAGTCCGGATCTGAAAGCCAGGAAGATAAACAGATATCCCAGGATATTTTTGACACAATCTACTCTATGGTTAATATATCCGGCAGATTATTACAGATTGATCTTTATACATCCTTGCTGCTCTTTTCATCACATACTATGAAAAAACCGCAGATTCTAACAACTCAAATTGAATTAACCTTAAAAAATTATTTTAATATTCAGACTGATCTTCCGGTTATAAAACATTCCTATATCTTGTATCCTGAACAGGGCAGAGATGTGGATTTGCTTCTTTCCAAGCTGGATATCCTTTAGAGGAATACCTCTTTGAAATACAACGGTATTACCATTCATTCACCTTATGCGCCTGAGCGTGCAGCCTCACGGTATGTGGATTCTTTAAATATTAAAAAGGGATGTTATCTATTTCTCCTGACCGGGCCGGGAGGGGAATATCTGAAAAAGTATCTGATGGATAGGTATCCTGGTTCCTTAGTTGTTTCTGTATATTACAACAAGATTTTTTATGACAAAGCCAAGGATAAAAAACTTTCATGGTACGTCGGTTCAAATACTTCATTGAAAAGTTTTTTGGGCTCTTCAATACCCGATTTCATGATTCCGGTTCTCCGGTTGATTGTTTGGAAACCGTGTTCAAAAGCTTTCCCAGAGATCCATCAATTGGTAGCTGATACTATTTTTTCATTCATGGAAGAAAGAAACGGCTCTGTAGTTACAACAGTTAACTTCAGTAGAAAATGGATTCGAAATTTATACCTAAATCTAAAATACATCAATACGTTTATAAACCCGGATTCATTTAAAATTTCAAAGCCTGTTCTTATTACTGCCGCAGGACCGTCTCTTTCCAAGATGTTACCGCTGATAAAAGAGCATCGGGAACTTTTTTTTATAACAGCACTTCCTTCATCGCTTCATGCACTTGAATACTATTCGATTTATCCTGATTTAATTGTAAATACTGATCCCGGTTTCTGGAATCGATTTCATTTCAGGCAGGATTTTATTCGGGGAATTCCATTTGCCATGCCTTTGACTGCAACCCACCTCAAAGTTGATGGACCTGTTCTCCTGATTAACCAGAACTCTGAATTGGAAAAATGGGTGTCTTCATTTATTTCGATCCCCTCAGTAAAACTCTTTGAAACCGGCACTGTTGCAGCTACAGCTCTAGTACTCTCGTTAAAACTTGGCAGTCCCTCAGTATTTGTAGCTGGACTGGATCTTGCATTCAATGATGTCCACAGCCATGTAAGCCCCCATACTTTTGATAATTATTTTAAATGCCGAGAATCCAGGGTTCACCCATATCTTGACATATTGTATTCACACAAGATTGATTCACAGCATCAGGGGAGCAATAGAGCTTACCAAACCTATGCTAACTGGTTTAATAATGTCCGTATCAGTAACAATATTTACAGGGTTAATCCATCGTCTTCCACATTAAATTTTTTCCACTCAGTAAAGGGTAGTGAAATCATTCAATTAGTAACCGGGAATATACGTGCCGATTCCACTGAATTCTTTTTTTCTTCAGTAGCAAAACCGAAATCTTTTGATCTCATTGATTCTTCCCTTCATGCAATCATAAAAAAACTTCAAATCGTAAAGAGGGAGATCCCTGAGATAACTGGTTTTCAGGACTTAGTCCGCTTTCTTACCAGAGATGAATCTTTAACCGGTTTATTCTATCTATTTTCACTCCAGGAAATTATTATCTGTGTAAAAAAACTTTCTTCAGGCGAAAGCTGCACTGTAGATGATCTTTATCCGATAATTACAACAGCCGAAGAAATAGTAAGGGGAACTTTTGAACATAATGCAGAAACAGAGTAATCAGTCGTTTCTTGAATCCAATCTTCTTGCACTTTCGGCGACGAATTCCAGTCTTGCCTCCAAGATAAGCTATGTTGATGAATCTGATCAGTACCTGATAAAAGAAAGCAGAACAGGAATGCGGGTTCCGTTTTTGAAAAAAAACGATAGAGAAGTCCCTCTTCATTCAACCTTTGATCCGGAGAAAGAAGGGAAGAGGTTTTATTCTACGTTTAAAGCAAGTGGTTACATAATTATCCTCGGTTTTGGTGCCGGTTATCATATACTACCCTTTACTGAAGATAAACAAATATCTGAGATTCTTGTAATTGACAAGGATTATGGCTTTTTCAAGAAAATACTCACTCATTTTAATCTCACCTCACTTTTTCTTGATAAAAGAGTACGCATACTTATTGATCCCTCACCAGAGGATATATCCAGTCATATTCTTGAAAACTATATCCCTGCCATATCAGGAAACCTTGATATTCTTAAACTCAGAGCAAGAGTTGAAATGGAAAACGAATTTTTTTCCAGTGTTACAAAAACAATCAATGATGTAATAACACCGCTTTCAGAGGATTTTTCAGTACAATCTTACTTCGGCAAAAGGTGGTTTGTGAACACACTTCTTAACCTGAAGGCGGCAGAAAAAACTACTACTGTTATTTCTCCTGTTAATAAAGCACTCATAGCCGGAGCCGGTCCGTCGTTAGAAAAGCAGCTGCCACAATTAAAGGAGCATTCAAAAGATGGATTTCTGATTACAACAGACACCGCTTATCCCGCTCTTATACAAAATGGGATTAAACCTGACCTGATATTATCTATCGACTGCCAGCATATTACGTTTCATCACTTTATGACTGGAATCCCCAATGATATCCCTCTTGTTCTTGATCTTGCATCGCCTCAGCTCATAACCCGGCTTACAGACAATGTTCTTTTTTTTACCAGCGGTCACCCGTTCTCATTGTATGTAAAAAAAAGATGGAGGGAATTCCCTTTTATTGATACTTCAGGCGGAAATGTCAGCCATGCCGCAGTATCCCTTGCCTACTCTCTGGGGGCAAAAAAAATTTTGCTTTTCGGGGTTGACTTCTCTTATCCCTACGGCAAGAGTTATGCCAGAGGTACCTATTTATATCCATATTTCAGCGCTCTGACACACAGAACACAACCTCTTGAAGATTTTTTTATTGATTTTATTTTTCACAACGATGAGACTAACCATGTAACTGATACGAGAAGCTCACGGTATGTGACGAAACCAATGATTAGTTATAAAAAAAGACTTGAAAAACTGATCAGCAGTCTCAAATCCGAAGTAATCATTCCTGAAGGGGAAGGTGAAATGATAGAAATCCCTGCATATCAAAAAATACCCGAATCATACGGAATATCAAGTATATTTTCCGCAGGGCCAGCTGATCTCTCATGGAATCATTTTCTTTACTCGTACTACCAGGATCTTAAATCTCTTCCAGTACCGGCAGAGTCTTTATCCGGATATATGCACTCTCTTACCTCAAGACAAAAAGAGGTTTGCATCACTCTTTTCCCCGCAGCAGCTGCAATCAGGAGAGTGTGTTCCCCTGATACAGGAGGGATGGAGATTCTTAGAAAAACTCTTGACTGGACAATTGAAACAGTAGCGAAGGTAATTGCATCTTAGTACACTACTCCGGCATAACCGACAAAGGAGTCTGATGGATAGACATCATTACTGGTCATGTATGAAATAAGCTCCCCTTGTGACCTGCCAAAGTGACGGGCAAATGCTATAGCACTCGCAGCAGCGCCGGATGAGCATGCCGCCTTGTTCCTGTTCCCGTACTCCAGAACTTTTTCTTCTTCCATTGATAAAAAAGCATTTACTATTTTCTTGTCATTTACTTCTTTAACCCAGCGGAGGGCTGAATTACCGGTCCCATGGGGGGTAAATCCGTATGAAGGTCCGTAATGGGTGAGATCAGTTGATCCAACAACAACAGTCTTTTTACCCAGCTTTCTTGAAACGGCTGCAATTTCCCCGCCTAGTTCAATTGCATCGCTGCCTGCACCAACCCTTAAAGCTACGACCTTACTCCCAGGGAAAAGATACTTGACAATAGGCAGCTGGATTTCAACAGTGTTGTCTGCTTCTGTACCTTCGTAAAATGTAATTCGCCCTGAAAGCTCCTCAAGGAAGGTTAAATCTGTCTCCAAAGGACCGATAGGTGTTTCCATTACCTTATAGTTGAAGAGCATTGGTGATACTCCGCCAGGCAAATGACCGCCTGCAATCACAATCGTATCCGCATCTGGAGAGAGGTTACTCATTACAGAGAAAGCAATATACCCTGAAAAAAACCATCCAGCATGGGGGACTATTCCCGAGATACAGCCCTCTTCTCTTTTCCCGTAGCGCTCCTCCCAGTTTATTAAAATTTTCCGCACCCCTTCTTCTGTATCAGGATACCAGCCTGAAGGTAGTGACCTGTCTCTTTTTTCGTAAAGTTTCATATCATTAGGATAGTATTTTATACTTAAAAAGAAAAGAAAAAAGGTTTTAAAATCAGAGATTCATGCTTATAATAGTCGAATGAAGGATAATAAATTATTATATTTTAACGTTTTCGGTGTTGTTTTTATAACAATTCTCGTTCTGTACCTTGTTTTGAGTATGGGTTTTAATCTTCATCTGAATACTTTGAAGGCAAAGACTATGTTTGATTCAATCTCGGAAACTGTTATTGATGATCTCTTTAGCAAAACCAGTGCTTCATCAAAAACTTCTAACTTTGTCAAACTTTCAAACCTGGCACTTTCTTCCCCTTCGTTAAAATCCCTGATAATCTCTGATGATAAGGGATCATCCCTCTATGTATTTGCCAGGAATGCAACTGCGGTATCCACTACAGCAGAGACGTTTACGCAGGTGGTTGACACTATCAGGGATACGTCTCTTTCAACGTTCAAACCCTACCGAGGCAGGATTTATCAAATAAAAACCGTATTTACGGTACTTCAGATTAATCAGTTTGCATCTCTTCTAAAATATGCAATTGCAGCATCCCTGGTATTTATCATTATCGCATTTATTATTCTTATATCCAGCAGGGACTCGAAAGATATCTCTAAAGCAGCTCACTACTCAAAAGATCGAAAAGCTGAGAAAGACAGATCAGGGATGAGATATGAATTTATCTCAAAGATTTCTAATGAACTGAAACGTTCGGCATCATTCGATCAGGATATGGTCCTGGCTTTGGTAAACATTCCAAACGAGACCTCTGCTTCAGCCATGAATTCTTTTGAAAGGCTTTTGCAGGAAACCTTTACCTATTCCGACCTTATATGCAGATGTGCCTCTGATTTGTATGCTGTAATCATTCCAAACGCTGATATTGAAAAGGGAATAGCACTGATTCGTGATTTTGATCAAAACACCTCAACAAAGATTGATATTCTTACACGGTATACAATCCTGTACGGTATCAGTTCAAGAAACGGGCGGCTTGTAGACGGAGATGTTCTGTTTTCAGAAGCTTCGGCTGCACTTAAAAGGGCTGGAAAAGAACAAGATGCAAATATAATTGGATTTAGACCTGACCCGGCAAAATACCGGGAGTTCTTAACTAAAAACGGTTAGTCAAAAGTGATCCAGAAGGTATTTTACATCCGGTAACACGCCGTTTCTTTCTGCTGTGTTTATCCTGTAGAGGTAGCCACTGCTTTCTTCTGCAGCAAAATAACTGCCTTTTTTGTCTTTTAAGAAATTCAGTATCAAAGCGGTGTCTCCGGCAAGGTGTACTATAAGTGTACCTGCGGACATCATCTCAGCCTTCTTCGTTTTCAAGACCACAGCTTCTCCCTTCAGGTTCTTTATCCTCTCCAGTAATAGATTCATCTTCCTGGTATCCATCCTGGCGGTTCCTCGTGCAGAGTGCAACTCCCAGTAATTCTTCCGTATTATCGAGTAGTCCTGCCCCTCTTTCTTAAAGTCCAGGGAGATAATTTCAGTAGTATCAATAGCAACTGGCAAAATTTTTACATTGACCCAACCCCATTTATCTGCATAAATGGCGGCCCCCGGAAAGGTTGTAACATAGACTGACTCTTCCCGGTTTTTCCGGACAAAAACCTCTTCTCCGCCAGCACTCTTTTTTCCCCAGAAAAGCTTTACTGTTTCCTTACCGTTTTTCAGCGTGGTTGAATGATGATCGTTATCAGCAACTCCGAGATCTCCCCAGACAGCTTTGGAAGTACCAGCCGTTTCAATTATTTTTAAACCAGCAAGTTTTTGGAGATAAGCATTAACCGTTCCGTTTCTGCAGATAAAATGCGTAGCTCCTTCGTCGAGGAACCAGTCTCTGCCCTGCTTTATCAAGGTATAACTCCCGCTCCCATTTTCCATCGTCATAGTGTTAACCGTACTGATAAACGATGCAGAAAGCAGAGAACGGGTGTGAGACTTTTTAAAAACAAATATTCCAGGCAGGATTACTACAATGATGGAAAAGATAATTATGGTTTTAATCTTCATTTCTCTTTCGTTTTCTACTCTTTTTAATAAATCCTGCAACCAGAATAAGTACCGGTATTAAAATAACATTTAAAAATTCAGAAAGGCTGTACACGGCCTGGGTTCGCCCCTCATCAAGGATATCAAGGCTCCTGTTAACATTTCTTTTGGTTCTGATCTCCATAAAATCCTCATTTTGTGATAACCAGTCAACTGAATCAAGAATAAAATTCATGTTCCGGTAGCTTTCGCTCCAGGTTATCAGATCAGATAAAAAATCAGAATCACCCACCACAATCATCCGAGAGTTACCTTTGATAATCGAAACACCCAGAACGTGTACTGAACGAGTTGCTGCTCTACCCTCATTATACTGTTCGGTACTGAATGGATCCGTTGCAAAGGGAGCACTCATTTCCCAAGCGAGAGTTGAACTTGTAAAAAGGACACTGCTTCCGTCATTTTTATCTCTATCCAGAATGAGGGGGCTTGCCCATAAAAGGTCCACTCCGGCAAAATGAGCAGTTATCGGATTGTCTACTGAAACAGCATGACTCACTGTTATCCATTGGGGATAGGGTCCGATGGTTTTCCACGCAACATCGCCATAAAAAGATTTCGGTATTCGAAAATCCTTCGGGTTAAGAGGATCAATAACCAGTGTATTTTTAACAGATACCCCGTAGTCTGCAAGCAGTTGAAAAAGCGGATTATTCTTAACCGGCTCAGCAGAAAAGCTGTTTTTCACATTAACGAATACTCCCTCCGCAGCAAAAAATACATTCCCGCCGTTTTCAATAAAACTCTTTATTTTTTGTGTGTCCAACAGGGTTATATCCCTGCTTCCCAGGACCAGAAGAACGTTCATTCCGACAGTAGAGGAACTGGTGGAATCTACCGGTACCAAATCAAAATCTCTGCTTAATGTGCCGGTCAGCATGGTGTAATCTTTATTTAAACTTCGGGTTTGGTCACCTAAAAGAAGACCGACTACCCGTCTCCTGTTTTGAACTAACTCCCTGATAGCACTTACAACCTGATACTCCAGGCTGGAGATGTCGTATACAAAATTGAGAACCTTTGTCCTGTCAAGGAAATTGATTGTTATCGAAGAATATACCTTTAAATCAAACTTCTTGTTATCCCGGACAATTCTCACCTGCCGGGAAGCTATTCCTTCGGCCTCAAAAACTTTTTCATCTACGATAGAATCAGGATCAACAATTTTAAGACTGATCTTTCCTCCTGATGTCCTTGCAAATTCATCCAGAAGAGGTATTATATCCGCCGTACCGGGGAATATTCCCTCAATACCCTTTGTTTTATAATAGGTTATCCTCACCGGCTGGGGAAGTTCCTTACCTATGGATCTGGAAATCCGGGTAAGGGAGTATGCCTTTGTGTCGGTAATATCTATCCGGAAATTAAACAGGTTACTGTAGAACAGTATAATGATAAAAACCGCTCCACCTGCAATTGTAAAGAGTATTTCCCGTCTCTTCATGACCATCGCTCCAGGTTAATCTTCCGTATAGTTAAAAAGATAAAAAATAGTGCTGTTGCAACGAAGTATATCAGATCCCTGCTGTCCAACAGTCCTCTGGAGAAAGAAGCAAGGTGATACCAGGGAGAACTATTTTTCAAGATTTCTGCAAAAATCCCCCCGCCAGCTGATACACTGACAACCGTCCAGGGTAATACCAGAATCAGGATAAACAGTACAGAGAGAATAAATGCCTGAATCTGTTTTCGGGATAAAGCTGAAATGTAAAGACCCAATCCAGCCAGGGTAGAAGAAAAAAGCAGTACACCGATATAGTTGGCAACTATTCTACCACCGTCAAAATCGCCGAGGCTGCTGAGAGATACGGGGACCGGGACGGTAAGGAGTATCATACTAGCGATTTGAACAAGGACAGCAGCATACTTTCCTACTGTTAAGGAAAGTACACTAACCCCCTGAGCAAGAAGCAATTCGTAGGTACCTCTATTTTTTTCCCCGGCGATACTACCCATGGTGAGTGCAGGGATAATAATAGTAAGAATATAGGGAAATAAAGTAAAATAGCTGGTGAAATCAGCTCTGCCCCGTATGAGAAAATTATCTATTTTATAGAGCCAAAGCGAAGTAATTATCAAAAAGGTGAAATAAAGAAAAGAGGCTCCCCGGGATCTATAAAATTTTTTTATATCTCTTGTAAATACGTAGTACGCGTTTCTCATAATAAAATGCTGCCAATTGTTTTCAAATAAAACTCTTCAAGGTTGATGTCATCGGAAAAGTTTGCTTGTGCTTCAATGCTTCCTTTATTCAGTATAAATATCCGGCTGCTTATCTGCTCCATTTCCTTCAAATTATGGGAAGATACGATAACAATACTCTCTTCTGCAGCATTTTCAATTATTTTACGGACACTGACCACCTGTTCCGGGTCCAGTCCCGAAAGAGGTTCGTCCAAAAGAAGTATCCCTGGGCGGTTTAAAAGAGCCTGGGCTAGCCCTGTCCGCTGTTTATACCCCTTGGAGAGCGTATCCGTTCTGAATCCAGCTACATCCTGTATAGAACAGAGCTCAATAACCCTCCTAAGCTCCTCAGTTCTTTCAGTTCCTTTGAGACCTTTCAACGATGCAAAAAGAAAAAGAAATTCATAAACAGTAAGATTTCCATCCAGGGGTGAATTCTCAGGCAGGTACCCGATAGATGAATCGGTACGTACCATTCCCTCATCCGGGAATTTAAAACCGGAAATAATTTTTAAAAGTGTTGATTTTCCGGCACCGTTCGGTCCTAAAAAGCCATAAACACCGTTGTTTTCGAGGGTAAAACTTATATTATCCAAAACTTTTTTTGAGCCGTACCTTCGGGAAATATTATGAACAGATACCACAGTTAATCCTCGAAAGGGATATTCACGGATTGACCATCCCTGGAAAGAAAGGTATTTGGAAAAATCGTTTTTGCTTCTTTTAAGAGAAACCTCAAGTCATATTCGGTGTACCGTGGGCTGTAATGAATCAGTCCCATTTTTTTAACACCTCCTGCTTCTTTTGCTATGGTAGCCGCCTGGGTGGCAGTCATATGTTTTTTTTCTGCGGCACTTTCCTTCAGCTCATCCCTGAACATCCCCTCACAGATAAGAACATCAGAATTTTTCACATTATCCTTTATACCACTAAAATATTTTGTATCTGTAACAAAGGAAAATTTTCTCCCCTTTCGCTGCTCCCCAAGCACCATCTCCGGTGTTATGACAATTCCGTTTTCCAGAGTAACATTTTCACCTGACTGCAGCCGTGCCCATAAAGGTCCCATGGGGACTTGAAGATTCCGGGCAGCATCCGGATTAAAGACACCGGGACGGGGATCCTCCACCAGCGTATAGCCAAAGCAGGGTTTTGTATGCTGAAGGGAAAAAGCTTTGACCGAATAGCCGTCTCCTTCGTATACAATTCCCGGTTCATTAATCTCCTTGACTATAATCTCATAGTTTATGTACATATCCAAAGCTTTTCTGCTGGATTCGACGTACTCCTTTATATTCGGAGGTCCTATTATGTATAACGGCTCGTCCCGCTCAACTTGACTGGAGAGCATAAGTATCCCGGGAAGGCCGGTAACATGATCTGCATGGGTGTGGCTGATAAAGATTACTGATATCTTTTTCCATTTTAAATTAAGCTTTCGTAAAGATACCTGGGTCCCTTCACCACAGTCAAAAAGGAAAAGTTCTCCCTCTCTCCTGAGGAGTGCTGACGTGAGAAATCTCCCGGGCAGGGGCATCATACCCCCTGTACCGAGAATAAATAATTCTAAATTCATAATTATACAACCGGTGTTTTAGCTTCTATAAGTTTTGGTTTATCTATCGCAAAAGAGAGATGCCCTTTACGTACTCCTGCGGTAACCCTGCTACCGGCAGGACATTTCCCCTCAAGTATTTGAACGGAAAGGGGGTCTTCTATCTCTTTTTGAAGGACTCTTCGTAATGGCCGTGCGCCGAACTTCGGATCATAACCGTTATCAACCAGATACTCTCTGGCACTTTTCTTCAATTCCAGGATTATATTCATCTCAAGCAGCCGTAACTTAATCTCATCAAGGAGAATATCCACAATATTTCTTATCTCTTCTCTTGTGAGGCTGTTGAAGACTACAATCTCGTCCACTCTGTTTATAAACTCAGGTCGGAATTGAAGCCGGAGTTCATTTAAAGCAGAAGCCCGTATCTCTGAGTAACTCAGTATTCCATCGTTGGATTTAAACCCCAGAGAATTTTCCTGTGAGATTTCTCTGGCTCCTGCGTTGGATGTCATAATAAGAACAGTATTCTTAAAAGAAACCTTATGTCCCAGATTATCCTGAAGCTCCCCTTCCTCAAGAAGCTGAAGCAGAAGATTAAAAACGTCAGGATGTGCTTTTTCAATCTCATCAAGAAGGATAACACTGTAAGGTCGTCTCCGAATTTTCTCGGTGAGAAGTCCTCCCTCTTCATATCCTACATACCCGGGGGGTGCTCCAACCAGCCGGCTAATGTTGTGTTTTTCCATAAAATCGGACATATCTATCCTTACAAGTGCATCTTCTTTTCCAAAAAGATACTGTGCAAGGGTTTTTGCAAGGAGAGTCTTTCCCACCCCTGTGGGTCCCAGGAAAATAAAGGACCCCAAAGGTCTTCCAGGAGAAGAAAGTCCTGTTCTTGACCGTCTTATACTTGATGCAATAGCGGTTATTGCTTCATTCTGTCCTATTACTGTTTTATGCAGTTCACTCTCAATCTGAAGGAGCTTTTCCGATTCACTCTCAGCAATCCTGGCTGCTGGTATCCCGGTGATACTGGATATTATCTCATCTATATCGGTTTCATAGACTGTTACCTTTTCCACCTTCATGGAACTATTCCAGTCATTGAGTTTTTTATCCATTTCGAGCTTAAGCTGGCGAACCTGATCTCTGACAGCTGCTGCCCTCTCGTAGTCCTGATTATTGACCAGTTCAATCTTTTTTGAAGTGAGTTCTTCAATCTCTTCCTCCATCTTCCGTATACTGCCCGGCCGTACAGTATTGTTAATTCTTTTTACTGCACCTGCTTCATCCAGCAGATCAATTGCTTTGTCAGGAAGGAACCTGTCTGAGATATACCTGTGCGAGAGCATTGCAGCTGCGGTAACTGCCTTATCTTCATATTCTACATTATGATGATTCTCATATTGCTTTTTAATTCCGTTAAGTATTTTTATTGTATCCTCCACCGTAGGTTCATCCACAAAAATACTCTGAAATCTTCTCTCCAAAGCTGAATCTTTTTCAATATATTTCCTGTATTCATTTAATGTAGTTGCACCGATGCACTGAATCTCACCTCTGGAAAGGGCAGGTTTTAACATATTAGACGCATCAATTGCCCCCTCAGCACCGCCGGCTCCTATTATTGTGTGCAGTTCATCAATAAAAAGAATCACGTTTCCATCATTACGGATCTCTTTCATTACACGCTTTAGACGTTCCTCAAACTCTCCCCTGTATTTTGTTCCCGCAATGAGAGAAGCAATATCCAGGGTCAAAACCCGTTTACCAAGAAGTAAATCGGGTGCCGTCCCGTCCACGATCCGCTGGGCCAGTCCTTCGACTATTGCCGTCTTCCCTACTCCCGGCTCACCTACAAGAACCGGATTGTTTTTTGTGCGCCGGGCAAGAATCTGGATAACCCTTTTAATCTCCTGTTCCCGACCTATGACAGGGTCAAGGGCTCCTTTGCGGGCATACTCTGTAAGATCCCTGGAGAAGTCGTTCAGGGTAGGTGTTCCCTTCTTGCTGCTCACCGGCTGATTCTTCTTTTGTGCCTGAAACCGGGTATTTCTACTTGCCGAATTTGAACCGGCGCCCCGCATGGCAATGACTGCCTTCCGAAAATCACTGTATGAAACTCCGTTTTTTCCGAGGAAACGCTGAAGAATACTCCCCTGCTCTTTAATAGCTGCAAGAATAAAATGTTCTGTACCAATATACTCATGGCCAAGAGCTTTTGCTTCTTCGGCAGAGTCTTCAATAATTCGCGTCCCTCTTCTGGATAGTGATACGTCTCCCAGGATATATCCTGAGTGTTTTCTGGGAATTCCCTTCTCAATCTCCAGCTGAAGTTCAACAGGATTTATTTTTAAGGATTTCAAAACCTTTAAACCTGTCCCTTCGCCCTCTTTTATTATTGCCAGGAGTATATGTTCCGGTAAAAGCTGGTCTGATCTGAACCGCTTTGCCTCTTCCTGTGAGTATACGGTTACTATTAATTTAGCCCGTTGTGTTAGCCCCTTATACATATGATCCCCCTACTCCTATTGTAGTAACTCAAGATATCTTTTGACAAGCTTTGAACGGGTATAATTAATAATTTTTGAGTTTGATTCCTCATCAAAGTCAAGAGTAGACTGGATATGCGCTTTCTGCACCAGAATTATCAGATAGTCAATCCGTTCCAAAGGGACATCGGACCAACCCATTATTATTCCAATTCTAAAATCCATAAGATACCGTACCGCTTCCTTCAAAGACAGAAGTCTGCAGTTTTTAAGGATTCCATAAGCCCGGTAAAATATATCTTCCAGCTCCATGCTTTTACTCTTGTAGAACTGGTCCCGTGCCCGTCGTTCATACCCCATGAGTGAAGATGCCACTGTCTGCAGTTTTTTCAAATATGCCTCTTCGCTTATTCCTATCGATACTTCGTTTGAAACCTGATACAGGTCTCCCAGAGAGTTTTCTTCATCACTTAAAAAGCCTTTTACTGAGAATTCCTCCGTCAGTGAGGATTTAATCGCTCTATCCAACAGCCCTGTTCTTACAAGAAACGGCAGGTGAAGCATAACTGAAGCTTTCATACCGGTCCCGGCATTCTTTATCTGACTGGTGAGATATCCAAACTCCAGAGAAACTGCATAATCCAGATTTTTTTCCAATGCTACGTCAAACTCCCGGGCTTCATTAAATGCCTCTTCAAGATCAAGCCCACCGGTATACGCAGCTATCTTAAGGTGGTCGGTTTCATTAACCATGCAGGAAAGACTCTTATCACTCCGTATAACGACCGCTTTATTCCTGCCTTCAGAAAAATCCCTGGAAACAAGCCTTTTCTCGAACAGCATCATTCTTTCAACAGGAATAACATCGTTCATGTACAGAACTTCCATATCCTTGTACTGGTTGCTTGTTTCTACCGCTGAAAGGACAATATTCTTTACCTCTTCCTCATCCTTTAGGGTCAATTTTTCAGGAAAAGTAAATCCCGCCAGGTTTCTCGACAGTCTTACCCTGCTGGATAGGACTACATCACGCGCTTCTCCTTCCTTCCTGCACCAAAGAGGAGCAGTTTCAAATCCTGAAAAACTACTCATTACCCCTTCCCAGCTCAATCTCAAGTTCCTTCAGCTTATCCCGCAGTACAACGGCAGTTTCGTAATCCTCTTTAAACACTGCCTCTTCAAGCTCTTTTTTCAGCTTTTCTCTGTCAACCAGAATTGTTTTATAGCTCTTCAGCTTTTCAGGGATGTTGCCGTTATGCAGAAGAGGTGTGTTTCCCACACCCAGAGATTCACGGATAACTGTTCTAAACTCTCTGTAACAGTCGGGGCAACCCGTCTTTCCGGTTTCTCTGATTTCATGCAGTTTTGTATTACAAGTCGGGCAATACGTAGTTTTTTGATCAATGAACTGTGTCAAACGAGTTCCATCCAGGAGATTCTTTACCAAATTTATAATTGAATTGTTTACAGACCCCTCTGTTTCCGAGACATTCTTCTCCCTGGCACACTGCCGGCACAAGTGCAGATCAATCACTTTCTTTCCTATGATCTGCTGAATATGTATCGCCGCTTCTCTTTTTCCGCAAACATCGCATAACATATTTTTAATATACAAACAATAGTGAGAAAATACAATTACTATTAAGAGAATTGACACATCTAAAAGCACGTGGTATGGTTTGGAACGCCATTTTATGAGAAATATGAGGAACATATGCCTTCAAAAAACAAAGAAAATATTGTAGCAGAAAAACAACATAAACACCCGTTTCTATGGGTTTTCAGTATTGCAATCCTTGTACTGGTTGTTGTCAGTTTTGTAGGAGCGCCCTTTTTCAGAGGACTATTAGGCGGCGGGCAGGATATGACTTTCGGTCAATACGCCGGTAAGGATATAAAATACACTCAAAATAGCTATTTCGCACGTCAGTTGGACTCCTTTGTTCAAAAATATCAGAATACAGATACCACCAGTTCAAACTACCAGTACCAGACGTATCAGATCTGGAAGGGTGCCTTTGACAGTACAGTCTTCCATATGGCAATCCTTGACAGTGCAAAAGAGAGCGGTCTGTATATTTCCGACCACCGGATAGACAAAGCTCTTACCCAGTACGGTCCATATATGGATAACGGGAAATTCAGCCCTGAAATCTATAATTCCACCCCTAATTCGGAGAAATACGCAACCCGGCAGCTCTACCGTGAAGAGCTTACGCAGCAGCAGTATTTAAGTGATGTAAGCAGTACCCTCTCATCTGAAAAGGAAAAAGATTTTGTAAAGGGAATGTCTTCTCCTGAACGGAGTTTTAAATACGTGGCATTCAGCTTTGATGCATATCCTGATTCGGAAGTGATATCCTACGGCAGGGATAACTCAGCTCTTTTTGCAAAGGTAAATCTAAGCCGCATTTCACTTAAGGATGATAAAAAAACAGCTGATACTCTCTATACACAGCTTAAAGAAAACCCTGCACGCTTTGAAGAAATTGCCCAGAATCAGTCAACTGATATATACGCTGATAAAGGCGGAGATATGGGCTGGGTCAGATACCACTCACTTACCGGGGATTTCTCTGACAGTAAAGACCTTGATACCGTTTTCACGCTTAAATCAGGAGAGTTAAGTTCCCTGATCAAAACACCTTACGGCTACAGTATTTACCGGGTAAATAACGAAAGGACCGATCCCGACTTTGCTGCGGAAGAAGATATTGCTGACATCAGAAATTATCTCCTTACTAATGAAAAAGGTAAAGTCGAAGATTTCTTTGTATCAAAAGCTGAAAATTTCAGAAAAAATGCTTCCACTTCAGGATTCGATACGGCAGGCAGTGGAATGAACCTTACCTCTCATGTGACTGACTACTTTCCAATTAACTATGGTAACAGCTATTTTATGAAGCAGATCAGAGCCTTGGATGACGACAAAGAACTCAACGCTGCTGCAACCGACGAAAGAGCCCTGAAAGCTCTCTTTTCATTAAAGAAAAATGAAACAACCGAGCCTTTGATTCTGGACAATTCAGTGATTGTGGCACAGCTCATTGAAGAACGAAACGTTGGTGCAGATGAACTTGCCTATCTGGATGCATATTATGCATATCTTGTTGATCAGTTCAGACAGGAGTCGTTATACAGGAAATTTCTGAGTTCCGATAAACTCAAGAATAACTTCCTGTCAGTTTTCTCACAGCAAGTGTTAAGAACCAACTAAGGGCAGTAAAGGTATGAAGCCTCAAAACCCTCTTCTTGTTGATACAGGCAGAGGGTTTTCTGTTTTTTACCGGAAAAGACATCTTTACAATACACTAACACCTGTAGAATCCGTTGAAAGGAAAGTTCGGCATATAAAGATTCTGCCGAAAACTGTCCTTTTTATTCCCTCTCCGCTCCTTTTTTACGGTATTGAACCCCTGCTGCAAAATCTACCGGATGACTGCCTGGTCCTGGCTATCGAAACTGATCAAAAACTTTTTAATCTTTATGAAAAAACTGGTACCTCTGTCCCCCGGGACAGCCGCTTTCATTATATCGGAAACGACATCCAGGAAGCCCTACAAATACTCCGGCAAGCCGGTATTCACCATTTCAGAAGAGTATCAATGATTACCCTTACCGGGGGATATCTTCTGAACAAAGATGAGTATCAAAGGATACTCGGGGTTCTGGAAGCAGCAGTCAAAGAGTTCTGGCAGAACAGGATGACTGAAATACACATGGCGCCGCTCTGGATCAGAAATATATTTTTAAATATGGCTTCGTTAACCGAAGAACATCAAGACAGGATAATTAATGGGAATTTTACCGGAATAGAACACTCCCGTCCTGTTCTTGTCACGGGAGCCGGTGAGTCCCTGGAAGAATCGATACCGCAGATAAAACGCCACCAGCATGAAATCGCACTAGTTGCTGTTGATACAGCGGTTTCAGCCCTTTTGAAGAGTGGTATTACCCCTGATTACATAGTTGCTGTTGATGCGCAAGTTTACAATCTTTTTGATTTTATCGGACTTACAAAAAGTTCCATCCCCTTGTTCTTCGACTTAACCTGTTACCCCTCCATAGTCAGAAACTTCAATGGCCCACTTTATCCCTTCCTTTCGGTATTCAATGACAATACCCTGATAACACGGGTCAGAAGCCAATTCAAGGACCTTGCAATGCTCCCTCCCCTTGGATCGGTCGGGATAACCGCTGTCTATATAGCCCTTATGATGAGCAGCGGACCGGTTATTCACACGGGGCTTGATTTTTCATATATTCTCGGAAAGTCTCATGCCAGGGGGACCCCTTTTCAGTCCTCTATACTTTTTGATACAACACGCCTTATTCCGGTCGAAAACATCGATATTTTCCTTACACGTCCGTATAGGAAAACAGAGGATAAAAGAGGAGCAATGAGGCTTTCAAACACAATTCTTTATTCATACGCACTCCTAATGAATGCTTATTTTGGAAAAGAAAAAAGATTGTACGATTTGGGTACTTTGGGACTTAGATCCGCTGGAAGAATAATTCAAGAAATTGACGAAGCTATTGGTGAGGAGGGCAGTATTCCTGCAGCAGGGGAAGATGCTTCAGCGAAACGGAGTGTTACTGAACCGGGATTAGTAAAAAACATCTCATTTCTTGAAGAGGAGCTTAAAAAAATCGAGGAACTGCATTCAGGTCTCTACAGATTTTTGGCGGGAGAAGTTTCCGACAGGGAAGCTGTCAAAAAACTCCTTTCCTCCATGGACTACCTGTTTAAACACTTCCCCGACTTCCCTCCAAAAGATGAAGCTTCACCAGATTACATAAAAAGAGTACTGCTCTCGGCTGAATATTTCAGGGGCATTCTTACAAAATCACTGTCAATCACTCTTGAGGACAGAAAGAAAAGCTGACTGGGGTACTTCGACATTCCCCACCATTTTCATCCGCTTCTTTCCCTCTTTCTGTTTCTCGAGAAGTTTTCTCTTCCGAGATATATCTCCACCGTAACATTTAGCAGTGACATCCTTTCGTAGAGCGGATATTGTCTCCCTGGCAATGATTGTGCTTCCAATTGCACCCTGTATGGGTATCTTGAATTGTTGACGGGGGATCTCTTCTCTGAGCTTCTTACAGACTACTCTTGCTCTTGGAACAGCGTTCTCCCTGAATACAAGTTGGGAGAGAGCATCCACTACCTGCCCGTTAACCATGATATCAAGTCTGACAAGATCTGTTCTCCTGAAGTCATCGATCTCGTAGTCAAAGGATGCATATCCCCGACTGATTGATTTAAGTCTATCATAAAAATCAAAAATAACTTCTGCAAGAGGCATATCATAGACAAGCTCCACCCGTTTCTCATCGAGATAATGCATTGATTCCTGAACCCCCCGCTTTTCAAGGCACAGCTTTATAATACCCCCGACAAATTCGGAGGGGGTAATAAGGGTTGCTTTGATATAAGGCTCCTCAACATACTCTATCTGCATCGGATCAGGGAACTCAAGAGGGTTATCTATAAAATGATCCTCCCCGTTTTTCAAAAACAGATGATACTGAACCGAAGGGGAAGTAAACACTATGGAGAGGCCGAATTCCCGCTCCAACCGCTCCTGTACAACTTCCAGATGAAGCAGACCGAGAAACCCGCACCTGAAACCGAAGCCAAGGGCGGCTGAAGAATCCTTTTCATATACCAAGGAAGCATCATTCAGTTTCAGCCTGTCTATTGCTGTATGCAGTTCCTCGTAATCCTCGGAATCGACGGGATAAATCGACGAAAAAACAACAGGCTGTACCTCTTTGAATCCATCCAAAGGTTCACTGCAGGGGTTATCCACTACAGTTATCGTATCTCCGATTCTGATGTCGGAAATGGTCTTGATACCTGCAATAATGTATCCTACCTCGCCGGATGTCAGTCTATCCTTTTTTTCCAAATCTATTCTGAAAATACCGGTTTCCTCAACTTTATAGCTATTCTCTGAAAAGAAGAGTTTTATGGTATCACCGCTTTTCAGGGTGCCTTCGAAGACTCTTACGTGTATAATCACCCCTCTGTATGGATCGTAGTGAGAATCGAAGATAAGGGCCTTTAGAGGAATGTTTTCATCACCTCTGGGAGCTGGAACATATTCAACCAGAGCCTCAAGAAGGTCATCTACCCCCTCCCCCGTCTTTGCTGATACAAGCACTGCGGTATCGGAATCGAGACCAAGATCATGATCGATCTGGTGCTTGACAAAATCTATATCAGCACTGGGCAGGTCTATCTTGTTAATTACCGGGATTATTTCCAGATCGTGTTCAAGAGCCATATACATATTTGCCAGGGTCTGTGCTTCCACTCCTTGACTTGCATCAATAAGAAGAAGAGCGCCTTCACAGGAGGAAATTGCTCTTGAAACCTCATAGGAGAAATCCACATGTCCAGGGGTATCAACAAGATTCAGAGTGTACATCTCCCCCTCCTTCCCGATATAGGGAATTGTTACCGCCTGGGATTTAATAGTAATACCTCGTTCCCGCTCGATATCCATACTGTCCAGAAGCTGATTCTGGAATTTACGTTTATCTATAATCATGGCTTTTTCGATAAACCTGTCTGCCAGGGTCGATTTGCCGTGGTCTATATGCGCAATAATACAGAAATTTCTAATTCGTTCTCTCGGTACTTTCATAAGCCCACTATACCTGAAAGGAGTAAGGACTTCAATAAGAGGGGTTTCAGCTGTCAGCAACTTTCCATTCAACAGCTCTCCTGATAAGGTCTGTTGAATCTTTGATTTCAAGTTTGGTTTTTATATGTGATTTATATGTTTCTACAGTTTTGATACTCAGGTTTAAAAACTGGGCTATCTCCTTTGTTGTACGGCCGTCACCGATAAACTGAAAGACTTCAAATTCCCGGTCACTCAGGATATCCATGGGAGAAGAACCCTCCTTACCCATTCCCGCCATTCTGTTTATGAATTTATCTTTCATCCCTTCGCTGAGATACACCTCGCCGTTCATGATTTTTTTTATGGCAGTCAGAATATTATCGGTTGCTTCACTTTTCATAACGTACCCTTTAGCACCTGCTTTAAGAGCCCGCTCGGCGTATAGATTCTCATCATGGAGTGATACAACCAAAACCGGAAGTGCCGGGTTAATAACTTTAATCTCTTTGATAAGCTCTATCCCGTTTCCGTCACCCAGTGATAAATCCAGCAAAATCAGGTCTGCCTCTGTATTCCGCACCATTTCAAGAGCACTGTGATAATCCCCTGCTTCCCCTATGGTTTGTAATTCATCATCCTGATTTATCAGCATACTGAAACCCTTTCTGACAATAGGATGATCCTCTATAATCAGGATTTTCTTTTCGTTCATACCTCTTCCTTTATGAGTTTCCTCGGTATGCTGCACTGTACGGTGGAACCGGAGCTGTTACTGTAAATCTGAAGTTGACCATTTATTATTCCAGCTCTATACTTCATAATCTTCAGTCCTATCCCGGAGCTGCCGTTGAGGGTGAACCCCTTTCCATTATCCTTTATGGAAAGAACTATATCGGTCTCATCGGTTTTCAGGACTATTTCGATACGGCTGCATGATGCATGTTTTAATGCATTTGTTATAGCTTCCTGGGTTATATGGTAGAGCTGCACAACGACCCGGTAGTTCACGATTTTATACTCCATCTCGGAATTGAACAGAACCTCTATCTCATTAACTCTGGAATAGAAAAGGGTGAGCTCATGAATTGCCTCCCTAAGACTCATCTTCTGAAGTCCCAGAGATATCAGCCCTCTTGAAAGCTCCCTCATCCTGTCGAGGACCATCTTCACATGATTTGAAATTCTGACAACAATAGCCTTGTCATCATCTATACCCTTTTTCCCCAGGGAAGTTTCAAGCACCTTCAGTTTTAAAAGTATCCCTGTCAGGTATTGACCGAGGTTGTCATGAAGATCCCTGCCGATTCTGAACCGTTCATCTTCCAGAATATCAATTATCTGTTTTTCCAGTTCTTTTCGATCACTTATATCCTTGACCACCAGGGAAAACCCTGTGATACCACCCCCAAGTTCATCAACCGGTGAAATTGTCACTGCAGCATTGAAGATCTTTTTATCCTTCCGTTGAAAAAGGGTATCGTATTGTCTAAAATCGCCGGTCTTAATGAGATCGTCCATTATTCCCGGAAATTCGTTCGGTATGTATGATGGGACAAGGATAGCAACATTATCACCAAGAATATCATCAGCAACCCACCCGAAGATTTTTTCGGCTCCGCAGTTCCATGCAATAATCTTTCCTTCGGGATTCAACCCTACAACTGCATCGGAAATACTTTTAAGCGTTGCATTTAACATTCTATCTTTTGATCGAAATTCCTGCTCTATCCTGAACCGCTGCAGAGCAATCCTGACGGTCGTATAAAGATCGATTCTTGTGGAATTCTTTGGGATATATCCATAGGGTTCAGCACGCCGGGCTCTCTTAAGACAGGAAAGATCGTCGCAACCGGAATAGAATATACACGGTATCCCAAATTGAGATTTGATTATCTCCGCCGTCTTAATTCCATCTATTTTACCCTTAATTGAAATATCCAGAATAACAAGATCAGGACGGTTTTCTGCAATTTCCGTCAAAGCCTTTTCTCCGGTATCTACAAACCCTGAGGCTGAAAAGCCACTCGTATTCAATTCCTTGATAAGATTATGTGCAATGATCGCTTCATCCTCTACAACGAGAATTTTCACAGCTTTGTCTTCAATCAAGTCATCAAGCATTCTTTTAAATAAAATCACCGGTTTCCAGGTAGGTACTCAGCATGAGTCCGCTTTCTAGAAAACCGGATTTTCTCCTTTTTATCCGAATCTCCATGTACAGGATATGATTTTCATTATCTATCTTGATCCTCTGCACAGTAAATGGATCGTTGACGGATAATCCTGATTCATCTGCAATTGATCCTTCAAGGATTGAAGTGATTATAAATTTATTCCCTGTTATTCCTGTTGAAACAGAATCCACATCCATCCCAAACAAAGGAAGAAACAGATTTTCGGTAGCATCGTTGTCATAAGCATCTTCCGCCGGTATTTCAGGTCTTGCCGAAAGAGCGAAGAATCCGTTAAAGGGATTTCCATCTTTTTCCATTCCAAGTTTTACGATCATGCCCGGTGAATACTTCAGCATCTCTCTCTGCAGCTTCTCAATAGAATCAATACCGGTACCGTTTATTTCTCTAATAACCGTGCCCTTTCCTACTCCCGATCTGCCGGCGCTGCTCCCTGGCATTACATACGTAACCGATACAGTATTGTTCTTTTCTGTCAGGGAAAATCCGAGAAAAGGATGCTTTACCTTTCCGCCCCGGTACAAATCAGGAAGAAGGCTTACTATGTACCTGCTCGGTATTGCAAAATTGATTCCTTCAAACTGCTCAATACCAGCGAAAACGACTCCGATAAGATTATTATCCATATCGAGTAGCGGTCCGCCGCTATTGCCATGATTTATCGGGGCATCAACCTGGATAACGGTTCCAAGCTGAAGAAACTTCCTCCCATAGGCTGAAATTATCCCTGATGTAATTGTATTTTCCAACCCCCCTGGAGAGCCAATTGCAATAATAGGGGTCCCCGGTTCATAATCTTGTTCTTTTCCGAACCGGAACACCGTTTCAGGAGTACTGTCCACTTTTAGCAAGGCAATATCAAAAACAGAATCCCAACCAACAACCTTCGCAGGAATCTTTTCCTTTCTATTATCTGAAAGCTTTACATACAACCGGGAGTATCCTTCATACTCAGGATCTACTTCACTGGATATTACATGGTAGTTGGTGAGAATATATCCGTTCCTGTCAATAAAAAAACCACTGCCAATTACCCGGTCAGGTATACCCATACCGTTCTCAATTTTCATCCCCCGGTTTACCCAGATCGTAACGGTTCCTTTAATAAGCTGAGAACTTGCATATCTGCTTTTTTGTACCTTTTTAAAGTCAGGAGATGGGTCAAGACCTCTTTCCTTCAGAAAAGGCTCAACAAACTCAAGGAACCCTTTATCCCCATCTTTCACAGCCATTTCTGTTATTCGTCCCAGATCCTCTTTTCCCAGGCTGCCAAAGTCAAAGTACTTTCTGGCAACATAAAGTCTTGATTCATGGCTGCTTTCTTCAGACCGTGAATAGACCAGCTCCTTTATAAGATCGTTTGCTGTTCTACCCCGGCTATTGATCTCAATCCCAGCGGTTTTTACTGAAATGAGTATCCTGTAGGCATCGAGATATCCACTGTTATCCAGAGCTTTATCATATTCGGATTGGAATTTGCTCTTTAATCTTTCCTCCAGGACCGCTTTATCAGCTTTACTGTTAACAGGCAGCCATGAAAGATCCTGAAATGCCTCTGCGAGCTCTCCTGCATCTATCAGCGAATTGATTCGCTCAACCGTAACCTTCTCTACAGGTTGGGGATCTTTCCCGATATTACCCCTGAGCCCTGCACAGGAGATTATCAGTAGGGAAGAGAGAAAAAGGAGTACTACTCGTTTCATTGAACTAAACCACTGTTTTCTGTACCTGCTCTTCCTTCAAAACGCAGATCGAAATTTCCATCCATGTTAGTAGAATACTCCCTAATCAGATTATCCTTTTCCATGTACTCCCGGTAATCGAAAGTCCCGTCATCATCAAAATCCCACTTCGTTATGTGCACAGGAATATATTCTTCCATGTATTCAGGGTAGCCATTATGGTTTCTGTCAACACGTGCGGATTGTAGAGAGCCGTTTTTGTACGTATATAGAAGATCCGGTATACCGTCTCCATCTAAATCCTTTTTTTCAGCCGTAACTTTTTCACCGCTGTACTCACGTTCTGAGAAAACCAATCCGTTATCATGTAATAGTTTGAGTTCTGTATCCTGCAGACTCTTTCTTTCTGCAATGAGAACATCATCTCCAGTCAAAGAGGTTTCCTCTATCTGCGTTGAAACAGTCTCCAAATACAGAGGAGAAAGCTCTTGTGTATATTCATTTAACCTCAGGGTATCATCTATAATGGATTCAGGAATCACCACAACAGGGTACACAGCTTTGTATGGCAAAAGATGGTACACTCTCCGCCGGCCTTCCAGGGTAACGGTATATTCAGAGAGAAATGGGTATGGTTTATATGCAGCTTCTATCTTTTTGTCATTGGTCCTTATCATTACTGTTGTAATTTTCCCACCGGGACTGGTTATTTTGTAATCGTTGAGGGTATCATGGTTTGCATCTGCAACTGTTTCCGTAATAAACCCTGAATCAAGTATTGTCCGGCCGTCTATAAGACCGTCTTTGTTGTCATCCTCATTGATTATAATCTTTTTATCTTTAAAAAATGCTTTGGCATCATACACAATATTTTTTCTGTCAAGAATCTGTTTGATTCTCACTATATCTGCTCTGTCTATAGACTCTGCTTTGGCAAATACCAACTCTATTCTTTTTTCCAGGCTGGAATCATTGGTAATAAGCGAGTTAATCTGGAAAAAGCGGTCATCCCCCCACCTGTTTTGATAATATGAAAGCATTTTCGGCAGGTACGCATCGGGAGCGAGTAAGATGATCTCCTGTACAGCCTCCTTGGTATAGTACAATGCGGGATCACCCTGCAGTATCTTTCCGATTGCACTATTCCGCCATCCTGTATCATATCTTGCAAGTATTTTTTGGGAAAAATCCTTTGAAGGGAACAGCCGTGCTGTTTGGACAGCCTGGTTTACGTGCCCCGAAGCTGCCGATGAAAGGGCAAAAACCCTTGCTGCTGATGCATCTGTACCGAGGGTATCTGCAAGGGGAGCAAGTGTCTCGTATGCAGATGTGGAATCTCCCTGACGCAGGAAATTATCCGCAAAGAGTTTCTTTCCGTCAAAACTGCTGAAATGTTCCCAGGAGCCAAGGAGGAAAGCAATCTTCAATTCTTTCTGCGAGAGTCGGTATTTGCCCATATCTGAAAGAATTAAAGCTTTCAAATATCTTGAGTCGGAGGAATCTTTGTTGAACAGGATTGAAACATTCAGTAATTCAAGGGAACCGGTACTATTGCCCGCCTTTAAGGCGGAAAGGGCATTATTGAAGTAAACCCCGGCAAGTTCTTTGTCCTGCCGGGTTTCCAAATTTTCAGGGAACACATAAAAGGAGAGAGAAAATAGTAACAACACTGCTGCTGACAGTTTTGCTGTCAAAAGCTGTGCCGGGGTTTTATTCTTTCTCTTCTTCCTGCTCAGTATCCTTTTCAGGGATTCCAAGGAGTTTCTTGATATCCGCATCATCAAGGGTTTCCTTTTCAATAAGTTCTTCTGCAAGAGTTTTAAGCTGGTTGATATTATCAGAAAGGATCTTTCTTGTTTCTGCAAGACAACTTTCCATAATTTTCTTGATCTCTTCATCTACCTTCCTGGCTGTTTCCTCGGAGTAATCTTTATGTCTGGCTATTTCTTTCCCTATGAATATCGGCTCATCTTCCTTTCCTAATGAGATAAAACCAAGTTCTTCACTCATCCCCCATTCAGTAACCATCCGGTGGGCTATTTCGGTAGCCTGCTTGATATCATTCTGGGTTCCGGTCGTTGTTTCCGAGTAAATAAGCTCCTCTGCAACGTATCCGCCCATGGCAATTTTTATCCTGTCAAGAAGCCATCCTTTTTTCCTTGAATAAGAGTCTTTTTCTGGAAGAGAAATAGCCATACCTAAAGCTCTCCCCCGGGGAATAATGGTAACCTTGTGAAGGGGATCGGAATTCTCGAGATGATAGTGAAGCAGTGCGTGTCCGGCTTCATGATATGCAGTTGCCCGCTTTTCCTCGGCGGTAATAAGCTTTGATTTCCTCGCAACACCGAGGAGGAGTTTGTCCCTTGCTTCTTCAAAATGCTCGATGGTAACTTCCTTTGCGTTGTACCGCGCAGCATACAAAACTGCTTCATTTACCAGATTGGCAAGATCAGCCCCCGAACTGCCCGGAGTAGCCTTTGCGATTCTGTTCAGATCCACGTTCTTCCCCAAGGGTATTTTGGATGCATGTATCTTAAGAATCTGCTCCCGTTCCCTGACATCCGGCATATCGACAACTACCTGTCTGTCAAACCGTCCTGGGCGTAACAATGCAGGGTCTAATACATCAGGTCTGTTGGTTGCAGCCAGAATAATTACTCCATCCTTTGTATTAAATCCATCCATTTCAACAAGCATTTGATTCAAAGTCTGTTCCCGCTCGTCGTTGCCTCCGCCGTAACCAGCTCCCCTGGTCCTTCCGACTGCGTCAAGCTCATCAATAAACAGGATACAGGGTGCATTTTTACGTCCCTTATCAAACAAATCCCTAACCCTGCTGGCACCGACCCCGACAAACATCTCGACAAAATCTGATCCGGACATATGAAAGAAAGCAACCCCGGCTTCCCCTGCTACAGCTTTTGCCATTAAAGTTTTTCCTGTACCCGGCATGCCGACGAGAAGAACTCCCTTTGGAATTTTTGCACCCATCTGGGTGTACTTCGATGGATTTTTGAGGAAATCAACAACTTCACTCAATTCATATTTGGCTTCTTCCTGACCTGCTACATCGTTAAACCGAACCTTTTCCTTTTCGTCGGAATACTGTCTCGCTTTGCTCTTGCCGAAGGAAAAAGCCTTGCTGCCCCCTCCCTGAACCTGTCTGAACATGAACCAGAAGAAAAACAGAAAAAGTACCCATGGCAGAAGCTGAAGGAGAATTTCACCAAAAGAAACAGGCTTTGGTGCACCGGTCACCTTGACTCCTTTCTCCCGAAGATCTTTCATCAGCAATTCATCATAGTACGGAATTCGGGTCTTGAAGGTAGAAAGGTTATCCGCCTGACCGGACAATGTACCATAAATTTCGTTCCCATCCAGAATCTTGACCGAAGTGATCTGATCCTGTTCAAGATACGTAAGAAATGTTGAATAGGGAATCTCCATTGATGGAGTGTCTCCATTAACCAGAAAAAGGATAAAAAACATTGCTATGAGTGATAACAGAAAAAACAGCGCAAACCTGTTCTTGTTAAAATCAAATTTTAAATTGTTAGGTTCTTTATTTCTGTTATCATTAGGCTGCTCATTTTGTGTTCCCACAGTAATTACTCCATGTATGCTCTTAAAATCAATATATTATCTGCTGCTTTACTCTTCTGCACTCTCTGTACCGATGCAACTCTGTTTTTATATCCGAACGGTTCACCCAGAACAGCAATAATGCCCTTCCTGTCACAAACAACAGGGATCTGCCACCGGTCCTTTTCAGGGATTTTCCACTCGCTGTACAGTTTTTTTATCTTCTTCCTTCCTCCGGAAAGATTAATAAAATCGCCGGGCTTTCTGGATCTGATCACCACCGGTCCATGTATCCTGCTCTTATCAAACCAAACATCACTCTTGACCGGGCTACCCCCGCCAGTTATCACTTCCAGCCTGAGATTCCCGGGAATGGATACAACTCCAGGAGATACCACTCTAAGATAACTTTTTTTGGATAAAACGACAAGCCTATTCCACCAAATCATACCTTCCCTTTGCTCCAGAATATAATCTCCTCCTGACAGGAGAATTCTCCCTGAAGGAAGATCTTTATGGTACAATAGAGACTCAATTGTCCTGTAACGCAATGTTTCAAAAGGTTTTTCACCCCAGATATCCCAGCTTTCATAGAGAAGCTTCATTCTTTCAAATGGGAGAAACGTTTTAAACTCTTGAACCGACACATTTAAAGCACCATCAGCGGTGAATCCGCTTATTCGTTTCTTGATTTCCCGGTTTGCATAGTCACTCGCTGCTTCCATCTTACGGCCGAGAGTTACCATTGACCGTCTGTAACCGGGGAAAATCTGAGCAACTGCAGGGATTAGTTCTTTTCTTATCCTGTTTCTTAAATATATCAGTTCATTATTTGTTTCATCCAGAAGGGGCTTGAGCCCGTTTTCATCCGCACATTGTTCTATTAAACTTCGTTCAACTGACAGCAGCGGTCGCAGAAAACCATCACGGCTTGACGGGATCCCCTTGAGTCCTTCCATCCCAGAGCCCTGAAAAACCCGCATAATCAAAGTTTCGACATTATCGTCAAGATTATGCCCCAGGGCAGTGTACGACACTGCGGATTCTCCCATTTTATTTCTAAAGATCCGGTAGCGGTATTCCCGTGCAAGATCTTCTATGCTCCTTCCCTCTGTCCTTGCTTTATGTTCTATTTCACCCGGCGGGATGTGTTCAACAACAAGTGGACATCCAATCCTTGAAGCACTATTTTCGACACCTTCAATCTCTTTTCTTATTATTTTCCCGGGCCGTATACCGTGATCAACGTATAATGCCTGAAGTGAAAAACGAAACTCAGGCTGAAGCTGGTTCATCAGAAACAACAGCACTGTCGAATCGGGGCCGCCGGAAAACCCAATCTGAACACTATCCCCGGCAGTTACACCGTTTTCTCTCAGATACCTGGATATCCTGTCAAGTAATTCTTCTGTTATATTCATGCATTGCTTCTTCTACAGATTTGTCTACTATCGTTTCCACGGCCCCCGACGCTCTATCAACCCCATTCATAAAATCCCGGAAGTCGGAACCATCGGGAACAGAAAGGACATGATCGATAATACTCACACTACGATCCGGTCTGGAAACTCCTACAAAGAGGCGTGTATAATCCCTGCCTTCCATAAAAGAATCAATGGACCGGAGCCCATTGTGCCCTCCACCGGACCCTTTCTTTTTTATTCTGCACATACCATAGGGCAGATCCATGTTATCGCAGATAACTACCATTTTTTCAGAGGGGATGCGGAATTTTTTAAGTAATCCCGGGATAACAAACCCTGAATTATTCATATAAGTAAGGGGTTTTACGATAATGAACTCTTTGCCGTGTAACTGTCCTCTGCCGTAGAGATACTTTTTAAAGAAAGGTTTCTTGAAATTAATTGAATATTTCTGAGCAATCCTGTCCAAGACAAGAAACCCGGCGTTGTGCCGGGTTTGCGAATAATTCTCTCCCGGATTGCCCAGACCGATAAATAGAAACAGTTATGCTTCCTCTTCTTCTTCTCCGGAATCTTCAGCTGCTGCTTCTTCTTCAAGTCCTTCCTCTTCTCCTTCTGCTTCTTCTTCAACAGGAGCTTCCTTGAAGCTTGTAACACTGACAATTGTCTGATTGGGAAGGTTAAGAACCTTTACCTCTTCCGCAACATTCAAATCCTCAACGTGAATAGATTCCCCTATTTCAAGCTCACTAACGTCAACAACAATTACCTCAGGGATGTCTTTGGGAAGACATTCCACTTCCAGTTCATGTATCCTCTGCTCAAGAAGTCCCCCTTCCCGTACTCCGACAGCTGAACCTTCTACACGTACAGGAATCTTGGTTTTAAGAAGCTTTCCTCTTTCGAGTTCAAAGAAATCAATATGAGTTATTACTTCTTTGATATAATCTTCCTGAAACCCTTTTACAAGGACCTCATAGTCTTTCTTTCCCACCTTAATGGTGAGAATAGTACTCGCGGAACTGTTTTTGAATTTTGTATGAAACTCTTTCCGGTCAACGGATATTGGTTTTGGAGTATCATGACCATAAATTATTGCTGGTATTCTGCCTTCTTTTCTCAGTCTCCGTGAAGGACCTTTTTTCAGTTCCTTTCTCTCATAACCTGTGAGAGTCTTCTGCTCCATGGGAAATTCTCCTTAACATCATTTTAGTTTTCTGGGGCGGTAGGATTCGAACCTACGATACCGGCACCAAAAACCGGGGGCTTAACCACTTGCCAACGCCCCACAGTATCAGAATAATTGAGTATTATACTTTTTTTCTATTAAAAGTCTATAGGGTTTCAGCCGCTTCTTGCTCAGAACCGGACTCTTCTGCAGGTTCATTTTCATAAGCCTCTAGTATTTTAGCCTGCAGTAAGCTTCTAAAATCGGAATTTATAGGATGTGCGACATCTTTATAATCTCCAGCCTTTGTTTTTCTACTCGGCATGGCAATAAATGCACCGTTTTTCCCTTCAATTACCTTTACATTGTGGACAACGAAGCAATCATCAAATGTTACCGTTACGTACGCTTTTAGTTTCCCTTCTGCTCCAACTCTTCGAATCCTAATGTCAGTAATCTCCATACGACCTCCATGACGTTACACACTAGTTATTGTCTGAATTGTAAACCGCCTTAGGAGGAATCGCAAGCATTTTTCCTTTATGAACCCCTTTAAATTCTTTTTCCAAAGCCCCGGCAGCCGCAGCAGCTCCCTTCCCATCGGAGAAGATCCCGAAAACTGCAGATCCGCTTCCTGAAATAGCAGAATATAAAGCTCCAAAGCTTTTTAAACGGTTAATGCAGTTTCTGTAAACAGGATCTTCCAAATCGAGAACGGTAAAAAAATCATTATAGAAGGGCCATAAAGAGGGCTTTTTGCGGTATTCATCCTCCAACGCTCCAATCTTTGCAGGAGAATGATTACTGTACTCGTCAAATTTCCTGTATGCTTCCTGCGTTGACACATGAATACCGGTGTCAATAATCACAACAGGAAGATCCCACAACGTTTCGATTCCCTTTACTTCTTCACCTCTACCCATAACAACTGCTGTTCCGGTGCCAAAAAAAAACGGGATATCACTTCCGAGGGTACTCCCCGCCTCAGCCATCTCTTTACTTGAAAGGCCGGCATTAAAAAGCAGGTTCAAACCTTTTAAAACTGATGCAGCGTCGCTTGAACCTCCTCCAAGCCCTGCACCAGCGGGGATTTTCTTTATACACTCGATCTCAACCCCGTCATGGAGACCGGTAACCTCTCTAAACAGTTTTAAAGCTTTGGTAATAAGATTATGCTCCCGGGGAAAATTAAAGTTACCTTTAAGAGAATAGAACCCGGTATCTTTTTTCGTTGATATTTTTATCAGGTCTGCGAGAGAAACCAATTGAAAGATGGAGTTTATCGTATGGAAACCGTCATCCCTTAATCCGGTTATTTCCAAATGCAGATTAATCTTAGCCTGAGCAGTAAGTGTAATTGTTGCCATCACTGTATCATAGGAGATTTGCTCCGGTTTGACAACATAATTGCTTTTTCCTATACTTACCACCTATGAGAATTGAGGATCTTGAACTATTCACCGAAGCAACCAAAATTGTGTTTGAGCAAGCAGGCTTTGAAATTACTCCTACTGATACCATAAATACATGTAATAGCACAGAAGTCGTCGCTAACATCGGAATTACCGGCGATCTAAAGGGGTTTCTTAGTCTTAAATCAGACATCTCCAGTGCCTCCAATTTTATAAAGAAGATGCTGGCTAATCTCGGAATGAATCCGGAAGGGGAAAAGGGCTTCGGCCGGTTTCATAAAGAGGCTATGGGTGAGCTCCTCAACCAAATTTCCGGCAGAAGTATGATGCTCCTGGAAAAAAAAGGCTATTGCTGCGACATAACTCCACCTACTCTTATTATTGGGAAAAATATTTTTTCCGAACCTGCTGACACCAGGTATATACTGCACAAGTCACTTACCGGAAGTTACGGTTTATTTACACTATATGTAGGAATCAAGTAATTTATCCCTGTTGTTTATTGACAATAATTTATTCATTACCATACAATGTGGTAATGATTGACGAAGATGATTTTTACGATGACAGTTTTGATGATTACGAAACTGACTATGATGATAACTTCTCAGAATTTGACGACAGTTTCGCCGAAGATCCCTTTGACGATGAGAGTTTAGAGAACGATGAAGCGGTTCCTGAAGAGGATGAAGATTTTATTGATGACGATGATGATGAAATAGACTACTACGATGGTCTTGATTATGAGGATTTTGATGACTGATACAGAATCTCCCCGTTAAACCAGAGCTTCTCCAGATTGTAAAATTTTCTTACTTCACTACTCATAAGATGGATAACATAATCTCCGCAGTCGACAAGTTCCCACCCATCTTCTGCTATATTTTTATGTCGATGATATATGTCGATATTTCTTTCGAGAAGGTATAGTTTCAGCTGTTTCACAATACCCTTCAGGTGTCCCATACTCGAAATAGTTGAGATAATGAAGTATTTTGTCCAGCTGCTGAATTCAGAAATATCCAGAACGACTGTTCCGGTCCCTTTGTGCTCATCGATAAATTTACCTATCTCTACAGCTATTTCATTTTCATTCTTAATCTTTGCAATATCTTCCATCAAAATCCTTCCCCAGAATCACAATGACATCTGCACTGTCACCTGATACACTTTCAGTTGGTATCTCTACAGCAGTAGAAAACTTTATATTTTTGCACTTTATTAACTCAGCAGCTTTCTCAGCTGCACTCGTGTCAAGGCTTCTGCTCACTACCAAAGTTTTTTCCAAGTCATCTTCACTATAGTTACCGACCTTGATTATATCAAAACCAAAACTCTTGAAAACCTCGGATGTTCTCGCAGCAAGACCGTTCTGTCCTGTACCATTCAGTATGTCAATACTCATCTGTAGTGCCTTGTTACTTTGTCCCTCTTGATCGGCAAGTGAGTCAATTGTCTGTGACAGGGTCTCCTTCAGAAGTTTACCCTCATAGTGAGGGAATAAAAGTGTTTTATCGCCGGTTATTCGCTTTGCCCCCAGAACCCTCTGAAAAACCATTCTGTCTGAATCCAGGAACTTCATCTCTGAGAACAGGGCTGTAACAGCTGTTTTTGAGAGATTTGAATCAATAAGCGAATACAGAACAGATGAAAGTTTTCTGTTTTCCAGCAGCTGATTTCTCTCTCCAATTGTACCTAAAAGCGATTGAACGACTTTCTGCCTTCTGCTTATACTCTCTATGTTTTCTTCTCCCTCTTCCTGATACATCATGAAAGTAACCGCTTTTTCTCCGTCAAGAACTACATTTCCGGAAGGAAGTAAAAGAATATTCTCTTGTGTAACAAGTTCAACAGGATTGGGAATGAACAGCTTTATCCCTTCAAAGAGGTCAACTAATCCCTTAAAATTCTCTCTTTCAATAATTAGATAGTACGGTATTGAAGTATTAAGGATTTCCTCCACTTTTTCTATATATGGTTCTGGTTTGTTACCAACAAAAAGAGTATCGATTCGGTCCATTTTATCTGTCTGACTGATTATTGAACCAACGTTTCCGGGAATATCAAATAGCGCTCCCTTGTGGGTTGCTGAGTTGTACATAAAGAGCTCGGTATACAGAAGTGTATTACCATTTGTTATCATAATAAGGGTTTTTAAGGTCTCACCGTTTTCCACCGCTCCAGTTATCTTATCCTTCTTCAAACGTGTGTAAACGAACATTGACGTCATAAAAAGAACGAGAAAAATCAGTATAATGAAAATCACGGCTTTATCTATTTGTTTTCTTCTATTCAAACAATCAACCTACACTTAAATGTTTCCTGTCATTTTCCGACAGCAGCTTATCATACAATAAAATAGAACTTTCGACAATTATATTGCCCTTGTTTCTCAGGTATTCAATTTGACGGGAAAGCACCTCTATCACCATTCCGTTCAGATTCAAACCATGCACCCTGCGCCGGAAGTCTTCAGTAATATGTTCTCTCCCCGGTTCAATATAATCGGCAACAAACAGAACTTTTCCTATAGATCCCATATCCGGATGTCCTACGGTATGCCAGCGTACTGCATTAAGGATGACGTCTTCGTTTATTCCAAACTCTTCCTGAAGAATCACTGCTCCGGCTCTTCCATGAAGTAGAACAGGATGTGTATATTCATAATCACTAATATCCATTCCGTCCTTTTCCACAAGAGTAACAATCTCCTTTTCAGAGAGTTCTCTCGCTATATCATGGGATATGCCTGCGATCCTCCCTGCATTGCTGTCCAGACCGAACATCTGGCACAGATAGGCGCATTCCTTTGCAGTTGAAAGGAGGTGCTCAAACCGCAGGTGGGATAGATTTTTCTCTATATAATCTTTAAGTTCAGTGTACATTATGTATCCAGGTACAGTTGATTTTCTACAATATAGGCATAGACTTTTTCCGGGACAAGATACCGGTAGGCCATTCCCTTTCTTATCCTTCTCCGTATTTCCCGTGAAGAAACAGGGATCAACAAATTGTTCAGGTAACGGTGCGGCAGATCGATGGTTTGTTCCTTTTTAAAATTCCTGTGCACAATAATCAGGTTAACCTTTTCAATGAGTTCTTCCCAACGGTGCCACTTCTTAAAACCATCAACAAGGTCATCACCGATAACAAGACCGATTTTATCTGATATACGATATTTATCACGGAGAAAATCGATTGTATCGATAGTATAGGAAGTTCCTCCCCGGTGAATCTCACACTTTTCAATAGAAAAAGGGCTTTTTTCCAATGCATACTCCAGCATGTGTATCCTGTGTGCCGCTTTCGTCTTCCGGTCAGCTGCTTTATGGGGAGGAATGTTTGAAGGTATAAACAGGATGCGCTCATACCCAAGCTGTTTCCTTATCTCTTCACCGATATAAAGGTGTCCATTGTGAACAGGATTGTATGTTCCTCCGAAAACAACAGTTTTCATATCATTCGGTGATCTTCTCTAAGTATTTCGTGAGTTCATCCAGCCCCGACCGGGTAAAGGATGATATGGAGACAGTAAAACCGTCCTTTATTCTTTCCTTAAGAGCATCATACCCTGCTTCGCTTCCAGGGAGGTCATTTTTTGTGCCGATAATTACTCTTTTCCTCTGTGCAAGATCAGGAGCATATTCCTTGAGTTCTTGAATAAGGGTCTGGTAGACAGAAAATGGATCCTCTTCCGTAAGATCTATAACAAATGCAATAGCCTTTGTCCTGTTAATATGTTTAAGGAATTTGATCCCCATTCCGGCGCCGCTGGAGGCACCTTCAATAATTCCGGGGATATCTGCAATGACTATCCTTTTGTATGTACCTTTCATTACCCCGAGATTGGGGATCTTTGTTGTAAACGCATATGCAGCAACTTTAGGCTGCGCATTGGTAAGAGCTTTCAGCATGGAAGATTTCCCTGCATTCGGCAATCCGACCAACCCGACATCCGCAATGAGTTGAAGCTCTACATGAACCCTTCTCTCCTCTCCGCTCATCCCGCTCTGAGCATACCGGGGAGTTTGTTTTCTAGAGGTAGAAAAATGCCAGTTCCCTAAGCCGCCCTGTCCCCCTTTAAGGAAAACCCAGGACTCAAGACCGGTGAGATCTTTAATAACCTCGCCGTTTTCAGGGTCCTTAATAAGGGTTCCCGGAGGTACCGCGATAACAGCATCTTTTCCATTCCTGCCGTGTTTTCTGCGCCCTTCGCCGGGTCTGCCGTTTTCGGCCCTGTATACACGTTTCGTCTTTAAATGGGAAAGAGTTTTTAAATTATCCCGGACAACAAAAATGACATCGCCGCCTTTACCGCCGTCTCCGCCGTCTGGACCACCTTTAGGAACATATTTTTCCCTTCGGAACGAGACACAGCCATGCCCCCCGTTCCCAGAGGTAACATCGATAAAGGTTTCATCAGCAAACCCATGCATAATTACCTCTGAAGGGTTTAAATTTAGAGAGAAGTTTCGATAGTAACGTACTTTCTTCCAAGCCGTCTTGAAAAAACAACAGTTCCTGCTTCTTTGGCAAAGAGCGTATCATCTTTACCTTTACCAACGTTTGCTCCAGGATGGAATTTGGTTCCCCGCTGTCTTACAATGATCTCTCCGGCTTTAACAATCTGTCCGCCGTATCTTTTAATACCGAGTCTCTGCGAGTTTGAATCTCTTCCGTTTTTAGAACTACCGCCACCTTTCTTATGTGCCATAACTTCTCCTTGATCTATACTTTTATACTGACAGACAATTCATCCGGATTTTCTACTTCCAGATCCTTTAACCCTGTAAGGATGTAGGAAGTTATCCCTTCCAGCCATCCATAAAGAGTACGAGGATAGGAAACAACTTCCAGAAAGAACTCTCCTCTGCTGTCAGCAGAACCCTCAATAACAATACCTTCTTTGCCTTCAAGCGACCGTCCAAGGGTTCTGAACAAAACTGAAGCTGATGCACAGACAATATCCTGTCCTTTCGCAGCAGCTCCCGAATGACCGACCGCTCTGATTCCGGATATGACACCGGATTCATTCAGCCGTATGGTGACCTCAATCAATAAAGATTAAGCTCCTGTAATCTCATTTACCTTCAAATAAGAGTATGTTTCTCTATGCCCCTGCTTTCTGCGGTACCCTTTCCTTCTCTTGAACTTGAAGATAACGACTTTTTTGTCCTTCTTATGCTCTTCTATAGTGGTTTTAATGGTAACTCCATCAACATACGGAGTTCCAACCTTTACATTCTTTTCATCGTTTAAAAGAAGAACAGAGTCAAAATCGACTGCATCACCCTTCTCTCCATCGATTTTATCTACTTTTAGAACAGCACCTTTCTCAGCTTTATACTGCTTACCTTTAATTTCAACCATTGCGTACATGAAGTCAACCTCAACAAATCTATATTCTTAAGTGAATACCTTATAGCATAATCGGGTAAAGCTGGTCAATACCGCCAAAGCCTTTACATCCTGTCCAGAAAGGGAACCCCAATCAGGAAAAAACCGTTTTTGAGAACCTGCCGAATAGCTTTTACAAGCTCAACTCTTGCCAAAACACGCTGTTTGTTCTCATCATTCAAAACAGGCACATCATGATAAAACCTGCTAAAAAGTTTTGTAAGATTGTATAAATAACCTGCCACAACAGCCGGATTCAGCTCTTTTGCCGCTTCCTTCACAACTGCGGGGAAAGCGGAAAGAAGTTTTACAAGCTCCCTTTCAGATTCCTCATTCAGGGAACTGAAATCCGGGGCTGTTCCGGCATACTGATTCTCTTTTTTTTCAAATTTTCTGAGCATACTTGAAATCCTGGCTCCCATGTACTGCAGATACGGACCAGTATTTCCATTAAAGGATATTGAATCCTTGGGATTAAATATCATATCCTTGCCCGGTGAAACCTGTAGCAGATAGTAATTGAGGGCAGCAAGGGCAACGGCATCTGTTGTCTTCTCAACATCTCCAACTTCGCTGATTCTATCCTTTGACTCGATCTCTTCGAAGGCAATCCTTTTCAGTTCCTGAAACAGATCGTCTGCATCTACAACCGTTCCTTCCCGTGATTTCATCTTACCCTCGGGAAGGTTAACCATACCGTAGGAGAGATGGTAGAGCTTTTCAGCCCATTTAAACCCCAGTTTTTTGAGAATGTAAAAGAGCACTTTGAAGTGATACTGCTGTTCAGACCCGACAACATATAGTAACCTTTCAAAGGGCCAGTCTTTATGGCGTGCAATAGCAGTTCCAATATCCTGTGTAAGATACAGTGAGGTACCGTCGCTCCTCAAGAGGACCTTCTTATCGAGATCTATCTCTGAAAGATCTGCCCACACTGAACCGTCCTCTTCAGCATAGAATACACCTTTATCCAGACCAGTTAAAATTTCTTCTTTCCCGGCTTTATACGTCTCACTTTCATAGTAGAAGGTATCAAAACTGATTCCGGTTTTGCGGTAGGTTTCCTGAATACCGCTTATTGTCCAGTTGTTCATCTTTTTCCACAATGCCGTAACCTCCGGGTCGCCTGCTTCCCACGCCCTGAGCATTGCTCGTGCCTCCTCCTCAGCTCCGGGATACTCCTTTGACCACTCGTTGTATTTGACATAGTACTTTCCCACAAAGTGATCACTTTTTATCCCTTCGCTTTCAGGAGTAGTATCTCCTCCGAATTTTTTATAAGCCAGCATTGATTTACAGATGTGTATACCCCGGTCGTTAATCAGATTAACTTTCCTGACATCAGCACTGTTCATTGCCAAAATTCTGGAAACACTCTCGCCGATGGAGTCATTTCTCAGATGCCCCAAATGGAGAGGTTTGTTCGTGTTGGGACAGGAAAACTCAACCATTATTTTTTCGTCTTTGTAAAGAGAGGTTCTCCCGTAGTCATTCCCTTCACTGTTCACTGCAAGAATGGTTTTCTCAATCTGCCCTGAGAGATCGAGTTTAATATTTATATAGGGTCCCGCCGCTTCGGCAGACCCGAACGAAGAATCTCTGTTTAAAATCTCAGCCACTTCTGCAGCAATCTGGGCAGGATTTCGCTTAAATACCCTTGCAAAGGGGAAAAGAGGAAAGGCTATATCGCCAAGCTCCGCTTTCGGTGGTGTCTCAAGAATGAGGGGGATACCATCAACAGATCCGGCATCAAGCCCGTACTTTTCTGCTGAATCAATAAGAGCCTTTTTTATCCTGTCTTTCCAAATATTTTTTAAAGCTTCCATTACATTCTCCTCGGAAGTCCAAGATTATCTAAAATAACCGATCATTGCAAGCATCAGGGTAAAACTGCCGGGCCCCTCCCTCCGGAATGAACCGTATATGTCATTACAGATTGTACACTCGTGAAAACTGTAAATGTTTTTACATCCTGTACT
Organism: Sediminispirochaeta sp.; assembly: GCA_024763455.1. Classification (GTDB taxonomy): domain Bacteria; phylum Spirochaetota; class Spirochaetia; order B11-G9; family B11-G9; genus B11-G9. The sequence goes on along the minus strand of JANTFL010000001.1, from coordinate 34,137 downwards.
CTCCAGAATATGCCTGTTCGCCGAAGGCAAATCAATATAGTAGGATCCATCCCTCTTATCAACGCTTTCAGCTCCCCATTTTCTCCGAAAAATATGGTATCGTTCTTCATCCACCTCGTAGCAGCATACCCCGGCAGAAGGACCCATGACCGCCACCAGATCATCTCTATGGGAATTCATTTTTTCCGTGAATATTTTTACCGCATCGGCTGCAATCCCGGTCCCCTTCCAACCAGAATGAACAATTCCAAAACTTCCGCTATTTCTGTCAAATAAATAAACCGGCATACAATCAGCAGCAGTAGCGCAGAGTATAAGGTTTTTATTTCCTGTAATCAGGCCATCCCCCTGTAGCTCTTCTTCCGGATGATTATCCACCAGAAATATATTCCGGGAATGGATCTGACGGCAACTGACAACTCTTTCAGAATCTATCCCGATTGAAGCATAGAAATTTAGCCGTTCAGGAGTTATCCCATTCTCCCGATAGGCCATATTCCCTGCTTTTTTTAAACTGATCAGGATGTCTGGACCGTCGATGGGGGGGCTAAAGATGAGCATATCCTCTCTATTCTGCAGCACTGCTCTTCTCGACATCGTACAAGGCAGTAAAATTTTCAAGGAACCCGTCCAGGGTGTAGCAGATCTGAATCAGAAGGGACAGTAGATCATTATTTTTACCTTTGCCTATATACCCGAGGTTTGAAAGGGTATCGTAGGGTCCGCCCACATCTCCATGAGTTATCCCTTTAAGGAGTCTGCTCATAAGATTTAAGGATGAGACAAAGTCCATTATTATCGATTCCACCTTTTCATCTATTCTCAGAAACAATTTCCGTATTCTGTCGATCTTCTCCAGATCACCCTCTTCACCCTCCTTGATTGACTCAATCTCCAGAGCATACTCGCCTCCCGGTGCAAGTGAGGAGTCAAGAAACTTTAATCTTTCCAGAGTTTGTATAATTGATGTGTATGATGAAGTGAATTCCTGCTGGTTCTGTTTCTTATAAAACTTGCCATCCTCAAGAATAAGTTTCAAAGTTGGAAGGATCTCACGAGTGTACATGGTTAACAAAAAAGTATAAAGAATTGCAGTTGATTCTTCATACCGTATCGAAAGGTCATTCCCCCAGATCCTGTTTCGGTAATAGGTAAGGTACTGAATCTTATCTACCTTCAGTCGTTCTTTGTTTTCGGCCAGCAGCTCTTTCTTTTTATTCTCCAAGGTAAATGTAAGCATGGAGACTTCAAATTTTTTATACCAAAACTTTTTATACAGAGCAAACCAGTCTTCTCCCCCGCTTATTTCAGTGGGATTATAACTGATGTTTCTGTAAACAATTTTAAGAATAGTGTCCATAGGTATCTTTTTGTTGAATAACCGTATGCTTTTCATGGTCTGTTCAGCTGTTTCGAGAAACTCTCTCACTTTATCAACATCCTCAGGATCCTGGTTTTCTTTAATCCTGTAGTAATAGTATACTGCCCTGAATAGATCCTGCTCCGGTGGGAACCTGAAGCTGTACAGTATATTGTCCAGTTCTTTCAAACTGTTCCTGATATCTGAAAATCTGCAGACCTTTCCCTGTTTTGTCCCGGAAGGTCCAAAAGCATCCAGGATATGATTAAAGTCGAACTTTAAGAGCGTATTGAGTATATGAAGAGAACGGGAGTAACGGTACATCATCCTCCGCTCATCTTCTGAAACAGAGCTCAGAATATCTTCCAGACGGAATTCCAGTTCCCTGCGGATCTCGAAATTTAGAAGCTCATCATTTTCCTTACTGAGCGCCCAGGGATCAGTTTCACTGATAAACCGCTGATGAATTTGCGGAAGAAACCATCCACCAAGGAATGCAAGAAAATCCATCTTGTTTATTTCAAGGGTAGTACAGATATATTCCTTCAGATCTAAAAGTGAATCTCTGAAATTTACTATTTCGACATAAAACCCCTGGGTAAACTCTCTTTCATGGTAATGCATGATGCCGGGGCTTTTCCGTTCCACATTCTTACCAAGTTTACTGATTAAATGATCACCCAGAACTTTTTCATACTCGTTTGAGGAAAAGAGGGATTTTAGAAAAATTATCAGCCTTTCAATAATAGACAGATTATGAACATAGGTTGAATAATCTAAAGCTGCTGTTTCGTCTTCTACAACAAGCGGTTCACTGGTTATTACGGAAGAGATTTTCATCTTCTCCGCCATTTTCATCCGCTCTTCCACTGTGAGACCGGAAATTAGTTTGTCAAATACGGAATTGTTCATTATTTAAGAGTATATCATAAAAAAGAAAAACGGCCAATCACAAGAAAGGCCGTTCTAGTCCCTAGGGGAATCGAACCCCTCTCTGAAGACTGAGAATCTTCCATCCTAGCCGATAGACGAAGGGACCAAGCAGCTGGCCTAGAAGGACTTGAACCCTCACTGACGGAACCAGAATCCGCTGTGCTACCAATTACACAATAGGCCAGAGAATGTTACCGTGGTAATGTACAAAAACCCTATCATTTTGTCAATAGAGTTATTAAGGATATTTCTTTCTGAAGGCCTGAACCCTGGCAGAAGCGTTTAACGAAAGGTCTGATGTAATCCCTGTACTCAGGTAATGATAACCAAGCCCGGCAATCATGGCTCCGTTATCGGTACACAAGCTGATTGAAGGAACAATCACCTTGACGTCTTTGATATTTTTAAGCTCAGACCGTAGTAACGAATTGGCAACAACTCCGCCTCCGGCAACAACAGTTGTAATCCCCGTGTCTTCTACAGCCCGTTTAACTCTTTTTATAAGCATGCCGACTGCAGCTTTCTGAAAACTCGCAGCAATGTTCTCATTACTCTTTTCACTTTTGCCGTTCCAGAATTGATCCAGTTGATTGATTACAGCTGTTTTTAAACCTGAATATGATACGTCATACCGGTGATCACCTTTGTGCAACGAAGGGTCCGGGAAGGCGAAGGCCTCCGGATCACCCCTGGAGGATAGATTATCAATTGCCACCCCTCCGGGATACCCAAGCTTATAAAACTTTGCAACCTTATCGAAAGCTTCTCCACAGGCATCGTCGATGGTGGTCCCCATTACAGCTATAGTATCAAACCCATCAACTCTGCTTATCACGGTATGTCCCCCTGACACAAGCAGCCCCAGATAGGGATATTCAATATCATACTCCAGATGAGGAGCGTATAGATGAGCCCTTATATGGTCAACGCCAATTAATGGTTTGTCCAGAGAGAGAGCAATCCCTTTTGCGAAACTAACCCCGACAAGAAGTGAACCGACTAATCCCGGTCTGGCAGTTACTGCAATACCGTCTATATCCCCAAGGGCCAAATGGCTTTTCTCAAGTGCTTCTCGCACGACAGACAGTATCCATTCAGTATGCAGCCGCGATGCTATTTCAGGAACGACACCATTGTACTCCCGGTGAAAGTCTATCTGAGTAGCAATTACATTGCTTAAAATTTTTTTTCCATCTTCTACAACAGAGGCGGAACACTCATCACAAGAGCTTTCAATACCAAGTATCTTCATCGTCCTTATATCCCATAAAAAGCTCAGTAAGATTATTCAAAGTGTAATTATCCTCCAGTAGTGCTGGATACATTTCAAGAAGAACCTCTGCAAGTTCTGCAGACCAGATATGACCTATCATAACCGCATGTCCTTTCTTTTCAGAAATATCAACACCCTTCTCAATGGATTCTTCTATCGCTTTTTTCTCTTTATTGTTGTCCAGAAAAACACTCCTTTCAGCAAACGGAAGCCCTATCTGGGCGGCAACCTCTGCCCCGACACTATTTGATGTTGTTCGGCTGTCAAGAAAGAACATACCCTTTTCCTTTAAAACTGTAAACAACGAAACCATTAAATCCTTGTCTGCCGTCCCGGCCGAACCCATGTGATTGTTAATTCCCTGAGCATAAGGGAGGGGTGCAAGATTTACGGTAACACTATGCCTTACCTCGTCTAATGACATCCCTGTATGAATGGCTCCGGGTCCTGTATCACCTCCATTGACAGCATCCATAGGCTGGTGAAGAATATATTCCTTCCCTGCCTTATGGATCATCGCAGCAGCTTCTTCAGTATAGGGCAGCCCGGGTAAAATAGCAAAAGTTATTTTAAAAGGGAGATCAAGAAAGGGTTTCAACTGAAAAAGATTGTTTCCGACATCATCGATTACAAAGATAAGATGCCCTTTTGCCGGCGGTTTTTTAACGATCTCTTTCCCGGGCTGACTCTCAGGCAGATGCTCCGGAGGTTTTACTTCCGCGTTCTCTATCTCTCTTTTTTCTGTTTCCCTTTCTGCCGTTCCCTGTATTGCCCCCGGCGGTAGTATAACAAGGGTCAGCAAGAGGGCAGCTGCGATTACCCCAAGAAGAATATATACAAGTAGTAGTTTTCCGTTACCTTTCTTCACTGAAGTAGAAAATAGTATTATTTATACTCTTGGTCAACACTCTATCAGTTGTAAATGAAATCTTTAAGCTCATTGGCATGGTCTTTCAGCTTCCTGATAGCCCGCATCTCAATCTGCCTGACTGTTTCCGGTGAGATGCCCATCTCCTCTCCAATTACTTTAAGAGTGTACTTCTTACCTCCGTAAAAGGAAAACCGGTACATAAGTATCTGTTTCTCTTTTTCCAGGAGATGTTCAAGGAAATGCATGGTTTCTTCCTTAAAACATTTCTTCATAAGCATCTCATCCGGATCGAAGGTAGTATCTTCGTACATATCCATGAGAGTTGAAGAATCCTCATTTAAGGTACTGTCCAAAGAATAAAGGGGGGTCGAGGAGTTTAAGAGGGCCGCAACATCCTCCGGTTTTTCTTGTAACTCTTCTGCAATCTCTTCAACTGATGGTTTTCTAGAAAGCTCTTGATTCAGAACGTAATATGTTCTTTGAATCCTTTTTAAAAGCTCTTCTTTTCGGTGCGGAAGGCGTATAGGTCGTTTCTTTTTTGATAAAGCCCGGACTATTGATTGTTTTATCCACCATGCTGCATAGGTTGAAAACCGCACATTTTTTTTATAATCATACCGGGATGCGGCTTTTATAAGCCCCAGATTACCTTCCTGAATGATATCAAGAAAACTGTAATCTGCCGTTGTATAGGCTTTTGCAATCTTGACAACAAGTCTTAAATTAGCCTTGACAAGCTGCTGCCTGGCAGTCTCATCACCCTTCTGGATCTTACGTGAAAGCTCAAGCTCTTCTTCAAAACTTAGCAGGGGCGTATTCTGAATCTGGTTAAAATATGTTTTCAGTGCACTTTCTTCGTTCTCTATATTTCTTTTCATAACAGCTCCTGCATAATAACATGCAAGTTTCATGCCAAAAACATCATTTTACCAATTAAATATCTATTTATTTACATTGTAAGTAATTATATAATTCATAAGAGATTGGATCAGAATTTTGTATAGTTTAATAGACACTTTTTAACTGTTTATAAAGTATATCTTTTATTCCAAAATTTCCAGTTTTACTCATTTTTTCTGCATATTTATCATAAAGCATATCCTGAAAGATATTTTCAGCCATTCCACCGTCCAGTAATCCGCTTTTATCTACTGTTTTTCGCATGGAATCAAGCATTTGTTTGATAAACAGTGCTTCGAAGTCGCTGCATGCATCCTTCAGCCTCCGGTCATTGCTGCTCCGGAGGCTGTTTTTCATATCTTGTGTCTTTCCGATACTGCTGTTTTGAATATTAAGACTGTAAAGTGAATCAATACTGTTCATCCATCACTTCCTTTACCGCTTTAGATTGTTTGCTATTCCAAGCATTGTATCAGAGGTCTGAATAGCCTTGGAATTAAGCTCATAAGCCCGTTGGGCTACAATCATGTTTACCATTTCTGAAACAACGGAAACATTTGACATCTCAAGGAATTTCTGGTTTACAAGACCCATTCCGTCAAATCCCGGTCTCCCGCCGATTGCAGGTCCTGAACCATTGGTTACCTTAAAATTGTTCTGGCCTATCGACTGAAGCCCTGCAGGATTTACAAAGCGGTAAAGTTCCAGCTGCGCTACCTGAATCGGGTTATCATTACCGGCAACCTTAACCGTAACCCTGCCGTCCTGGGAAATTGCCAGGCTTTCTCTAACAAAGTTCTCCGGCAGAGTGACTTCCGGCATAAGCCGGTAACCATTGGAGTTTACAATCTGTCCGTTTGAATCAATTTTGAAAGAACCGTCCCTTGTATAACCGTAACTTCCGTCAAGAAGCAGTACTCTAAAAAATCCTTCTCCCTGAATTGCAAGGTCTGCAATGTTTCCGGTACTCTGCAGCGCTCCCTGGGTAAACACCTTTTGAGTAGCAGCTACCTTTACACCGTGACCAACCTGTATCCCTGTGGGAACCGTTGTCAATTCAGTAGCAGGAGTACCCGCAATCCTGGAAGTCTGGTAAATAAGGTCTTCGAAATCGGCTCTCATTTTTTTGAATCCGGTTGTGTTTACATTTGACAGGTTGTTCGAAATTGTATCTATGTTAAACTGCTGTCCGGTCATTCCCGATGCTGCAGTCCATAGTGATCTCATCATACGACTAACTCTCCTTCTTAAACTCTCAGTACGTCATTCAGTATTCTTCCGGTTAATGAATCCTGGGTCTGAATTACCTTTTGATTTGCCTCATAAGCTCTGTTCACCTGAATCATTGCAACCATCTCGGTAACCGGATTAACATTGCTGCTTTCCAGAAACCCCTGAAGAACCTTCGTTTCATTTCCTGTATCTGTTATGGCAGCCTTGCCTGATTCCTCAGTATCCTTCCAGAAACTGCTTCCTTCTTTTTTGAGATACCGTGGCCGTTTAAAATCAACAATTTTTAGTTTATCCACAAGTTCCAACTGATCCCATTCGTTTTCCCTCATAGAAACCAGTCTTCCGGGATCATCTGCAAAAGCTGCGTTTTGATAAACATTTCCCTTTTCATCTATAACGAAGTTATTCTTCTTTAACTGTATAATTCCCTTTTCTCCAAGGACGGGATGCCCCTCTTTAGTTACCAGAACACCGCTGCTGTTAATCAGGAAAGAACCATTTCTGGTGTATTTTTCCTTACCGTCAACATCTACCGAGAAGAATCCTTTCCCGTCAAGGGCAACATCAAAGGGGTTTTCAGTCTGTTTCATGGCCCCCTGGCTGAAGATAGTGTAGGATTCGTTGTACTCTACCCCTGTTCCCAGGGTTCCTATAACAGGGGCAACATCAATACTTCCAAAGGGGAACTTGTACAGCCCGTCATCGTTCATCCTACGTAACAGCATCTGCGGGAAAGCCTTGCTTACAGATGTGTCCTTTTTATACCCCGTTACATCCACATTGGCTATGTTGTTGGCAAGGGCATCCATACGGTGCATCTGTGCTACCATTCCGCTTGCACCGGTATACAAACCGCGAATCATACGTACCTCCGTTACTCTCTTTTAAAGTATCGGAATTGCACAATTTTTCTTGATATTATCTTGATTTAATATTTATTTCTTGCATAATGAGGAAGTCATGCCAGAGTAGCTCAGGGGTAGAGCAACGCTCTCGTAAAGCGTAGGTCGTGGGTTCAACTCCCACCTCTGGCTGAAGCTTTCTAAACAGGTCCTAACCCCTAGGATTTATGAAGCGGCAGCACAACCGAACAGTTCCGGCCCTGCTTTTTCGCCTTATAAAGGGCCTTGTCCGCAGCCTTGACAAACGTTTCAGGACTGTCCTTTTCCAAAGCTATTCCGGAAACAATCCCCAGAGATATTGTCACAATGCCACCAATTCCGGTTTTCAGGTGTTTTAATCTTTTCTTCTGAACGGTACGCTTTATTTTTTCTCCCATTTTTTCAGCTTCTTCCCTGCTGTACCGCGGCAATACAACGATCAGCTCGTCACCGCCGTAACGTGCAACAAAGTCACTGGTCCTGACAAGGCATTTTCTTATGAGTTCAGCGACTGAAATCAGACATTCATCTCCGGCCTTATGCCCGTATCTGTCGTTGTAATCCTTAAAGTAGTCAAGGTCTATCATAAAAACTGAAAGTGGCTCTTTAAATCTCCGGGACCGAACAACTTCAAGCTCAAGTCTCTCATCCAGTTCCCTCCGGTTGTAAAGCCCTGTCAAAGGGTCCTTAACCGACAGCTCTCGAAGTTCCTTGTTGGTATCGGTAAGTTCAACTTTCAAACCCTCCAGTTCTTTAACTTTTCTTTTAAGGAAGTAGTGTTCCCGTACCTTTATTACTGCAAAAATAGCCAGCAGGAGAAGTAAATCGTAGAGTATCTGAGCATAAAATGATTTCCAGAAAGTTGGAACAACCCTGAAGGAAAGGTAATCCTCCTGCTTGCTCCAGATTCCATCGTTATTTGCTGCTTTGACCCGAAAAGTATAGTTTCCGGGAGAAAGGTTTGAATAACGCACACTTATAGCACCCCCGGATTTTACCCAGTCATCATCGAAACCATCCAGCCTGTACTTGTACCTGTTCTTCAAGGCTGCAGTGTAGTCAAGTCCGATAAAATCAAACGAAATTGAATTTTGATGATTGGGAAGCTTCAGTTGTGTTTCTCTGTCATACATGAAGGGATTAATCAACGGTCCTTCGTTTCCGTACACAGCAGTGATATATACCTTCGGCGGATGGGTATTCAGAGTGCTCACTTTCTGCAAGAATCTGCTAATTCCTTTACTGCTGGAGAAGTAGAGATACCTGGCTGAATCCTTCAAAACACCATAATTCAGGTTGGTATCCGGGAGACCGTCATACTCGGTCAGAATCATCATCCGTCCGGTTTCAGGGTCTAAAACGGTAACACCGTTCTTTGTAGCTGCCCAGATTCTCCCTGAATCATCCTCCAGTATCCCTGTGACCGAATCATCAGAGAATCCGTTCTGTTTCATATAGTGGTTGAAGTTATTATTTTTCAGGTTAAAGAGGTTCAGCCCCCCCCCGTCCGTGCCTATCCAGAGTCTGTTTATTGAATCGACGAACAAGGTACGTATGGAGCTGCTGCTGAGGGAGGAGGGATCCTCGGAATTCAGGGTATAGGCGGTAAACGTTCCCCTTTCTCTATCAAATATGTTCAATCCCTCGTTCGTACCTATCCAGAGGGAACCGTTGTATTCAACAAAAGAGGTAATAAGATTCGATGAAATGGTCCCCGGTTTTCCCATGTCACTTTTAAAATGCTGCATCTCCTTACCGCTGCTATTAAACAGATACAATCCGTTATCGTAGGTTCCTACCCACAGGTTCTTCCTTGAATCTTCAAAAAGTGCATACACATGCTCAGGTTTCATGGGATACGGGATAAAACGGTCTTTTTCCTGATCATAGGACACGAGACCTTTCAGGGTACCCACAAAAAGCTTCCCTTCTGCAGTGATCAAAAGCGTTGTAACTGTATCATAGGGAAGCCCCTTCCCGTCACCCTGCCGGTAATGAACAAGGGTTCTCGTATCACAGTTCCATCTGTCAAGTCCCCCGCCGTAAAGTCCTATCCAGATTTCATTATTTTTATCCTGAACCATGGAGTAGACGGCCCCTTTGGAGAGAGAAAAAGGATCATTAGCGTCATGGTAGAGTACAAGGTCCGTTCTCTTCTCCGGGTCTGTAATATTTACGCCCCCTCCGTTGGTTCCTATCCAGTAGAGCCCGGCATCATCCTCTATGATTGAATACACTATATCGTGACTTATACTGGTTAAATTACCTGCCTGGTTGACATATCTTTCAGAGGTACCGGATTCAGGATCAATGATAAAAAGACCGCCGCCCCAGGTTCCTGCCCAGAGCTGGCCTGAAGGTGCAGGATAAAGGGTATACACTCTGTTATCCTCAAGGGGATAGGTTTGTATCTTTCCCGTTGAAATATTGAAACTGGAGACTCCGCCGTCCCAGGTGCCGAGCCAGAGGTTCCCCTTCTCCCCTGCGGTAATTGCCATAACATATTTGCTGGGCAGTGAGTAACCTTCCCTGCTGTCCATACCGTAATGAATAAACTTGTCCTCAGCACTGCTGTAGCGGTCCAGACCATTGTAGGTACCAATCCACAAATCTCCAGTGGAATCGATATAAAGACTACGGATAACATTGTTAGCAAGGCTGTCGGGATTATCCTTTTCGTTAAAAAAACGGCGGTTCTTTCCTGTCGTCGGATTGAGATAGTTCAAACCGTTGAGAGTCCCTACCCAGAGGTTACCCGTAGCATCCGGGATTACATAGACTACGACGTTGTCAGTTAAGCTGTTGGTATCCCCGGGGGTCTTTGTAAAATTTTTAAACACTCCTGAATCCGGATCAAGGACACTTAATCCCCCATATGTCCCAATTAAAAGATATCTCCCTGATCTATTCATAGTTTGTATTTTATTATGGATGAGAGAATTTCTATCATAAGGATTATGGCTGTAGAGTTTTATGCCCCTGCCATCGTACCTGTTCAGGCCGTTTAGCGTCCCAAACCAGATAAAACCACGGGAATCCTGAACTATTGAAGAAACAGAAATATTGGAAAGTCCGTCTCTTTTGTCTATATGGTGAAAGAACAGTCTACCATTACTTTCTGCCGTTAAGAAAGAAACAATAAGAAAAAAAGTAATAAGAAAAGCAGAAATTCTTTTCATTGAGTCAGTGTACGTAAAAAACCGATTTTTTGCAACATTACTTTCTTCTCCTTTCCGATTCCCTTATGAGATCCGCAAAAGTTGCAGTCCCCTTGGATTTATCACTGTACTGAGAGATAAGCCGGCGGTTCATTGCCTTTTCCCTTTTACCCGGCTTCCGGGAACCGGAGTGGTCTTCCTCCGTCTCACTGTAACCGCAGGAAAGGGTGTGGCAGACATAACTTTTTCTCCCCCGTTTATCGGTACTCAGCACCATTGGACGCGAACACAAGGGACATTTCTTTCCTCCTTTTTGTAAAGGTGTATACTTTTGCGTACTGTTTTTAATCTTTGTAACGAATACTTTTGTTTTCTCCCGTATTTCCTGTAAATATAACGATGGTGTCTCCCTTCCTTCAGCTATTGCATGCAGCTGCATCTCCCATAGTGCAGTAAGATCAACCTGCTTTAACTCCTCAGGTACCAGAGAAAGCAGTTCCAGCCCCCGGGGGGTCGGAATAAGTTCTTTTCCCTGCCTGGTTACGTAGTCGTTCGTAATAATTTTTTCTATTATATCGGCTCTGGTAGCAGGCGTACCGATCCCTCCTTTGGAAAGAGACTCCTTAAGGGTGCTGTTTTTGAGATATTTGGAGGGATTCTCCATGACGCCAAGAAGTGTCCCTTCCGTATAGCGCGGCGGAGGCGTGGTTGAGCCTTCGGTAACAGTAACATTTTTTACGGTCAACTCAGTTCCTTCATCCGGCAATCTACCGGTAACCAGGGAGTACTCATCATCCTCTTCGTCATCACTCCCTGCTCCTGCCTCAAGCCATCCTTTTTCCAGGACCCGTACAGACCCCAGGTAAAACCGCTGACCTCCCGCTTCTATAACAGCTTTTGAATATTCTCTTACTGCTGGGGGAGAGAGGACAGCAATGAACCTTTCTATAATCAGGTTCATCAGTTTCCTCTCTTCTGGAGAAAGCCGTTCAGGAAAGATCTCCTCTCCCGTAGGGATAATGGCATGATGATCCGTAACCTTTGAATTGTTGACAAACCGTTTTCCCGGAGTCACCGGTTTTTTAAGAAGCCTGTCTGCATATGCGGCATAGGGTGTATTCTTAAGGGATTTCAAACGTTTCGCTAAAGTCGGGACCATATCGTCGGTTATATACCGGGAATCCGTTCTTGGATAGGTTGCAATTTTATGCCTCTCGTACAGTACCTGCAGTACGGATAGAGTTTTTTTAGCTGAAAATGACAATCTGCTGTTTGCATCCCTTTGAAGAGAGGTCAGATCATACCCGTGAGGGGGAGGAATATTTTTTTTCTTCCGGCTGAGGGATACCACCCGGCCTCTGCTGCCGATTACCGTCTCCTTTATTTTAAGAGCCTCGCCGTGGTTAAAAATCCTGCTTCCCCCTCTATCCCCCTTCCAGAGTGCATCGAAGGTGCCAAAATCTGCTCTGATTTGCCAAAACGGTTGAGGTGTAAATTCGTCACGCTCTTTCTCCCGCTCTGCAATTACATTAAGAGTGGGGGTTTGAACTCTTCCCGAGGAAAGACGGACGTCGTACTTTGTGCTCAAAGCTCTTGTTATGTTCAGCCCCACAATCCAGTCCGCTTCTGCTCTTGCCAACGCAGCAGCATAGAGGCGGTCATATTCCTTTCCATCCTTTAGGGTTGCAAACCCCTGTTTTATGGCTTCTGTTGTCTGAGAACTTATCCACAGTCTTTTAAACGGTCCTTTCCAGGAGGCTAATTTCATTATAAGTCTTGCTACAAGCTCACCTTCCCTTCCTGCATCAGTGGCAATCACCAGGCTGCCAATATCGTTCCGTTTCATAAGGGATTTTACCGTATTGAACTGCTTGGAGGTTTTACCGATAACCTTGAATTTCATTTTAGAAGGAAGCATAGGGAGGTCTTCAAGTTTCCAGCTCTTGTATTTAGGATCGTAACGGGAGGGGTCGGCAAGCTCAACAAGATGACCCATAGCCCAGGTCACAACAAACGATTTACCCTCCAGATAGCCCTTTCCGCCGCCGCTGCAGCCCAGCACTTTTGCCAGTTCTTTTCCTACAGACGGTTTCTCTGCAAGTACCAATGATTTCATACTCTCTCCGTTAAAGAGCCAGTTTCAGCAGGACCATAATTCCGGCTGCAACAGCAACAAATGAAAAGTATTTTTTTAGCGTGGTTCCGGTAATTTTCGAAGCAAGAAACATACCGATTCTCACCCCGACTGTACCGGCGACCAGGAGTGAGACAGCTATGGGAAGACTGACCTTTCCAGGGCTGGATATCCCCTTTTTTATAACAGCAGTTACCGATGCGGTAAAAACAACTGCAAGACTGGTTCCTACTGCAAGATGAGGTAAGAGTCCCACTCCAAGGGTTAGAATCGGCATAAAGAGGACACCACCGCTGACCCCCATTAATCCGGTCAGAATACCCCCGGAAAAACCAATAATCATCAGACCGGGAATACTGACCCTGTTCTGGGAAGAGAGGGGGAGATCAACATAGGGGCCAATCTTTATTCGCTGCAAAAGCGTTTTCTTCCCCTCTTTCCCCTTTGGAGTCCGGTACATAACCCACGCAATCAACGCAAGAAGAAGGATAAAGGCACCCTGCATGATTTTTTCGAACAGTTCCCGGTTACCCCCGGTAACGGTAACAATAAAAAAGTCCTGAAGAATATCTCCTGCGACAGCTCCGAATATAGATCCCCCGCCGAGGAATAAAGCTGCCCGTATCTCCACGTTTTTATTCCGCAAATGTTTCATTACTCCGGATGAGCTGGTTCCGATAATATAACAGGTGGCACTCCCTGCAGCTATCTCCATGGGGATACCGATAAGTACATTCATGAGAGGAACAAGAAGGAATCCGCCCCCTACTCCGAATAGACCGGCTACAACACCCACGGCCAGACCGATACCGGAAAGCAGAATAATGGAAGCTGCTCCTGACAGACTGGAGTCGAATACTGGGGATACATATGCAAGAATATCACCGATCATCTGCTGCTCGCTTTCCAAAGATCCTGAGCACTGCATCCAGAACCGGATTCATGACAACCCCTATTATCAATGGTACAAAAACAAGCAGTAGTACAGAGACAGCTTTTACCATAAAAACTCCATGACTTTAGAATATACAATAGTGCAGGAAAAAGAGGAATCCCCCAGATGTTGCAATTTTAATCTTTTCCTTGCGTTGCTGTCGAACTTTTGATATTAATAAGGAGCTTAGAGCCGGAGGATAAGAATGAAAGATACGTTGCGGTTTATTATTCCTGACTGTTACACCCGTGAAAGCCGGGACATTTTCGACCGGTTTGGAGTGGTCTATGCAGGAGAGCTTTATGCGCGCCTTTTAAAAAAACACCTCCCTGAAGCGGAGTATGAACTATTCTATACCAGCGATCCGGGAGTCAAACTCCCAAAAGGTAAAGAGATCCCCAAATTTTCAGGAATACTCTGGCCCGGATGCAACCTTACGGTGTACCATGATCATGACACACGGGTTCAAAAACTTGTACAGCTTACAAAGGATGCCTACGAATACGGAGTTCCCCAGTTCGGAAGCTGCTGGGCCGCCCAGATTGCTGTTTATGCGGCGGGAGGAACGGTGCAGGCCAACCCGAAAGGACGTGAGATGGGGCTGGCCCGGAAAATAGTTCTCTCCGAGGAGGGGAAAAAACATCCCATGATGAAGGGGAAACCCCCTGTTTATGACGGATTTGTAAGCCACGATGATATAATAACTACTCTTCCCGAAGGAGCTACGATTCTTGCCGGAAACGATTTTGCTCCCGTACAGGCAGTAGAGGTTAAACATAAAAAAGGCGTATTCTGGGCAACTCAGTACCATCCGGAATATAATCTTGAGCTGATGGCGAATCTGATCCCGGCACGGGAGGGGGTTTTGATTAAACAGGGGTTCTTCAATAACCATGAAGACATGGTAACCTATACAAAGGACCTCAAGGCTGTTCATAACAATCCCTCCCGCAAAGATCTCCGTTGGAAGTACGATATAGACAACTCCATTCTTTCAGATGAGATACGGGAAGCGGAGTTTGTAAACTGGCTGAAAAACATGATTATTACATAGATTCTGTGGTATAATCTATGTATGATCTCTACACATCAGCGTTTCATTTTATCACTTATAGTAATGTTCGGAGCAGCCTTAAACTCCCTGGGAGCCCTGGATTCAATCAATTTTGCCAGTCTAACAGTAATCCCCGATGATACTGAACACACGACGGCTGCGGAAAAGCTCATAGAGCAGACAGCCTCTATACTAGGCAGGGATTACGGGAACTACCTGCAGATTACAGAAAGACAGCACCCGGACTACTCTGCTTCTTTCACTGTGTATTCCGATGAAACCCAGAGTGTTATATCCATAGAACTAACTCAAAACAGCAGTAGAAAAGAAAAGTCTACCTCCCTGCCTTTGAGTCTTTCTTACGATACGCCGAGGTATCTTGCAGGTTCCCTTTTTTTCCTGTGGAGCTCATTTCACAGCTACCTGGAAGAATTAGTCTCCGAACCTCCGAGGTACGTAGACTCTCTACGGACCGAGTATCTGTCTGATACCTTAGTCCCCGAGATGAACACCCCTCTGATCCCCATGGATCTGACGGTAACAAGCAGCGGTAATTTTATTGCCGCCTTTTCCCTGGTAACCGCAGAAATAGACAG
The DNA here is from genome assembly GCA_024763455.1 of Sediminispirochaeta sp. Classification (GTDB taxonomy): domain Bacteria; phylum Spirochaetota; class Spirochaetia; order B11-G9; family B11-G9; genus B11-G9. The sequence goes on along the minus strand of JANTFL010000001.1, from coordinate 18,810 downwards.
GCAGTTCAGGGTTGTTAATCAGCCGGGCCGTTCTCTTTATGAAAGCGGGAACTATACATCTGCAGGAGGGGTTACGGCTACGCCGGAAGGAACAGTCTTTTTAAAACCCTCCATGGGCAGATATCTCTACAAGGTTTCCCGGACAGACGGAACGGTTTCAAAGGTCCGGGCAGGGATTGATCTTTACGGTCCCTTTACAGCTTTAAGAGACGGAAGTGTCATAATCCTTGATACCCAGAAAAAAAAGGCCTATCGTATTGCAGAGAGAAAAAAGAGGGAGCTGGAACTCTATACCAGCCCATATTCATACATAGCAGCCTTGAAAACAGGCCCTGAGGGAAATATCTGGATATATGATCTTGCAGAAAAACGGATACGTATTCACTCCCCGGAAGGAGAAATTATAGATTCAATAGTCCCGGTGATTAACACCGAAACCGGCAGCAGCCCTGTTGATTTCAGTGTATACGATGACGGCAGATTCATTGTTCTGTACTCAACAGGAACCCTGGCTGAATTTACCAGAGAGGGAATCCCCATCTGGAGAGCTGAGGGATATGAAACCCCCTTAGGCCCTGAATCCTTCCCCGTTGCAGGAAAAGTTACCGCTGATTCTGCATCAGGAACAATTATGATTGCTGATACAATGGGACAAAGGCTGATTAAATTTATGGAAGACTATGCTTCCACTTCCCCTGAAGACAAGATAGTAGAACTTAACAGCACCGGTGATGATCCCGCTGAAACAGCAGTAAAAAAAGCATTGATCTACGAAAGACTCGGCTCTCTGGAGACAGCACGGCAGCTGTGGGAAGATGCTCTTGAAGCGGGATTTAATGAAGAGGAAGCATACACCGCCATGGACCGGATTGAGATAGAGATAATCCGGGCATCCATAAATAGAATGAAGAAAAAAACTCTATCTGTCGCCTCAAAAATAGGCCATGAATCTGCAAGGCAGTACTACAGCAGAACGATTCAGCTCTACGAGGAAATACTTTCCCTGGATCCCGGACGGGACGACGTAAGGGAAGATAAGGGGAAATTTGAAAACCTATTTAACCAGCAGGGATTTCAGCAGAAGAAAGAAGAGCTGCTGGCAGTTAAAAATGTTACGGCAGAGATCTTCCCGGCTCTTATTCAATACTACACAGGCAATCCTGCAGGCACTGTTACCCTTACGAACACGGGTGGAAGGAATATAAAAATAGAAGAATTCTCAATCTTCATAAACGGTTTCATGGATTTCCCAAGTACCAGGAGTAAAGAGATAGAAATACTCCCTGGAAAAACCGTAACCCTGGATCTGTACACCATTTTCAACCGGTCAATTCTGGATCTGGAAGAGGACCTTCCGGTAAACGCAAAGATAGCTGTTACCTACAAAAGCGGAGAAAATCAGGGAAAACTTGAGAAAACTAGTACTGTTCTGATACACCGGAGGAGCGCCATTAGCTGGAGCGATTCAGGTCGTCTTGCATCATTCATTACCCCTAACGACAATAACATTGAGATCTTTTCTCATCATGCCGTATCGGTCAGGTCGGAAGCAGAGAAAAAATATTCACTTCTGCCGGTAAAGTTCCTTCAGGCTCTGCGTATTACCGAGGCTTTGAGCAGCTACAGCATTACCTATGTCAAGGATCCGGATTCACCGGCTGAGTCTGTAATAGGATTCCCTGAAAAGACCGATACGGTCCGCTTCCCCAGGAGGACACTCCTTATACATTCGGGAGACTGCGATGATTCGACATCACTCCTCGCTTCACTTCTTGAATCCGGAGGAATTGAAACTGCGGTGATCACCTCGCCGGGGCATGTATTCCTGGCTTTTAACACCGAAGAACCCAAACAGAACAGATGGATGTTTACAACCGGCAACACATCGGTAATTATCCATCAGGGAACTGTATGGATTCCTCTGGAAACAACAGTACTGGATGGGGGATTTACAAAATCCTGGAGAGCGGCCTCAAAGGAGTACAGCACGTACAGCCCGCTGGGAAAAACAGAGTTTCTCCCATTAAAAGAACTCCGGAAGCTGTATCCCCCTGTTCCCCTTAAAAGGAGTATATATCCGGTAACGGTTCCTTCGGAAAAGGATATACAAACTGCACTGAGCGCTTCGTTCCGTCTCATTGAGCATGAACTCTACACACCGATTCTTTACTCTTTAAAAAAAGATTCCGGCGAAGCAACCGGGAGGAAGAAAACTCTTATCAAAAACAGGATTGGGATCCTTCATGCCCGTTTCGGCAACTACAAAGATGCTGAAAAAGAGTTCAAAGCGTGTATCAGCACCAGCCCGGGGTTTAATTCAGCCTATATCAACCTGATAAACCTCTACAAGATTACAAAAGACACCGGAAACCTTACTCGAATAATGGAACAGATAAAGCTCCAGAATCCGGAACTCCAGGTCCGTCTTGCCGAAGCGGCAAAAAAGCTAGAGGAAAATAATGATCCCATAGTGCGGGCTTCCAGGGGTTCTGAAATCAATACATTTATTTGGGAATCTGAATAGACCTTCTATTTCTCAAATAGATACCTGTAGTCCCCATATCCCTCTTTTTCCAGATCCTCAACGGGAATAAATCTTAGGCTGGCCGAATTGATACAGTAGCGCAGTCCCTCGGGACCGGGACCGTCATCGAAAACATGGCCCAGATGGGAATCTGCATCAGTGCTCCGAACCTCGGTTCTATTCATAAAAAAGCTGTTATCAGACAGAGTACGCACAGCTCCTGTCTCTATAGGTTTTGTAAAACTTGGCCACCCTGTTCCTGAATCAAACTTGTCTGTTGAACTGAAAAGCGGTTCACCGGAGACAATGTCTACGTAGATCCCTTCCTTCTTATTATCCCAGTATTCATTATTAAAGGCTGGTTCTGTACCATTATTCTGGGTAACATCATACTGAAGCGGGGTGAGTTTCTCCTTATCGGTTTTTTTAAGCGGCATCCGTACCTCTCCCCATGTCCGCTGTATAAAGTTATCTCTGCCGGAAAAGGTCTTGTATTGTTTGTAACGAACAGGACTCTTCTGACTAAAGTCCTGATGGTATTCCTCAGCCTCGTAGAAGGTTTCAAAAGGACGTATTTCCGTAACTATCGGTTTGTTAAAGATACCGGAGGCTCCAAGCTCCTTCTTTGACCGTAAGGCATAATCCTGCTGCTCTTTATCGTGGTAAAATATGGCAGAACGGTACTGCGGGCCTCTGTCGACAAAAGACCCTCCGTTATCGGTAGGATCGATCTGTCTCCAGAAAAAATCCAGCAAGGTACTGTAGGTGATTTTTTCCGGGTCATAGGTTATTTGAATTGACTCCAAATGTCCCGTTGTCCCACTTGAAACTTCCTCATAGGTAGGATTTTCCACCTCCCCCCCGGAATAACCGGAAACCACGTTGACTACCCCTTCCATGTTCTCGAAGGCATCCTCCATACACCAGAAACAGCCTCCGGCAAAGGTCGCTTGCTTTAAATTTGACAAATCGTATCTCTCCTCTGTGTTTTTAACTATTGCTTTTTTATCTTCTGTTCCGCTGCAGGCGGCAAAGATGGAAGCAAAACCAATAAATATTATAATAGTAATGATAATCTTTTTCATTAAAACTCCCTTGAAACTAATATAACAATACCTGACAAAAATAACAATCTTTACGAAATATTTTTTTTGTAACAATTCACACAATCCGTCGTTTCTATTATGATAACAATCAAATCAAGATTTAAGGAGAAACAGGCTCGATGGTACAGATTAAGGAACTTACCCGGTACTATGGTCAGACCTGTGCAGTAGACAATTTGAACTTTGAAATTCCCAAAGGACAGATTCTTGGACTGCTTGGGCCGAACGGCGCCGGGAAAACAACTACGTTACGTATTCTTACGGGGTATTTACAGCCGACCTCAGGAACAATTTATGTAGACGGAATTGATGTGAAAGAAGATCCCCTCGCGGTCAAGAAAATGATTGGGTACCTTCCTGAATCATCCCCGATCTATCCCGACATGATAGTATTTGACTATCTTCTGTTCATTGCAGAGATGCGGGGAATTGAAAAAGACCGGCAGATAAACCGTATTAAAGAACTGGCGGAAATATGCAGTCTTAAAGAGGTAATGCACAAAACAGTCATGAATCTCTCCAAAGGATATAAACAGCGGGTAGGACTGGCGCTTGCGCTTATGAGTGACCCGGATATTCTGGTTCTTGATGAGCCTACCAGCGGTCTCGACCCGAACCAGATTGTTGAAATCCGGTCGATCATAAAGGAGATAGGTAAGACAAAAACCATTATATTTTCAACACATATCTTAAGCGAAGCTGAAGCAACCTGCGATAGAGTGGTTATCATAAATAACGGAGCCATTGCAGCTGACGGATCAACCGAGGTACTGAAAACCTCTGAGGGAGGGACGAGCCTGGTCAGCCTGACCCTGCAGAATGCAGACAAAGATGATATTGCTGCTGTTCTGAAAGGATTTACCGGTATAAAAGAAACTTCTTATAATAAATCCGGGGATACTCTCGAAGTAAAGCTCTCCTGCGCTGAGGACATACGTGCAGCTCTATACAGTGAAATAAAAAAGAAAGACTGGATTCTGCTTGAATTCAAACAGGAAAGAAAGTCCCTCGAACATATTTTTAGAGAACTGACAAAGGATAATTAGTATGACAGCACGATCAATAGCAATAATTTACAAACGGGAATTTAAAACGTTTTTTACTTCCCCCGGAGCTTATATAATAATATCCCTGTTCCTGATAATAACAGGGTGGTTTTTCTTTGCTTCCTTTTTTCTTGAGGGCAGAGCAGACATGAGAAACTTTTTTGCACTTCTTCCTATTATTTTCGCCTTCAGTATTCCAGCAGTGGCTATGAGACTTTTCTCGGAAGAGTTTAAAAGCGGATCTTTTGAGATTCTTAAAACCCTACCTGTAACAGAGTTGGATATAATAGCAGGGAAGTATCTTGCATCACTCTTGTTTGCACTGATAATGCTTGCACCCACTCTGGTTTACCCGGTATTCATAAGTACCCTCGGGGATCTTGACTGGGGACCGGTAGTAGGCGGATACATCGGAGCAGTTTTCCTTGCCGGGGCTTTTTCTGCAATAGGAGTATTTGCTTCTTCAACGACAAAAAATCAGGTTGTAGCCTTTATAATTAGCGCATCAATATGTTTTTTTCTCACCGTAATAAACCAGTCTCTGGTGTTTTTACCCTCTTTCCTGACCGGTTTTCTTCAGTATTTAAGTACGAGTTATCATTTTAGCAACGTTGCAAAGGGGATCATTGATTCAAGGGATATTATCTACTTCCTGACGTTGATCTTTTTAACTCTGTACGCCACGTATCTTATAAACAAAGAAAGAAGTTAGGAAGGAGTAATTATATGAAAAAATCCATGTGGTTTAAATTCGGTCTTTATCTCATTGTAGCTGTACTTATAAATCTTGTTTCTCTTACTCTCTTTTTTCGAATTGATTTAACTTCAAATAAGGTGTTTTCACTCTCAAAAGCAAGTAAAGCTGCTGTCGGAAACCTTGAAGAACCCCTTACCATAAAGGCGTTCTTTTCAGAAAACCTCCCCCAGCCTTACAACAACCTTCCCCAGGAGTTCCTTGATATTATGGAAGAATACAGTCTTTCCGGCGGGAAGAACTTCAATTTTCAAATTTACACCATAAATAAAGATGGAACATCAACTGACAAAAAAGGAAGAAATCTGAAAGAACTGGCAGAAAGTTATTCGATTTTTCCTGTACAGATCCAGAATATTCAGAGTGATGAAGTCAAACTTCAAAACGCCTACATGGGTCTGGTTATGAAGTATGGAAACATGAGTGAGACAATAGGCTCTCTTGCTTCCGTAAAAAATATCGAATACCTGCTCACAACAAAGCTTTACAAAATAACAAACAAAATAAGTGCTTTACTTGCACTCAACGATCCTGTCAAGGTCCAGCTGTACCTATCTTCAACGCTTAATTCCATGAGCCAGGATCTCGCGGGGTATCCGCAGATGATGAAAAGCCTTACTGAAGATCTCAATGCAGAGAACTATGACAAACTCGTATTTGAGTACATTGATCCCGATAAAGAGAATCTGAGTAAAGAAGCTCTTGAAACTCTTTCCCCGTTCAATCTCAAGGATTCTTCAGGGAAAATATATAAGGTTTATGCCGCTGCAGGTATTGAGAATGGCGGTAAAATTCAAGTTATCAACATTCTGAAAAATAATATTTTCGGTTATTCCCTGATGAAAAAGGATGACATTAAATCCGCACTGAGCAGTATGATTGAAAGCTCCCTTGGAATAAACAAGGTTGTTGGATATATGATGAACGGAGGAACACCGCCGCTGTACAAAAATCCGTACGTTCAGCAGCAGCAGAATCAGGTTTCCCTTGACAACCTTCACCAGGTATTATCCGACTCTTATACGATACGGGGGACTGACATAGACAAAGACGGTATTCCCAAGGGGATAAAAACGCTTCTTGTCGTTGGACCAAAGGAGAGACTTTCCGATTGGGCACTTTATCAGATAGATCAGTTTATTATGGAAGGGAACTCTGTTGCCTTTTTGGTAGATACCTATAATGCAGTGGCACCTCAGAACCAGAACCCCTACTATCCCCAGCCCCCGACATACGTCCCCATAGACAGCGGGCTTGATGATCTCTTGAAACACTATGGAGTGACTGTAGAGAAATCTTTTGTTATGGATGAAACCTGCTACATAGACAAAAGTCAGACAGCTTCCGGTGGATACCAGGAAGTTCCTGTCTATTTCGCACCTAAAATTCTTCCGGAGAATATCAACAGCAGCATCCCGTTTATTAAGAACATAAAGGGACTCATTACTCTCAATAACTCTCCAATCAAGATAAATGACGGAGCTGATAACGTAACCGTTCTGTTTTCATCCTCCCAAAAAAGCTGGGAGATGAAAGATAACATAAACCTGTACAATCCGATGATGGTCAAGCCCCCTGCGGAAGATAAGGAGCAGAGCTATCCTCTAGCAGTCTTGATCGAAGGGGAAATAAAAAGTTACTTCGATGGGAAGTCTATTCCGTCAAGACCAAAAGCTGAAGCCAAGGAGGGAGAGAACGATACCTCCATAATTAAAACAGATAAAATTGAGGAAAACCACGTATTTATTCCGAAAACTGAAAACGGTAAAATCTTTGTAATAGGGACCTCCATGCTATTTACAGACAATCTTCTTGACAAGGAGGGAAGTTCTCCCAACGCGGTATTTGTTACCAACCTGATAGATCACCTTAACGGAAGGGACGATTTTGCTATAATGAGAGCCAAGGGGCAGATCTACAACCCGCTGAATCAAACAACACCGGCAATCCGCTCTTTTATAAAAGGATTCAACATTGCCGGACTCCCTATACTGGTTATTATCACCGGTCTTATTGTCTGGGTACTTTGGATCAGAAGAAGAAAAAGGATAGAGAGTATTTTCAAAGAAAACGGAGGATTGAAGTAAGATGCAGATAAAAAAAGAATACATCATCCTTGTACTGGTGGCTGTGGTACTATCCCTTTACCTCGTTTTTCATAACGCAGGAAAAATTAACTACAAACTGCCGGAGATCAAAAAAAATGAGACTGGAGACTATTCACAAATTATTATAAAGAAGGGAGATTCAACAATTACTCTTACGAGAGACAGCGATCTCTGGCGTATTGGAGAGAGCGGTTTTAGGGCGGATAAAGAAACTGTTGACAGTATTCTCAAAGAACTCTCGGAGCTGGATATAACCGACCTGGTAGCGAAGTCAGGAGGCCTCAAGGGATACGGTCTGGCAGATCAGGACGCTATCCACGTAACGGCAAAGGACAAGAATGGCGCTATCATCAGGGATCTGTACGTAGGGAAGCTTACCACAGGCGGAAGTTTCACCTACATCAAGCTTGGACAGGACACCAATATTTATACAGCCCGGGGAAGGCTCACTGACAGCTTTGATAAAACCAAAGATCAATGTGCAGACAAGAAAGTTATCTCCTTCGAACGAAGTTCTATTCTCAAGATAAACATAAAGGCCGAGGGAAGTGAAACAACCTTTACAAAAGAGGAAAAGGACGGTAAAGAGATCTGGAAGGATAAATCGGGAAATACTATTGATACCGAAATGGTTAACAACAACCTGAATGCACTTAACCAGATAAAGTTTACCACATATGCTGAAAAGAAACCCGAAGCAGCAGCAGCAACTCTGGTTCTCTCAGACAAAGAGGGGATTCATACCCTTGCTTTATCGCCAAAAACGGAAGCAGGGTACATAGGAACGTCTTCTTATGCAGAGAAACCTTTTGTTATTGACGTGAAAACGGGCGATGCCATAATGAAAGCATTTGATGAACTGTCGGGGAAACCGGTCAGGGAATAGCATGTATCATGGAACCACACGGGACTGCTTGTAACAGGGCAGTCCCTTCCAATACAAGAAAATGACGAATACTTTTACTAAAATTTCAACGTTGCATAGTTTTTCCTGAACTGTCCCGGAGAATACCCGTACACTTCCTTAAAAGTATGGCAAAAATGGCTAAAGTTGTTAAATCCGCAGGTCATCGCAATATCAAGGATTGTATCATCAGTAGTGGCAAGTAGTTCTCCTGCTTTCTGGCACCGTAAATCGTTGAGATATTTAACCAGGGTTGTACCGGTTTCATTTTTAAAAAGTGCATGGAAATGGCTCCTGCTCAACGGACAAAACTGCAGAATTTCATCTACTGTTATCTGGTTCATGTAATTGGTGTTGAGATAAAGCAATACATCCTGGATATGCCCATTGGAAAGAGGCTTCGCAATATCTCCCCGTATGGGAAGAACAAACTCTCTATCTCTGATTACTGTTACGAGCAGCTCTATAAGTTTGAGACGGATCGTCCAGGAGTATCCATGATACCTGTTTTTAAACTCCCACTGCATATTCTCAAAGAGCTTCCCGACCCTTTCGGAACCAATTTTCGAAAGGCCTATTCGTGTCCCCCTTTTAAGATACAGCTTTATCTGACCGAGAACAAACAATGCCTCCTTGTCCATATTGACCGAGTTTGAGAAAAGATCTTCAGAAAAATATATCTGCCAAATTTTTACTGCATGACCTTGTTCGATTGTCACACTATGTTTTTTACCTGCCGGATAAAAGTACAAATCGCCTTTTTGGATATTTTTTGCGTTTCCGGCAAAACAGTACACCAGTTCATGCTCTTTATGAGTATGGAGATGAAAATCTCCCCTGTTTTTACTGTCCAATGCCATTTCACGGATAAAAAACAACAGTTTCATTGACCATAGTATAATATTATTTACAAAAAAGCTCAACAACCCACTGCTAATCAGATAATTGCACAAAAATAATGGACAATCTCGGAAGAAATAGCACTCATTTAATGGTATCTTTATGACAAAATTACAATGACTGTAAAAGGATTGAAAAATGAGAAGAGTAGTAGTTACAGGAATGGGAACAGTAAATCCCATGGGAAAAAACGTAAAAGACACCTGGGAAAGCGTAATTTCCGGTAAATCGGGAATCGGACCAATAACCAAATTTGATGCATCACATCTACCGACCCAAATAGCCGGAGAAATCAAAGACTTTGATTACAAGGAGTACTATGACGAAGCGGAAGTTAAGGCTGCAAAGAGAATGGACCTTTTCTGCCACTATGCGGTGGCTGCAATGAAAGAGGCGGCAGCAGATTCAGGTATTAACACAAAAGAAAACCCCAACAGAATCGGTGTACTTTTGGGCAGCGGTATCGGAGGACTAAACGTCTCCTATGCAAACTCCATCGCACTTCACGAGAAAGGCGCCAGAAGAATCAGCCCCTTCTATATTCCCCTATCCATCGGTAACATCGCTTCGGGATACGTAGCAAAACTTTACGGAGTGAAAGGACCCAATTTGAGCATGCAGACAGCATGTGCAACATCAAACCATTCAATCGCAGTAGCAGCCCTGCTGATACAATCGGGAATGGCAGATGCTATGTTTGCCGGAGGTACCGAAGGGGTGATAAACGAACTTGCCGTTGGCGGGTTTTCAAACATGAGGGCCATCTCTACCAGAAATGATGAACCGGAAAAAGCATCACGCCCCTTCGACAAAAACAGAGACGGTTTTGTAATGGCAGAAGGGTCAGCTGTACTTGTCCTTGAAGAGTACGAACACGCAAAAAGCAGGGGTGCGAATATCCTTTGTGAAATTGCAGGTTCAGGAATGTCCGGAGATGCTTACGACCTGGTAGCACCGGATCCTGAGGGACGTGGAGCACTTCTCTCAATGGAGATGGCTCTTGAACAGGCTGGAGTCAGCAGCGACCAGGTTGATTACATCAACACCCATGGAACTTCAACACCCGTAGGCGATATTGCCGAAACAAAGGCAATTGCAAAACTGCTGAAGGGGAAAGAGGACAATGTTACCGTAGGTTCTACAAAGTCATACCATGGGCATCTTCTCGGAGCAACGGCCGCACTGGAAGCTATTATAACCATAAAGGCAATGCAGAACGGTAAAATTCCTGCAAACCTTAACCTGGAAAACCAGGATCCTGAAATTCCGTTAACCTGTATCAACAAAGATGTTGTTGAAAAAGAGATCAAGGTAGCTCTATCCAACTCCTTCGGCTTCGGAGGACATAACTCTACAGTTGTCTTTAAAAAGATTTAACACTTCATACGTTTAAAAACAGTGTAAAGGCTGCCCGCAGGTTAATCCGCGGTGCAGCCTTTTAATAATCATCCGGTAATATTAATACCATCCAGATAGATAAAATCAGGTCCATTGTAGGCTCCGTCAGTAATTGTTTCAGACGACAATCTTAAAGTGTTAAGGACCGTGCTGACATTTCCGGTTATGGAACCTCCTGTTACAGGAGTTTTATTCTTCCCGTCAAAAAAATAAGCCAGACGAATCTCTCCTCCGAAATTTCCGGTAACCGGGTCCATCGAAAAGTCGGAAAACTCCATAGCTTCAAGATAGGGACTTTTGTTAAAAAAATCACTGTTCAAGCTTCCCGGTTCTACATTAATATTTCTACTGCTTCCGGTGATTTCCTCTCCAAGATATGTGCCGAACTGAAGATCGGCGATTATGGAGACCGCTTTTCCTTGTTCCAACAGCCGTACAGGAACAGGAACGACTCCATCTTTGTCAACAAAACTGTTTTTATCACTTCCCGTAAGGTACGGGACTGCATCAATGGTAAGAAGATCTCCATCACTTTGCAGCTGTTTTCCTTGTTTAAAAACACTCATTCCCTCAAAAATCATTCTGGCGTTTGCCTGAATAAGAAAGTATGAGAAGAACTCAAACAGAGCGTTACCTCTTAGAACAACACGTAAATCACCAGGTTTTGAAAGTCTTTCCGCCTTTTGACGGTCAAGCGTACTCAAAACCTGTTGTTTGACTCTTCTTCCCATCTGTTCAGATGAGTAATCGCTAAAGCGGTAAAGGTCAAAAAGTTCCACCTCTCCATTTTTATCCCCCCCGGCGGTCGTTACCAGTTCGGTAAAGCAGGAGTAATCAGTCCAGGAATAGTTGATCCCGTCTGAATTGACAAGGGTGTGCTCATTTCTTGCTACAGATACCTCAAGGGCATTGAATACGACACCGGAGTGCTCTGTTTCGAAGATATCCCCTGCAATCCTCTCAACCCACTGCGACTTGTTTTCCCCTTCAAAGTCATCATCAAATATAGTACTCTGCTGCGTGGGAGTCCGCTCCCCGGCTTCTGAATTGGAGAGAGGATACCATTTATTCTTAACTGACAATGCGCTGTCATAAGCAAACTTTAACTTTTCACCGATCTCTGCTGCATTCATGGAAGGAGAGAGGGCAACAGTCATAGAACCTCTGTATTTGTCATCCCCTTCACTAAAGGTCCTGTAGACAGTAACCTCAATTTCCACAGCATTCTGGAAACGGAGCATCTCTTTCTTATCAAGAATATAATACCCCTGGACACCATCTATTCCTGTTATTCTAATCAGCCACTCATCTATTCCATTCTTTTTTAGAATTGACTGTAATGCATCTTTCATTATCCAAGCCTCATTTTTGTTTTTATATAGGGACCGCCGGAAGAAACCTTTACGAATTCCTTCCATCCCTTTCCGCAGTACCCGGATCCGGACAGTTCCATATCCCCGCTTATCATGGATATGTTATTCAGAATATCAGGAACATAGCCGGTCATTACCACCGGAGAAACAATGTTACCGGTCAGTTTCCCGTTTTTTATTTCCCTGCCGATGAAAGCAATTGCCTGAAGCCCCCAGTTTTTAGGATCTTCCATACCGCTCTGGGTATAGTCAATGAGATAACCGGTATCCACAGAGGCGATCATGGCGTCTACGCTGTCATTCCCGCCTTCAAAGTATGTATTCGTCATCCGTGAATAAGCTTTATGTAAGTAAGATTCTCTCCGCCCGTTTCCAGTTGGAACAGTTCCTAATGAAACGGCTGAAAGAGTATCGGATATTCCATTCTTGAGTGTTCCATTCTCAATGATGAGCGTGTTACCGGAGATCACCCCTTCATCATCAAAACGATAACTGCCGCACTGTCTGACCGGGAAGGCGGCATCCCTCATGGTAACAAGAGAACTTCCAACTTTTTTACCTATATACTCCTTTCCTAGAGCTCTGTTTTTGACAAACATATCCATCTCAACTCCATGGCCAAAAGCTTCGTGCGCTATCAATCCTGCAATATCCGGAGAGCAGATAACATCATACTCCCCGGGGATAACCGGCTCTGCAGATAAAAGAAGCTCCGCGTCAGCAACCGTCGATTCGATCCTGTTTTCAAGACTCTTTAGTATCTCCAATCCTCCGATGCCGGAAGCTGCAGCATAGATAACTTTTATAAGATTTTCCTTTTTAACCATGGGAATGAGATATGCCTGAGACCAAACATAGGTCTGTTCAAGATTTTTGGCTGTAGAAATAAATAGCTTGGCAACTCGTGCCCATTCGTAAACGACCCGTGCATTAAAGACATATTCTCCTGCTTCCAGGGTCCGGTCAAAGAGGGTCTGCATATTTGAGAATATCTTTTCTGCTCCCGCCGAAACAGGATCAACCTTTACCTCATCGTTGAAACTAAGTTTTAAAGGCTCCTCCTGATGGAGTGTATACTGCCTGAACCCCTTTGGGTCCGAACCCTCAACCGCTTTTACGATCTTGTCAGCAATTTCCCCACCAACACCGGTATCGATGAGATTAAAAGAGTATTCATAAACCCTTCCCCCATCCAGTATCCTTGCAATGAAACCCCTTTCAGTCCACATACTCTCTTCGATGGAAGAATTTTCCCCACTCAGCTGGTATTTATACCCAAAAGTGTCTGTACCAAGGATAGAGACATAATCAAAGCGATTTTCAAGTAACCTGACAATCTTTGTTATCTCAGGTTTTATCCGTTTCAAGAATTCCGAGTTCTTGACTTTTACCATTCTTTTCTCCACTATCAGTTGTGCAGTTATACTATCAGTGTTTCCAGTTGGAGTAAATAGAGTGTCAGAAGTACTTGCCCAAAAGCGGATCAGTTCCTTTTCTTTCTTTATTTCCGGTCTTTTCTTTGCCGGTATTATTTCTACGGCTCTTCAAGGAACCTTTCACAACTACCTTAACGATATATTCGGAATCGGAGCTGAAGCCAGGGGGGCTTTGGAGTTTCCCAGGGAACTGCCGGGTCTCTTAACGACTTTTATAATCAGTGCCATTATTTTTGTCGGAGAAGTAAATATTCTTGGAATATCCATAATGATTGCCGGTCTGGGGCTTTTGGGCCTCGGGGTGCTGTCTCCAACGTATACGTCGATGATTATGTTCATGATTCTCTGGTCTCTCGGCAGCCATCTGCATATGACTATTATTGAACCGGTGGCTCTTGGGTATGCTGAAGAAAGGAACAGAGGGCATGTCCTGGGTAAAATGAACAGTATGAGATCCATGGGAATTATCGCAGGAACACTGCTTATATGGATTTTTATGGGGAAGTTTCACGCCACCTACAAAACACTTTACATTGGAGCTTTTTTTATCTCAATTATAGCCGGGATACTGTATCTCATGCAAAAGAAAAAAACCAGGAGTAACGGACAGAGCAGGTTCAAATTTGTACTCAAAAAAAAGTACAGCCGTTTTTACTTTCTGGCAGCATTGTTTGGAGTCAGGAAACAGCTCTTCCTTGTATTCGGTCCATGGCTATTAATCAAAATGTATGACAGAAAGGCTGCAGATCTTGCGCAGCTGCTCCTTATTGCGGCAGTTATCGGTGTGTTTTTAAAACCCTATCTTGGAAAACTTATCGATAAATTCGGAGAGAGAAAAATTCTTATTGCTGATTCCATTTTCATCATTATATTATCAGCACTCTATGCTGCATCGCCCCGGTTTCTGTCTCCCGCCGCAGCCATTCCCGTCCTTTCAGCCTGTTTCATTCTGGATGAGCTTCTCTTTTCCCTTAGAACAGCACGGACAACCTACCTATCCAAGATCCTTGAAGAGCAGGAAGATCTCACTCCGACCCTGGCTATGGGGATATCCATAGAACATGTCATTTCAATGACCGCTCCTTTAGGAGCAGGAATTATTTGGGCAGTTTACGGTTACTACTGGGTGTTTGCCATTGCCGCAGTAGTCGCAGTTTTCTCCGGATTAGCTGCATCCGGTATAGTTATCAGGAATTCCTGACCATAGGGGACTCCCGCAGCATCGCTGCACCGGCAACGGACAGTACGGAAAACGCGATAAACAAATACATAAATATTCTCAACCCTCCCGGTGTGCCCATACCTGCGACAAAAACTATGCCTGAAATTTGTCCAGCGAGCAGGATAATTCCCTGGGATGTCGATTCCGGAGTAGGGAAACTTACCTCAGCTGCATACTGAAAACCAATCGGCCCTGCACTCAATACAAAAAAGCCCAGGATAAATGAACTGACAAGCGCCCCTGTATATCCTGTGGACAAATACAGTCCGGTAATCCCGGGAACCATACCGATCATGCAGATTACCAGAAAAATCTTTCTTTTCATTACTCTGTCGGAAAGCAGTGGAATGACGACCGCCCCGATAACACCTCCTATGAGCATTATCCCTCCGATCAACCCGCTTTGATCCACAGTAAATCCCTTGCTGAAACAGATTGAATCAATCATGGTAGTTACCGCATTAAACATCCCCAATCCAAGGAAAAACAGTACGATCAGAATAACCATATTCCGCTGTTTAAAGAGATGTATCATCCCTTTTACAAAAGAATGCCGCTGAAGCTCCTCTTTTTCAGGGGGAAGCGGCGGACGCTCCCGGATTAGAACAAGGCTTACAATAGCTGATACTAACGTTACCACACCGTAGATCATCAGCATTCTGCTTATACCGAAAACGCTTTTTATTTCAGCTCCATTGTATGAAACCTGTATCATGAATGGTGTAAGAATCATGACCAGAATAATACCTACGTACTGGGAGAGGGCTGCAAAACCCGCAGCCATAGCACGCTCCTTCAAGGGAAACCACCGGCTGGACAGAGCTGTTACAGCATTAAGAACGAAGGGCTGAGCAGCTGCAAGACCTATTTGTCCGGCGGCTACAATATAAAAGGTATCCGAATAGAGTCCCTTCAGGAGTGCCGATACCCCTGCGAGAAAGGCAGCAATGCCAAGCCCTGTCCGTATTCCGTAGGTATCTATAACATAAGAAGCGGGTATGCTTAAAACAAGAAATACAAACATGTAGCTCATAGCCATAAAGTCTATCCACCGTCCGGAGACCCCGTAATAAACAACCGCGGCGGATCGGATAGGGGCAAAGGTGAGCCACTGAATCTGTATTGTCAAATTTATAAACATATACGCGCCGAGAACAGCCCACCGGTAAGGATACACTCTGATTTCAGATTTCTCCATTAGTATCTCCCTTTTCTGTCTTAAGCATGTTTTTTAGCGCTGTGGAAGATATCCCTTCAGTCCGGGGCAGATACATTACCTGGCAGTACTCTTTAAGGAAGTCAAACTCCCCTTCCCAGTCACTGCCCATAACAAAAATATCAACATTGTATTTTTTTATATCCGAAATTTTCTGATCCCAGCTCACCTCCGGGATTACACGGTCCACATAGCGCACTGCTTCCAGGATGTACTTCCTTTCATCATATTTGTGTACCGACTGCTTGTGCTTACTACGATTAAACTCATCGGTAGACAACCCAACGATAAGGGTATCACCCAGAGCTTTCGCCCTTTTTAAAAGATTGATATGCCCCCAGTGAAGCAAATCAAACGTCCCGTAGGTTATAACTGTGTTTGACATCGGCTAGTCTCCTCTGGTTGCTGATTGTACAGGATTTTTTTACTTTACGATAGGTAAAAAAAAGGATATCTTTCTGTTGAACCATCCGGGTCTTAAGAGGTGAAAGGTGAGTGATTTTGTAGAGAAACACAAAGCTATTGGTAAGAAGGCGTACAGTGATTTTAAAAAGTCTTTGAAGGATGCAAAATTTGATGAACCCATAACCATGTATATATTCAGACCTGTAGCTTTCATATTTGTAAAGATGTTTTACAAAACAAAAATCACTCCAAATATTGTTTCCTTTATCGGGATTGGACTCGGAGTGCTGGGAGGAATATTTCTTTCCGCGGCAACGTCCAAGAGCATTCTTGCCGGCACTTTTCTTTATTTCCTTGCCATAATTGCAGACAATGCAGACGGAATGCTTGCAAGACTTACCGGGAAAGGGACTCCTATGGGGAGGATTATTGACGGAGTTTCTGATTATGCTGTGGGAACAGCAATGTACATCGGAATGCTGATTGCATTCAACAAAGGTGCTCTCTCCACCGGAATTTTTAAGTTTCACCCTTTTTGGGTACTGGCAGTTTCCGCTGTAAGTATGATTGCGCATCTTGTAGCTGTGGATTACTACAGAGGGCAGTTTTCTGCTTTCGCACTTGGTAAAAGAGAGCTGATAGAGGAGGAAGAGAAGATCTTTCAGAATAAAGTTTCTATCTTAAGGAGTAGAAACAATCATTTCTTTGAGAAAATAATAATTGTTCTTTTCTCAATCTATCATGCAGTTCAAAACAGGCTGTCAGGAAAAGAAAAAAAGATTTACAATGGCAAATCGTATTTTGACGCAAATAAAACACTCATCATGTTATGGTTCTGGATCGGCCCGGCAGCAAACGCTCTGGTTTTAATGATTTCTCTTGCATTATTCAAGCCCGTAATCTATTTCATCTATACGATCATCTTAGGGAACGTGTATATGCTTGTTATTCTAACCATTCAGAATATTATAAATGCTAAACTTGAAACGGAATCAGAAAATAAAGTCAGGTAAAATAGTTACGAAGGTTTATTTTTATGGACAATGAAACTGGACAGATGTTTTACTGAAATCAACAGCCCGATTCCTGTTGAAATGTAGTATATAAAGAAGCGCCATATAACAACAGCTACCCCAAGAATTGCTGAATTAACTGTTTTCGACAGAAGAAGGACAAAAAGAACCTCCGCCAGGCCGGACCCGCCTGGAGTAGGGAGAACACCTATTACAAAAAGCATCATCGCTGTAAAGGTCAGTGCTTCCGAAAATGGTACTGTATGCCCGAGTCCCTTTAAAACAAAATAAAGCACCGAGAGGGTAAAAAAATATGAAAGACCGTTGGAGGTAATCGCAGCGATAAATGTCCCTTTGTGCCTTTTGAAATACAGTCGAAAACTCTTTCGTGCAGTGAAAGCTTCATGTACCAGGAAATGTTTAATCCGTCCCGGCTTTTTTATGATTTTTAATTTCGACAACAGTCTGCTGAATTTTACCAGAAATCCAATTGCCTTATAGGGTGACAGCATGAGCAGAACAACCATAGAAATAAATACAATATGCAGTACAAACGTAAAAACAAAGGGGAGAAAGAGCACTTTACTGTGCATTATCACCGAATGATTCACTATAAAACTGACCGTAGCACCGGTTAAAATCCACAGGGCATTGATCATAACTTTTGTCAATACAAGGGAGGAACTTCTCCCGGTCGGAATTTTGTTATTTGAAAGGAAGTATATGAGTGCAGGGGTAACACCCATACCAAGGGGTGTCGCCATCATGGAAAAAGTTTTCAGGGCACTTGTTCGGTAAGCTGTCGCAAGGTTTACTTTTTCACCGGAGGAGAGGACCATCAGAAAAAAAGCAAATGAATCAAAAGAATAAATACACAGCCACAGGAGTAAAAGAATCAACAGGTCCGAAACATGAATATTACCAAGGGCTGTGACTGTGCTTTCGTCGGCAGTAAAATAGATAACAGCGGCAAACGTTATAATCGTTAAAAGTATCAATATATATACATTGCCGGTCTTTCCTGATTTCAAATTAAGTATTCTCCAAAGTTTTGGCTTTTTTCTGAAGTTCAGCAATCTTCCGGGTAAACAGCTGCTGAAGTCCGCGGTTTTCAATCATACCAAGGACCTTTCCCTCTTTATCCACCATAGGAATCGATTGAATATCAAACTCTTTAAGATTTTTCCGGACTTCCGTTGCTTCGGTATCCGGATTACAGGTACAGATAACAGGCTCCATAATATCGTAGGCAAGCAGAAAATCCGAAAAATCGGATGCAATAAACGTATCCTTCAAATGATCAATCGAAACAATGCCGATCAATTTTTCATCGTTATCAACAACAGGATAGTAAAAATTATCCCGTGCGCTGAATAGATTCAGAATTTTTGTAATCGTATCGGTC